>NZ_CP162102.1:2171944-2482222 GCF_042466665.1 Peterkaempfera podocarpi
ACGGCCGTCCGGGCCGCCGGTGACACACCGCCCGACCGGGCGCGGCTGCTGGACGCCGCACTCTCCGCGGTCTGGCTGCCCGGGGAGGGCGAGTCCTCGGAGCCGCAGACCCGCCGCCGGTCGGCACGGTCCGGGGACGGCGCGCTGCGGGCCGCCGCGGGGCGGCTGGCGGTCGCCGCGGTGCGCGACGGCGGCGGTGTGCTGCCCTGGGAGGCCGCCGCCGAGGCGGTCGGCGGCGGCCGCCGTCCCGAGGGCCGGGAGCAGCTGGAGACGCTGGCGGAGCGGTCCGGGGTGCTGTGGCAGCCCGGAGCGGGGGTGGTGTCCTTCGCCCATGACTCGCTGCGGGACTGCCTGGCCGCTGCCGAGGTCGCCGGGCTGGGCGCGGCCGAGGCGGCGCGGCTGCTGGCCGGGCTGCCGGAGCAGCGGGGCGCCGCCGAGCTGGTGCTGCTGGTCGCGGCGGAGCTCCCGGCCGTGCAGCGGGACGCCTTTCTGCTGGCGCTGGTCGACCGGACCGCCGGCAGCAGGGCGCTGCTGCCGGCCGTGGCGGTCGCGGCGGCGGACGGCTGCGGGGACCGGGTGGCCGAGCGGCTGCGTACGGCGCTCAACGCACTGGCCCCGCTGGAACCGGCCGAACTGAGGCTGCTGGCCCGGGGCGGACCGGGCATCCGGGACCTGCTGCCCTCGGTCCTGGTCCCGGCCCAGCTCTCCGGGTCCGCAGCGGACCGGGCGGCGCGGTCGGCGGACCCGGATGTGCCCGCGCACTCCCCCGCACGCCGGCTGCCCGCCCGCGCGGCGGTGGTACCGCGGGCCCCCGCCCCCCACGCGGTGCACAACCGCCGGGAGTTGGCGGCGCTGGCCCGGCTGCCGTACGTCGGCGAGGTGCACTGCCAGGGCCCGATCGACTCCGCGGCACCGCTGCTGGCCCGGATCCGGGGGCTGCGCACCCTGGTGATCAGCGGCGACCCCGGGCTGACCGCGCTCCCCGACCTGGCCGGCTGCCGCGATCTGCGGACCCTGGCGGTGCGGGGCTGCACCGGGCTGCGGGACGTCTCCGCGCTGGCCGCCTCCGAGGTGGTCTTCGCCGAGCTGGCGCCGGGGCCGGCACCGGCGGACCTGGAGCCGCTGCGCAAGGCACGCTGGCTGCGGCGGCTCGACCTGATCCATCATCAGGGGGCACCGGTCACGGTGTGGTACCTCGGGCGGGTGGAGGTGCGGGTGCACTCCTGAGGGCGGGGTTGTCGATCAGGCCATGGCGATGTGAGCATTCGCTGCGGGAGTCGGCCCCGGGGACGCGGGGAGCGGATGGATCATCGGTGGAGCGGGGGCGCGATGGAGTATGCCAAGCAGTTCGACCCGGACGGGGCGCCGGGGACACCGGCGGACGGGGACACCGGCCTCGGCGGATCCGACGAGCAGGTCTATGTGTTCGACGAGGGCACCGTGCTCGCGGTCAACGTCGCCCTGGCCACCGGCCGGCCGCTGCTGGTCTCCGGGCCGCCCGGCTCGGGCAAGTCCACGCTGGCGCCCAACATCGCCCGGGTACTGGGCTACCGCTACTACTGCGAGGTGGTCACCGCCCGTACCGAGGACCAGGACCTGCTCTGGCGGGAGGACATGCTGCGGCAGCTCAGCGACGCCCGGCGGGGGCGGCTCGGCGGGCCCGACACGGAGTCCTACCATCGGCCCGGCCCGCTGTGGATGGCGATCGATCCCGCCAGGGACCCGGTTCTGACGCCGGAGCAGCGTGAGCGCCCCGCGGTGGTGCTGATCGACGAGATCGACAAGGCGGACCCGGACTTCCCCAACGCCCTGCTGGTACCGCTGGGTGATCTGCGGTTCCCGGGGCCGGGCGGCGGCACCGTCACCGCCGACCCCGCGATGCCCCGGCCACTGGTGGTGGTCACCACCAACGAGGAACGTGCGCTCTCCGCCCCCTTTCTGCGCCGCTGCATCGCGCTGCGGCTGGACCCGCCGGGCCGCGACCATCTGCTGGACGTGGCGCGGCTGCACCTGGGCGCCGACTACGATCAGCGGCTCGCCGAGGAGCTGGCGGACCATCTGCTGGACTCCTTCTCCCAGCACCGCTCCGGTGTGGCGAGCACCGCGGAGTACCTGGACACCCTGCGGGCCTGTCTGCATCTGCAGGTCGGAGCCGACTCCCCGCTGTGGCGTGCCGTCGCCGACCTGGCGATGGTCAAGTCCGGCTTCGCCTCCCAGGAGGGCCCGTGACCCGCGGCCCGGTGCACCTCGGCGACCTGCTCACCGCCGCCCGGGTGCTCCGGATGGAGTCGCCGGAGGGCCTGCGGGCGCTGGCCCGTACGCTGGGCCTGCCGCTGCCCGACGGCGCGCCACCGGCCGAGGCGCTCCCCCGCGGCCCGGCCGGTGAAAGGCTGCCCGGCGGCTCCGCCACCGGCTCCCCGCCCGGCGCCGGCAGCCGGCCCCGCCACGATTCCGACCGCCACAGTCCCGACCGCCACAATCCCGACCGCCGCGATACCGGCGGCCAGCGCCGGGCCGCCAGGCGCCCGGCGGCCGGCGCCGCTGCGCCGGGCCGGGGAGGCCCGCCGGGCTCCACGGTCCCGCCGGGCTCCGGCCTCCCGCCGGACGAGGACGGTACGGCCGGGCCGCCCGCGTCCGCCGGCGGCCCGTCCACCGGCTCGCTGACCACCCTGCGCGGCCCCGACCCCAGCCGCCGCCCCCGCACAGCGGCCGACCCCGCCCCGCTGCCGCTGCTGGAGCGGCACCAGCCGCCCGCACACCGCCCTCCCCCGCCGTGGGACCCGCGCACCCAGCGGGGGGTGATGCTGGCCGCCGCATCCACCGATGTGGAGGGCCGGGAGGTGGACCGGCACGCCCTGGTGGGCATGGCGGTGAGGGCCCTGGCCGGGCGGGAGCCGCGCCGGGGGATGCGGACGCCCCGCCGGATCCGCCCCACCACCCGGGAGGGCGCGCTGGTACTGCTCGACCGAGGGACGGCGATGCAGCCGTACCGGCACGACCAGGCCTGGCTGGCCGAGCTGGCTGAGCTGGTGCTGCGCCATGACCGGGTGCAGGTGCGGGATCTGCTGCTCCGGCGCGGGGTCAGCAGCGACGGCGGCCGCACCTGGGAGGCGCTGCCGCCGCCGGTCCCCGGCCGGCCCGTGCTGCTCCTGTCCGACCTGGGCGCACTCGCGGTGCCGTTCGCCGACCGCACCGCCACCACCCCGATGGAGTGGCTGCCCTGGCTGCGGCGGCTGCGCCGGGGAGGCGCCCCGGTGACCTGTCTGACGCCCTTTCCGGCGACCGCCTATCCGCAGCCGATCCGGCGGGCGGTGCCGCTGGTCCCGCTGGACCGCCGCACCTCCATCCGCTTCACCCACGCCGAGACGCGGCGCTTCCGGGACCGGGGGCCGCGCGGATGACAGCGGTGCGCTCCCGGCGGGAGGCGGCCGAGCTGATCGACGAGGTGCGTCAGGAGCAGCCGCAGGTGGTGCTGCTCGCCCGCGCGCTCTGCCTCGCCGCGCATGCCGAGCCGGAGATGGTCCGGCGGGCCCGGCTGATGTTCCTGCCGCACGGCGGGCTGGCCGTCGAGGCGCTGCTGTGGTTCTCCCCGCTGGTGGAGGCCGCCGACAGCCGGGCGCTGGTCCTCGACCCGGCGGTCGCCACCGAGCTGCGCCGGGAGCTGGCCGCCGCCGACCGGGCCGCACTGGCCGAGGTGCGGGCCTTCACGGAGGCCCAGCACCGGCAGGCACCGCCCGCGGTGCGGGCCTTCGAGCGGCTGCTCTGGGCGGCCGCCGGGGAGCAGGAGCTGACGCCGGAGGCCGTACGCCGGGAGCTGGAGCCCTTTGAACGGGCACTGGCGCGGGAGGACGGGTCGGCGGACGAGGTCGGCCGCTGGCTGCTGCACTTCCTGCCCCGGCTGCCCGGCCCGGTCCGCGACACCGAGGCCGCCTGGCGGCTGAGGGTGGCCGCGGCCGAGCGGCTGGGGCTGGACCTTCCCCAGGAGATGACGGTCGACCGCGACCCCGAGGAGCTGCTCGCGGCGCGGGCGCTGGTGCGCGGCCAGGTCGCGGTGGGCGTCCGGCTCACCGGGGACGGGGTGGTGCTGAGCCGCCCGCCGGCCCGGGACGCCCGGGTGTGCACGGTGGCCGGTGCGGCCCGTGCCCGACTGGCGCTGCGCGGGGCGCTGCCCGGAGCTGAGCTGTTCTCGCTGGACCTCTACGACGGCCAGCAGGCCGCTGTGCGGCTGGATGTGGTGGCCCGGCTGCTGCCGGACGACCGGGTGGCCCGGGCCCGGGTGGAGATGGACTCGGTGCTGCTCTGCGCCCACGGCGGCCGGGGCGACGACTGGGCGGTGGCGGTCGGCTCGGGCGGCCGCACCGTCCTGCGGCTGGAGAGCGGCGGGCGGGCCGCGGCAGAGTTCGAGGGTCTGCCGCGGCTGCTGGCGGTGACCCCAGACGGCTCCCGTGCCGCGCTCTCGGTCGACGGCACGGTTCATGACGTGACGGTCGGTCAGAATGCTGACAGCCAGGTGGCGATACGCCCCCTGGAGCAGGAGCCCGCCGCGCTCGGCTGGCTGGGCACGGACTCCGGCCCGGTGCTCTGCACCATGGCGGGATCGCGGCTGCTGCTGCACCCCGAGGGCGGCGGTCCCGCCACCGTGCTGGACCATCCGGCCGAGCTGGTACGGCTGTGGTGCTCGGGTGCCACCGCGCGGCTGGCCGCCGCCGATACCACCGGCCGGGTCCACATCTGGCACTGCGGCACCGCCGCGGCGCCCCGGCGGGAGTTCAGCGGCGAACCCGGCGGCCCGGTGACCGCGCTGACCGGTGACCCGGGGTCCGGGCGGATCTGCTGGGCGGTGACGGACGGCGCGGTGCGCATCTGGGACCCGTCCACCGGCGCCGTACAGGAGACAGGCCCGCTGCCGAGGCCCGCCACCGGCCTGGCCCTTGCGCCCGGCGGAGGCCGGCTGTGGGCGGCCGACGGCGGCCCACAGCTGACCGGGTTCGACACCGGGTCGGGCACGGCACCGGAGCCCGGCACCCGGCCGCTGCCCTTCGGGGTGCGGGAGTTGTCCGCGCTGGAGAGCGGCGGGCTGCTGCTGACCGGCGCAGGCGGCCCGCTGGAGATCCGCTCCGAGGACGGCCGCACCCATGTCGCCGCCCCCGATCCGGCGCCCGCCCTGCGCAACGGGGGCGGCCCGGACTGGCTGCGGGACGCGGTGGGGCTGGAGACCGCCGTGGAGGCGCTGGACGGGGAGGACTCGGCGCAGCTGCTGCGCGCCGCCCGGGGCGCCGGCATCTCCCATCTGCTGGTGGACGGCAGAGGACTGCACCAGGAGGGACTGCTGCCCCGGCTCGCCCGCCGGACGGCCGCCGCCGGGCTGCGCCTGGTCGCGGACCTCCACCCGCCGGAGGTGCCCCCCGGCACGGACCCGGCGGCGGTGTGGACCCGCACCCTGGAGGACGCCGACGCCCTGCTGGCCCACACCGACGGCCTACGGCTGCTGCGGGGCGGCGCCTGGCCGCCGGAGCTGGTCGGTGATCTGCGGCATCTGGTGGATGCCACTCCGGAGGCGGCGCTGCTGGCCGCCGCCGACCGCCCGCAGGAGGGGCGGCCCGGATCCGGCGGCCCGAGTGCACCGGGGCCGCTGGCGCAGTGTCATCTGGTCGTCGTCCCGGTGGGCCCCGACCGCGGCTCCCCGCCGCTGCTCCAGCCCCCCGGCGAAGCCTGGTCGCTGCCCGCGCGGCCTCCCGGCGGGCGCCGCCCGGCGACCCGCACCGCCCTGCTGCTGGCACTGCCGGGCTGCCGCGAGGTCCCCGCGGACCTGTTCGCCGACACCCCGGACGCCCGCTGGTTGCGCGGCCTGCTGAGCATCCGCACCCAGCAGCTGGCCATGGTCCGCGGCGGCGCGGAGAGCGTCGACGCGGGCAGCAGGGACGTCGTCGCGCTGCGGCGGCGCCATCGTGACGAGGAGGTGCTCTGTCTGACCAACACCGCCAACCGGGCGGCCGCCGCCGTGGTGCCGTGCCGCCCTGGAGAGGCGGCACTGCTGGAGATAGCCTCGCACCGCACCGGTGAGGATGTGGCTCAGCCGTCGGTGCTGCATCCCCGATCCGGCCGTTTCGAGGTACCGGTACGGCCCGGCAGGGCACGCTGGTTCCGGGTCCTGGACACGGCCGACGCCGTGGCGCACGGTCTGGCCGACGGCGGTCCGGGCCCGACACGCAGCTAGGAGTGGCATGTCACGTCCGCGTATCTTCCTGAGTCGCAGTGAGCCGGAGGACTGCGACTGCAGCTGCTGGCCGGCGCGCCGAGCGATGGTGGGGCTGCTGGAGGCCGAGGGCTGCGAGCCGGTGGTGGTGGACAAGCAGACCCTGGTGGCCGGTCAGGAGTGGATGCAGGCCATCACCGACGGAATGGCGTCCGCCCACGGTCTGCTGCTGATCCTCTCCGCACACGCACTGGCCTCACCGCATGTCCAGAACGAGCTGGCGATGGCGGAGCTCAGGCATCGCTCCGGGGATTTCCCGATCATGATCGTGACGCTGCCCGAGGTGAGCCGGGACGAGCTGGAGAACGGCCGGCTGGGTTCGCTCAGCCCGACCCGGCGGCAGCTGGTCGCCTGGAACACCGGCACCGACGAGGAGGAGGTCCGCCGGGAGCTCGGCCCGCAACTGGAGCTGCTGCGGGCGGGGATGAACGGTGCCCGGGTGCAGCAGTACGTGGCACACCGGCTGGAGTCGGTGGACGACCACCGGCTGCGACAGGCGGCCGAACATCTGCGGCTGCCGCCGGCCCCGCTGCCCGGGCTGCTCCGCCAGCGGTTGGCGGAGGGCCTGCTGACCGAGCGTCCCAGCGTCCGGGAGGCCGACCCGTTGCGCGGCGCCCTGGTGCGGCTGCTGCCGCTGCCCGGGGCCGAGCCGTCGCGGGAGGTGATCGAGCTCAGCCTGATCCACGCACGGATACCGGCGGCCGCCGCGGAGCGGATCAACACGATCGTGCACTGGGAGGAGCCGCGGTTCGCGGTGCTGGTGGCGGCGGGCACCGAGACGGCACGCCGCTATGTGCACCGGGCCAGTGAGGACCCGCTCCCCTGGGAGCACTTCGTGGTCCCCGTGACCGCGGCCACCGGGCCCATGACGAGCCTGGTGGAGGGGGTGGAGGAGGAGCTGCGGGAACGCGGGCTGGACGACGACGAGAGCCTGCGGGAGCACGAGGAGGACTTCGGCCCCGTGGTGGTCATCGTGCCGCACCTGCCCGACCCCGGGCTGGTGACCCGGCTGACGGCGCGTTTCCCGGTGGGACTGCTCTTCCTCTTCGTGGTCGACGAGGGACTGCACGAGGGTGTCGGTACCGATCGCGTCCTGGCCGGGCTCTCCCGGGAGGGCGAGGAGGAACTCAACCGGACGATCCGGTCGTTCATCCGCCGCTATGCGCCGCGGGCCCCCCAGCAGCCGGTCTGACGCCCCGGGCGGCGGTCCGCCCGGGGCGCGTCCGGCAGCTGCCGGGCTCGGTCACGGGGGCATCTCCAGGTCGAAGTCGACCCGGCGTCCGGCCTCGGCGTCGCGTCGGATCGGTGACTCCGGCGACAGTTGCTGCAGCCTCTGGGAGGCCGCCCGCATGTCCCGCTCCGCCGTCTCGATCCCGGCGAAGCTCCGCTGCAGCGCCAGGTCGTACTCGGCGGCGAGCACCCGGGGGTGGTCCGGGCCGAAGAGCTGGTGGAAGGCCTCGACCACGGCGACGTCCTCCGCCACTGCCTCGTCGTGCCTCCCGAGCACCGACAGCGCTCCCGAGCGGGACGACCGGCAGACAGCGGTCGCCGGGTGCACGGCACCGAGCTGCCGCTCCAGCTTGGAGAGCGCCGAAGTGGCCAGGTCCAGTGCTGCCGCGGGCTCCTGGCATCCCCTCAGGAAGAGCGAGAGGTTGGATGCCGCGGCGAGGGTGAAGGGGTGCTCCTCGCTCAGGATCTCCTGGTAGCGCTGGTGCACCTGCTCGCCGAGCCTGCGTGCCTCCTCGAAGACCGCGGCGTCGCCGTTGCTGTAGTACAGGTCGCAGGCCAGATTGGTCATGCAGGCCAGGGTGTCGGGGTGGAGGTCACCGAACCGCTCCCGGTAGGCGGCCCAGGTGTCGCGGCTGAGGGCCAGCGCCGCATCGAACTCCCCGGTGCGCCGACGGGACACCGCCAGCGACCGGTCGGCCCGCAACACGTCGGGAGCGCCCTCACCGACCAGTTCCACCAGACGCTCGCGGGTCTCCAGCAGGACCACCAGCGACTCCCGGTAGCGGCCCATGTCCCGCATGCCCTGCGCCATGTTGACCGCGATGGACCAGGTGAGCACATGCTTCAGCCCGGTCACCTGGCGGCGGCGCCGATAGGTGTCCTCGTGCAGCGCCAGCGCCTCGCCCGGCCTGCCGACCGCGTTGAGCGACAGGGCCAGGTTGTTGGCCGCCTTGAAGGTGTCCTCGTGCTCCGGGCCGAAGAGCCGCACACAGCGGTCGTAGGTGTCCCGGTCCGATTCGTAGGCGGCCTTGTAGCGGCCGAGACCGCGCAGGTCGGCGCCGTAGTTGCGGGCCGTGACCAGGGTGAAGGGGTGGTCGGCGCCATGGTGGGCCCGTTGCAGCGCCAGGGTCTTCTCATCGAGGTCCAGCGCCCGCCGGTACTCGGCCAGCGAGCGCAGCGGGTTGGCGAGCTGGGCGGCGAGCCGCATGGTGAGCACATCGTCGCCGAAGTGCTGCCGCCAGACCGCCAGCACCCTGGAGCCCAGGGCGACCGCAGCGAAATGGTCGCTGATCAGCCAGGTGTGCCGAACCTGCTCGGTGATCCAGTTGCGGACGTTGGGGTCGTCGCTCTCGGCCGCGCCGGACGGCTCCAGGTGCGGCCACAGTTCAGCGTAGCGCCTGCGGGCCTCACTGCTGTTCTCGTCGCGGATGCCGGACAGCGAGGCGTGCACGGCGGCCAGCACCCGGTGGGCCTGCCGCCTGGTCTCCGCGTACTTCTCCGGATCGGCCGACAGCCACTCGCGGACCGTCGACTGGAGCAGCCGGTGCACCTGGATCGATTCGGTGAAGCGGTCGTTGCGCACCAGCGCATAGCGGTTGAGGGCGCCGATGCTGTGGCCGACCATCATCGAGTTGCCGACCTCGGGGTCGAGTTCGGCGAGGTACTCGCGCATCGCGGAGCTGTAGAGCAGCGAGGCGGCGATGGGCTCCGGGGAGAGGAAGGAGCACACCTCCAGCATCCGGGCCGCCGCCGGGCTCTCCTGCCGCAGCCGGTCGAAGGAGAGCTGCCAGGCCGCGGTGAAGCTGGCCTGCTGGGCGGCGGTGCCGACATCGCTCAGTGCCCGGCTGCCCTGGTCCTGGAGCAGTTGGAGGTAGGTGTCCACCGGCATCACGGTGGTACGCAGCCAGGCCGAGGCCAGCTCGACCGCCATCGGCAGGTCGCCCAGCGCCTCGGCCACCCGGGAGGCGTCGGCCTCGGTGATGGTCCGCAGCCGCCGCCGGAAGAGGGCGATGCTCTCGTTGCGGGAGAAGGTGTCGATGTGGACGGCGTCCTGGAGCTCGACCGTGTCGGAGCGCCGGGACGTGATGATCACATGGCCGGGGCCGCGGCTCGGCAGGTAGTCCTGGAGCGCCACCACTCCGGCGCCGTCCAGGTCGATCTGCCCGTCGATGTCGCTGACGTTGTCGAAGACCAGCAGGAAGCGGCCGTGCTCGCCGGACTGCAGCTGGTCGAGGGTGCTCTGGGCCCGCTCGGCGACGGAGTCTCCCGGGACGCCGAGCCGGTCGCCGAGTTCGGCGATGGTGCGGGGGACGGTGGTGAGCTGGTCGGCCTCCACCCACCAGACCACGTCGTACTGGGCGCCGTAGCGGTGGACGTACTCCAGGGCGATCTGGGTCTTGCCCATGCCGCCCAGACCGTAGAGCCCGGCCAGTCCGGCACGGGTCTCCACCTGGAGTGCGGTGGTGCCGAGCCTGCTGCGGACCTCTTCCAGGACGTCGTCGCGACCGGTGAAGGAGTCATTGCGCGGCGGCGACTTCTGCGCGGTGCGGGCGCGGCCGGGGTAGCGCACGCCCTCGGCCGGCGGCTCCTCCGGGATGCTGAGGCCGACCAGGGCGAACAGCTCCTGGCGAGCGGCCTCGGCCTGCTTGCCGGCGAACGAGACATTGGGCAGCTGGGCCAGCTCGGAGTCGACGACGTACTCGACCGGGCAGACGCTCACCACCCGCTTCGCGCCGGGACCGGCGTTGATCAGCCTGCGGATCTCGTCCAGCAGCGGGGTGGTGCGGAAGTCGGGAGACAGCAGGCAGATCACCGTCTCCGGCACCTCGGAGGACTCGGGAGGCGCCGCCACATAGGCGAAGGACGGGGAGCTGCCGCGCAGCTCCACGGTGACCCCGGCCGCGGCCAGCTGCGCCGACATCCACTCGGCCCACATCCGGTCGCGGACGGCGAAGTCGATGCGCACTCGGGTGCGGTGGCCCAGTCCGCTGATCTTCACCCGCTCGAAGCGGCTCAGCAGCCGCCTGCGCTGGTCCTCGACGATCGGCCGCAGCGCGGTGACCTCGCCCTCGGTGATCACCGAGGTGAGACGCTCGTACGCGGACAGCAGGGTGTTCTCCTGGCGGGGCCGGTCGCCGACGGTGGCCAGGATCTCCTCGTAGGCGTAGAAGGGCTTGTAGGGGATCTCCACATCGCCCCAGTAGTGCTCCTGCTCGGCCTCGGTGAGGTCCTGCTGGAGCACCTCGCGGAACTGCTCGCGCGCGTGGTCCCGGCTGACCTCCAGCTTGCCCTGCTCGGCGTCCTCCACCCGCATCGGCACCGGGAGGATACGGACCTTGGGCGCCTGGCGCTGGACGTCGCGGGCGATGCCGGCGGTGCCCTTGATCGCCTGGGTGTTGAAGGTGAAGCAGTTCACCAGGACGTCGGGCAGTTGCAGGGTGGTGATGCCGGAGGTGTCGCTGTACCCGGTGCGGCTGTCGATCAGCGCGTAGTCGTAGTTCTCCCGCATGTCGTGGCGGAGCGCGTCCAGGAAGGCGGAGCCGCCGCGGCGCTCGTGGAAGCCGCGCCAGTCATAGGTGTTGACGGCCTGTGAGTACTCCGGCGTCTGGCGGCCCGGGGAGACGAAGTCGATGTAGCCGCCCTCAGGGAAGTCCCAGCGCAGCGAGGAGGCATAGCGCTCCACGCGGGCGTACTCGTGGTAGCGCTCGGCGGGCGGCCGCGGGGTGAGGGCGTCGAAGTCCCGGACGAGGTCGATCACCCCGGGGGTGGAGTCCAGCGCGGGGTCGCCGAGGAAGGGGAAGAAGTAGCGGTAGAGGCCGGGTGCCTCCAGGTCCCAGTCCATGGTGAGGACACGCTTGCCGTTGGAGGCCAGGATCCAGGCCACATTGGCCAGCGCCATGGTCCGGCCGGTGCCTCCCTTGAAGGAGTAGAAGGTCACCACGGTGCCCGGCCCGCTGCCTCCTGAGGTGCCCGAGCGCTGCGTCATGAGGAGAACCTTCCGAGCTGGGGGAACGAGTCGAAGCTGCCTGCCGGGACGTCGGCGGGCTGATCGTCGGGGGGGATTTTCATGGCGTCGTTCTGCGCTGCCACCAGTGCTCTGCGCAGCGCCGTGGTGAACTGCTCGGCATCGGGCAGGTGCCAGCGCCGCAGCTGATCCGCGATGCCCGCCTGCCGGAACCGGGGAAGCGCCTGGTCCAGGGCCTGGTCCAGGACCCGGGCGTGTTCGGCCGACTCCAGGTCGCCGCTGCTGCGGGGCTCCAGTACCGCGGTGGAGCCGGGTGGGCGGTCGTCGAGCTCGGCCAGCAGCCGTTGCTGCCGGCGCAGCGTCGCCGTCCAGGCGTCGACCAGCAGCACCACAAAGCGCTCACGCGCCTCCGTCAGGGCGGTCGGGCCGCCCGTGGTGCCGTCCAGCGGCACCACCCGGGAGGGGAAGTCCAGGTCGGCGGCGGTCTCCTCGACCAGGCTGACCAGGGAGCGGGGCCGCTCGGGGCTGTACGGGGACCAGTCGAGCGGGGAGGAGCCGTAGAACTCCCGGGAATGCCGCTCGGCCGGAAGCTCGTCGGAGGCCGCGGACGCCACCACCACGTCGACCGGCGTCCGGCCGCCGGCGGCCGGCGCGGAGGCTGCCGCGGCGCTTCCGTTGAAGGTGAATCCCGGCAGGTCCGGCAGGTCCTTCTGGGCCACCGCGAGCCGGTCCACCAGGCTCTGGATCACCTTTTGGTAGACGTCCCGGTAGCGGGAGCCGAGGCGCAGCAGGTGGAGCAGTCCGTCGCGCTCGTACGCCGGGGCACCGACCCGCAGGGGGTCCGGCCACGGCGGTGCCGCCTTGGCGCCGGCGGCGGGCGGCACCCAGGTCACCGGGATGATGGCGTCGGCCGGGCGGCCGGTGCGCGACCAGTAGACCTCGCGCCGCTGCCGGAAGAACTCCCACTCGGCGGCGCAGTAGCTGCGGGTGGCGTACTGGGGGGTGCGCAGCGCGATGAGCACTCCGGCCTGCCGCATCAGGTCCAGCGCCGGCTCACGGGAGGCCGCGTCACCGCGCACTCCGACCGTGCCCGGACTGAGTCCGGTGCGCGCGGCCACCGCGGAGCACAGGTCGCGGAAGAACGTTGCGACCCACTCCTCGTCCGCCCCCCTGACGTGGCTCAGGAAGAACAGGTAGCGCTTCACGGCGACTCCCAGCTCGGCGACGTCCGCGCTGCCGACGGACTCCCTTGGTGTCCGGCCACGGACCGGATGGCGTTCAGGGGCCGCCACCGGGCGTACGGACGTGCACAACTCTGGCAGAGCCGGGCGCCGCGCGGGGCGCCTTCGACGGTCATCGCGGACTCTCCAAGCACAACGCGTCCCTGCCTTCGGCCACCACACGATGCGGTTGCGATGCATACCCCAGCGGTGTGCGTTTCGACACGTGGAATAACCCGGAAGGACTCAGCTCTCCACCCATGCCGCCCATCACCCGTTCGAGTATCTCGGTGTCATATGCCCCGGCCGTGGCATCACCCCGGCCGCCATTCGGTCGCAGAACCGGCGGCCGAGCGCGGTCAGCCCGGTGCAGCCGTCGAGCAGCTCCAGCGCGTCCAGCACCTGGCCGCGCAGCAGACGGTGGTGCCGCTCCGCACGGTCGGCCTCGGCGGTCCGGGCGACCCGGCGGTAGCGGTCCCAGAACGCCAGCCGTGCGACATGCGCATAGGTGCCCTGGAGCACCGCTCCCAGCGGCCGGGGGTCCGATCGCCAGCCGACGGTGTAGCTGTCGGCGTGGTCGGGGTCATGGAGGTCCACCATGTCGCCGAGGGCACCCAGGACGACATGGCTGACCTCGTGCACCAGCGCCTCGGCCAGGCGGGCGGTGTCGTTGGTCGGGGAGAGCCAGATGGCACCGAACGCCTCACGGGAGGCGGAGCTGGCCCAGCCTCCGGGCGGCGGTGTCAGTGGGACGACGCAGGTGCAGAGTGCGGCGCAGACGGTCGCACGGTCCGGGAAGTGCTCGGTGAGCAGCTCCCAGGCACCCCCGAGCGAGTCCTCCCACTCCCCGAGTTGATGTGTCGTCAGTCGCGGTGCACTGCGCGCACCGGGGTTGTGCCGGTCGGGATCGCCGTCCTCGAGGGTGAGCCGCAGAGCCGGGAGGTCGGATGCCGCGGCGGAGGGCGGCAGGGCCAGGGCCCGCAGCGGCAGCCAGCCCGGTGCGCCCGCGGGCGGGTCGACGGCACCGGGGGTGCGGGGTTCTGCGCTGAAGCCGGGCGCGCTGAGGACCGCACCTTCGACGCGGACCGCGGAAGTGCCGGACGGAAGCCGGGCCACCCCCCAACCGGGCAGCGCAAGCCGGTCCCCGTGGACGGGCAGTCGGAGCGAGACCGGTAAGCGGGCGCGGAGCGCCGCGCCGACCGCCAGTGCGCCGAGCCGGGCGAGATCCCGCTCGAGATCGGAGCCGTCCTGCGGCTGGCCGGTCAGCCGGCGCAGACAGCGGGCCAGCAGGACACCCACCGGAGGGTGCATCAGAACCGCTTCCAGGGCGCGGCGCTCCGTGCGGTCCACCGCCTCCAGCAGCTCCCAGGCCGGCTCGGCACCGGCGGCACGCCACTGCACGGGGAACCGTTCCCGCCCGAGGGCGGCGACCGAGCGCAGGGTCAGCAGGCGGCGGCTGAACTGGCTGCGGCGCAGCACATCCAGTGCAGCGGCACCGGGCCGCGCGGACGCCAGCCGCTCGAAGTCATCCACCGTCAGCCGGTGGACCTCCCCGACCCCGATCACCGTGGCCCCCCGAGGAGTTCCCGGACATCGGCATGCACCCGATGCCTGATGTGCTCAGCCACCCTCATGAGATCCGAACAGTACACACTCGGATTGTCGAAGGCATTCTCGGGACGGTAACGATGCGCCCGGAATCCGCCGCCGCACAGCCCGACCACGGAGCACTGACGGCACTGCGCAGCCAGGGCGTCCCGGCCTCCCCGCGCCTCGGTGACCCGGGGTGAGCGGGCGACGGTGTCGAAGTCATGGGTGAAGACGTCCATCCCGGTTGCTGATGCCCCGTCATGGACAGCCCGATAGGCGTCGGCGAGGTGGATCGACCCGTCGGTCTCGACCACGGTGAAGCCTGCGGCCGCCCCGCCGACGGCCTCCGAGCCCGGCGCGCCGCCCAGGGAGAGATCGATCAGGTCCTCGAAGAGCCGCACCCTGGTCTCCGGTGGGGACGAGGAGCGGTACCACCGGTCGAAGACCGCCAGCAGCCAGGCCGCGTAGGGGGCGCGCTCGGGATCGTGCCCGGGTGGCGGGTGCTGCCAGGTGGCGTGCGGCAGCAGGAAGTCGATCCGGGGCGGCTCCTGGGCGAGCAGCGCCTCATAGGTGGCCACCGGCGGATTGTCCAGGTCCACCGTGCACAGCAGGCCCGCATAGCGGTTCCGGTGCTCGGGCCGGCGCAGCAGGCGCAGCCCGCGCTCCACGGCCGGATGGCTGCTGCGCCCGTCGGCCCGGCGGCGGTGCCGGTCGTTGGCGGCCCGGTCGCCGTCCAGGCTGACCCCGATGCCCATGCCGTACCGGTGGCCGAGTTCCAGCCAGGCGTCGTTCAGCAGGGTGCCGTTGGTCTGCACGGTGAAGCCGATCCGGGTTTCCGGGTCCACCTCGCGGCGCAGCGCGCGGGCCAGTCGCTCGGCCTTCGCCCGGCCGGCCATCAGCGGCTCCCCGCCGTGCAGCACGGCGGACACCTCGGGCAGCCGGTGGCGGCGAGCGTGCTCAGCGATCCGCACGGCCACCCGGTCGATCGTCGGGTCGGCCATCACGGCCGGTCTGGACTCCCAGCCCCGGTCGCGCAGTTCGTAGACGTAGCAATGGTCGCAGGCGATATTGCAGAGCCCGTGAAGTTTGATCACGAACTCCCGGAACGGCGCCACCGCGGCCATCTGCCCGCCCCCGTGCTCAATCGGCCATCGCGGAATGGAAAGACGCCACGGGCGATCGCGGATCACTCGCGTCCCTGAGGATCCTGCGCAACGACGCGGCGAGCACCGAGTCGGGCAACTCCTCCAGGTCCGCCAAGGCAACCCTGGTCAGGTCGGTGATCTCGGACGGCACGTCGGACTGCGACGTCTGCATCGGCTTCCAGCCCCCGAATCTCAGCTGCGCCGCGAACCCCGGAGGGGTGATCACCCGGGTCCGCAACGACGACATGCGGAGCCGGCGCACATGGCTCCCTGTCAAGGGAAGCACATTGTCCGGGACCCGACCAGAACGCCATCGGTGGTTGGCCTGCCGTCAACCCCGCTGTCCGGAAGCCGGTCCCGGCCCCGGCGGGATCTCACGGCTCCACCGGCGACGGCCGGACGGGTAGGATCACAAGTCCTGCGGCGGACACGGGGGCCTGGTGACGCGAGCACTGGTGGTGGGGTGCGGGACGTTCCACACGACGCCCGCGGGCGAGTGGGACCCCGGCAGCACCGCGGCGCCCGGCTTCGCCGACCTGCCGTCGGTGGCCTCCGCCGTGGGCGAGCTGGCGCGGGTGCTCACCCGCCTCCCCGGGGTCTCCCTGCACGGTACCGGACCGCTGCTGGACCGCGGCCTGGACGAGGTCTCCGCAGCCTGGCGGGCCGCGCTGCAGGGCCCTGCCGGGCAGGCCCTGGTGGTCCATGTCACCGGTCACGGAGTGACCGCCTCCGCCCGCAGCACGCTCTATGTCCCGGTGCCGGGGACCGACCCGGGGCGGCTGCCGGAGACCGCCCTCGGGGTCCACCGCTGGCTGGACGACCTGGAGGACAGCCCCGACGCCGCCCCCACGCTGCTGCTGCTGGACGTCTGCGGGGCCGGCCGCGCCGTGGTGCACCAGCTGGCCCAGCAGGTGCAGACCCGGCAGCGCAAGGCCTGGGTGGTCGCCGCGGCCGCGGAGGACCAGCGGGCCTACGCGGCACGGTTCACCCGCGCCACCGCCGCCGTGCTGGACCGGTTGCGCGAGGGGTGGCTGGATGTGTCGCCGCTGCTGTCCCATGTCCCCGTGGAGACCCTGGCCGAGGAGATCGACCGAGAGCTGGCGCGCCGTCACACCGCTGGCCGGAGCGGCAGCTTGGCCCAGACCGTGGTGCGCACCTCGCGGACCGAGGCCACCGCCGAACCCCCGCCGTTCTTCCCCAACCCCGCGCACTCCGACGACCCGGTGGCGCGGCTGCACGGGCGGGTGGAGCGGGCGCTGTGGCAGTTCGCCACCGAGGCCGACCCCGGTCTCGATCCCATGCACTTCCTCTCCCGCGCCTCGGGGCGGCCGGTCGGCGGGCAGTCGCTCACCGGATGCCTGTTCACCGGCCGGGAGCCGGAGCGGGCCCGCCTCTCCGCCTGGCTGGACGACTCCACGGACACCGAACCGCCGCTGCTGGTGGTGACCGGCGGCCCCGGCACCGGCAAGTCGGCCCTGCTCGGCGTGACCGTCTGCCTGACCCATCCCCAACTGCGGGAGGTCACCGGCACGGTGCGCAGCCGTATCCCGCTGCGCGAGCGGCCGCGGGAGCACCCTCGGCTGGCCGCGGTGCACGCCCGGCGCCGCACCCCCCGGCAGGTGCTGGAGTCGGTCGCCCGCCAACTGGGCCTGGGCGCCGCACCGGCGGGCGGCTGGAGCACCGCCGCGCTGCTGGACCGGCTGGACCGCAGACAGCAGCGGGCCGTGGTGGTGGTCGACGCCCTGGACGAGGCCGAGCGGCCCGAGGAACTGCTGGACCGGGTGCTGCTGCCGCTGGTCGCCGCCGGGCCGCTGTGCCGGGTCGCGGTGGCGACCCGGCCCTGGCTGAGCCGTTTCCCGGCGCTCTTCGCCGCCGCCCGCGAGTACGGCGGGCCGCTCGACCTGGACACGATGCCCAGGGACCGGCTGGAACGGGAGCTCGCCGGCTATGTGGAGGAGCTGCTGTGGACCGCGCCCGGCTATGCGACCGGGGACACCGGGCGGCGGGTGTCGGCCGCGCTGGCCCAGCAGCTCGCCGGCTCCGCCGACAGCGGGGGCTTCCTGATGGCGGGGCTGTTCGCCGACCATCTGGCCGCGCTGGGTCATCCGCTGGCACCCGAGGAGGCGGTGGCGCTGCTGCCGGCGGACCTGCCCGGGATGCTGGAGCTGCACCTGGACACCCTCACCGCGGACAGCCCCTGGCTGCGCCCGGTGCTCTCCGCCGTGGCCCACGGCCATGGTGAGGGCATGCCGTTCGACGTGGTCCGGGCGATCGCCCCGGCGTTCCGCACCGTGCGGCGCGGCGCGGCCCCCGAGCCCCCGTCGCGCAAGGACATCCGTCAGGCGCTGGACACCGCCGCCTTCTATCTGCGCACCAGCACCGATCGCGACGGACGGCAGCTGTACCGGTTCTTCCACCAGCGCCTCACCGACCATCTGCGGGCCTCCTCCCCCGGCACGGCCCCCGAGGTGCTGAGCAGGCTGCTGGAGACACTGGGCGTCGCCGGAGGCGCGGGGCGCGCCTGGCAGCTGGCGCCGCCCTATCTGCTGCGGCACGCCATGGACCATGCGGCGGAGGCCGGCTCCTCGGCCGTGGACGAGCTGCTGCTGGACCCGGGCTTCCTGGTGCACAGCGGCCCTGAGGCGGTCACCCCTCATCTGCACCGCGCCGCCGCGCCCGCCGCGGTGCGCAACGCCGCGGTGCTGCGCACCTCCGCGTCCGCCCCGCACCGCGGACCGCAGGCCCGAAGAGCCCTGCTGGCGGTGGACGCCGCCCGCTGGGGGCAGGGGGCGCTTGCCGAGGCGATCAGCGCCGTCCCGGTGGCGGGCAGCCCGGCGCCGGCTGCGACTCCCCGCTGGGCCACCAACGGGCTGACCCATCCGGCGTTGCGCCACACCCTCGGCGGGCTGGGGGCGGGCCCCGCGGCCCTGGCCGCCACCTCGGTCGGCGGCCGGCCGTATGCGGTCACCTGCGGTCGCGACGGCACCGTCGGGGTGTGGGACCTCACCGACGGCACCCTGCGCCACACCCTCACCGGCCATCAGGGTTCCGGGGGCCCGGGCCCCGTGGGCACCGCCGTCTTCACGGCGGTCGGCGGCCTGCCGCATGCGGTCACCGGCGGCCGCGACGGCACCGTACGGGTGTGGGACCTCACCGACGGCACCCTGCGCCACACCCTCACCGGCCACCGCGGACCCGTCACCGCGGCAGCCGCCCTCCCCGGCCTGACACTGGCCGCCACCGCCGGCCGGGACGGCACGCTGCGGATCTGGGATCTGGCCGGCGGAGTCGCGAAGCGCGTCATGACGGGTCATCAAGGGCCGGTCACCGCCGTCACGGTGACCACGGTCGACGGCCGTCCCCAGCTGGTCACCGCCGGGCACGACGGCACCGTAAGGCTCTGGGACCCCGCCGCCGGCGCGGCCCGCCGGGTCTGCCACGGGCACGGCGGCCGGGTGCTGGGCCTGGCCACAGCCGGGGTGGGCGGGCGGCCGTACGCGGTCAGCGCGGGCCACGACGGCGCGGTCCGGGTCTGGGACCTCACCGACGGCACCCTGCGGCACACGCTGGAGGGCGGCAGCGGCTGGGTCACCACCGTGGCCACCGCCGAGGTCCGGGGGCGGCCGTGTGCGCTGGCGACCGACGACCACGGCACGGTACGGGTCTGGGACCTCACCGACGGCACCCTGCGGCACACCCTCGCGGGCCACCGCGGCCTGGTCGCCGCGGCCGCAGTCACCGCGATCGACGGCCTGCCGCATGCCGTCACGGGCGGCCATGACGGCACCGTACGGGTGTGGGACCTCACCGACGGCACCCTGCGCCACACCCTCACCGGCCATCAGGGCCCGGTCGAGGCCGCGGTGATCGCCCCGGTCGACGGGCGCCCGCACGCCGTCACCGCCGGACGGGACGGCACAGCCCGGGTCTGGGATCTCACCGACGGCACCCCTCTCCCCCGCCGTCCGCGCTGCCCGCCCACGGCGGTCCGGTCACCGCGGCCGCCGTCGTCCGGGTCGGGGACCGCCCCTGCGCCGTCACCACCGGGGCGGACGGGACGGTACGGGTGCGCGATCTCGGCGACGGCACCTCGGTGCACACCCTCACCGGCCACCGCGGACCGGTCACCGCCCTGGCCTTCACCGCCCTGGCCTTCACCGCTGGTGACGCCCTCGGCGGCCGGCCGTACGCCGTCACCGCGGGGCAGGACGCCACGGTACGGGTGTGGGACCTCGCCGACGGCAGCGAGTGCCAGACCCTGATGGGTTCCGCGCAGCCGGTGCTGGCACTGGCCCGGATCGCCGGCTGGCCCTATGCCCTGGTCGGCGGCCAGGGCCCGCTGGTCCAGCTCTGGGATGTGACCGGGGGCGGTCTGCGCCACACCTTCGACGCCCATCGCGCCCCGGTCACGGCCGCCGCGGTAGCCCGTGTCGACGGCCGCGCCCAGGCCGTCACCGCCGACGAGCGGGGCATCGCCCTGGTCTGGGACCTCACCGACGGCACCCTGCGCCGCACCCTGGACAGCGGCGGGGAGTGGCTGACGGCGGTGGCCACCCCCGTGCGGTCCAGCCGTCCCTGCGCCGTCACCGCCGGCCAGTACGGCACGGTGCGGGTCTGGGACCTCACCGACGGCAGCCTGCGCCACACCCTCACCGGCCACCGCGGACCGGTCACCGTCCTCACCACCGACGACCTCGCCGGACGGCCGCATGTCCTCAGCGCGGGTGCCGACGGGACGGTACGGGTGTGGGATCTGGCCGACGGCAGCCTGCGCCACACCCTCACCGGCCACCGCGGACCGGTCACCGTGCTCACCACCGCCCGCACGGCCCGGGGCGGGCTGCGCGTCGCGGCGGGCGGCGAGGAGGGCACCGTCCAGCTGTGGGACCTCACCCTGGATACCGCCGCCGTGACCCTGCTGACCCTTCCGCTGCCCGTCGGCGCGCTGGCGCTGTGCGACAGCGGACTGCTGGCGGGCTTCGGCCCGGAGACCGCGTTCCTCGCCTGGACCAGTACTCCCGACTCGCCCTGGAGGCACGTATGACGGATGCACCGCCGGTCCTCGCGGTCCACGGCATCGGCAACCACCAGGCCGGCTCCCCGCAGGACGCCGCCGCCCTGCTGGCCGGGCAGTGGCAGCCGAGGCTGGCAGCCGGCTACGCCGCCGCCGGTCTCACCGGGCAGCCCGTGCCCAGGCTGGCGGCCGCGTACTACGCCCATCGGCTGGCCGAACCCCAGGCGCAGGGGCCTGGCGACGATGCCCTGAGCTCACTGACGGATAATCAGAAACTCGTCGCCGCAGCGCTGCTGACCGCCGCGGGCGTTCCGGCACCGACGCAGCCGCAGGGCCCGGTGACCATGCCGCTGCGGCAGGCCCTGGACTGGCTGGCCGCCAGGCGGGGGGTGGCGGCGCAGACCCTGGGGCGGGTGGTGGTGGCCTTCGCCCGCGAGGTGTACGTCTACCTCAGCCACCCGGGGCGGCGGCAGCGCGCCCGGGACTGCGTCGCCGAGGCGCTGGCGCAGCACCGCCCCAGGGTGGTGCTGGCCCACTCGCTGGGCTCGGTCGTCACCTACGAGACCCTGCACGCCCACCCGGAGCTGGCCCCGGAGCTGCTGGTCACCCTGGGGTCCCCGCTGGGCCTGCCCGGCGCGGTCTTTGAGGCGCTGGACCCCGAGCCGCTGGCCGGCCGGGGCGCCCGTCCGCCCGGTGTGGCCCGCTGGGTGAACCTCGCCGACCCCGGCGACCTGGTCGCCCTCCCCCGCCGCCTGGGCGACCGGTTCCCCGTGGACCAGCACGCCGAGGCCTATGTGGGGCGGCTGGACTTCCACACCCTCGGCGGCTACCTGGGCAGCGGGATGACGGCGGCCGCGATGGCCCCGTACGCCGGCTGAGCGCACCCGCAGGCCCCGACTCCCGGTCGGTGGTGTGCGGTCAGGCCTGCCACGGGTACTGTTCGTTCGAACGAACAGTACCCGAGACGGGGGTCCCATGGTGTCCGGTCCCACCCACCACGACGGCCTGGCGGACCAGGCCCGCGCCCTGGCCGAAGGCCGCACCTCCTCCCGAGCACTGGTCGAGGAGGCACTGCGGCGCATCGAGGCCACCCAGCCGGCGCTCAACGCCTTCCGCCGGGTGCGGACCGAGGCCGCCCTGGCCGAGGCGGACGCAGCCGACCGGCGGCTGGCCACCGGGGAGCGGGCACCGCTGCTGGGCGTGCCGATCGCGGTCAAGGACGACACCGATGTGGCGGGCGAGCCCACCGCATTCGGCTGCCCCGGTGTCTTCCCCGTACGGCAGGCCGATGCGGAGGCCGTACGCCGGCTCCGGGTCGCCGGGGCGGTGGTCGTCGGCAAGACCAACACCCCCGAGGTCGGCCAGTGGCCGTTCACCGAGGGCCCCGCCTTCGGCGAGACCCGCAACCCCTGGAACCCCCAGCACACTCCCGGTGGCTCCTCCGGTGGCGCGGCGGCCGCCGTCGCCGCGGGGGTGGTGGCCGCCGCGCTGGGGTCCGACGGAGCCGGGTCGGTGCGCATCCCCGCCGCCTGGACCCATCTGGTCGGCATCAAACCGCAGCGCGGCCGGATCTCCGCCTGGCCGGAGGCCGAGTCCTTCCACGGGCTCACCGGCCTCGGTCCGCTGGCCCGCACCGTCGCCGACGCCGCCCTGCTGCTGGACGCCGCCGCGGGCAGCCATGCCGCCGATCTGCACCGGCCCGACCCGCTGCGGGTGCTGCCCGCAGCGGGCCGCGAACCCGGCCGGCTGCGGATCGCGCTGGCGCTCCGCCCGCCGTTCACCTTCACCCGCAAGCCACTGGACCCGGCGGTGCGGGCCGCGGTGGTCCGGCTGGCCGAGACACTCGCCCGGCTGGGCCATGAGGTCACCGAGTCCGACCTGCCGTACGGGCCGGTGGGGCCCGCCTTTGTGCCACGGGGGATCGTCGGGGTCGCCGACTGGTGCGAGCGGGTGCCCGACCGCACACTGCTCGACCCGCGCACCCGCGGCGCACTGCGCAGCGCCCGGCTGCTGCGCGGACCCGCGCTGAGCGCCGCGCGGGCCGCGGAGGCGCCGCTGCGCCGCCGGTACGCCCGGTTCTTCGCCCGCTATGACGTGGTGCTCACCCCCACCACGGCGGTCCCGCCGCTGCGGGTCGGGGAGATGGCGGGCTGGTCCGGTGCGCGCACCGACCGGGCGATGATCGCCGCTTGCCCCTACACCTGGCCCTGGAACGTGGTCGGCTGGCCCGCCATGGGGATCCCCGCGGGCTTCACCCCGGAGGGACTGCCGGTCGGCGCCCAGCTGTTGGGCCCGGAGAGCAGCGAGCCGCTGCTGGTGTCGCTCGCGGCGCAGCTGGAGGCGGACCAGCGGTGGTACGAGCAGCGGCCGCCGGCCTGGGTGGGGGGCGGTGCGGACAGGCCGCGCTCCACCAGCGAGGAGGAGGTGCCCGCAGTGGGAGAATGACGCCATGTCCAAGCCTGCCGCGACCCGTGACCGCATCGTCCATGCCGTGCTGCGGATCATCGGCGAGCACGGTGTCGCCGGGGTCACCAACCGCCGGATCGCCGCCGAGGCCGGGGTCTCGCTGGGCTCGGTCACCTACCACTTCGCCACCCAGCACGATCTGCTGCGGGAGAGTCTGCTGCAGTTCGTGACCGAGGAGACCCAGCGCTTCACCGAGCTGGCCGCCACCCACCAGGGCAACGGGGTCGACACCCTGGACGAGGCGGGGGCGCTGGTGGCACAGGTGGCCTCCGGGATCGACTTCGACAGCGAGCGGATCGCCCCGTTCGAGCTCTACATCCAGGCCGGGCGGGACCCCCAGCTGAGGGAGGCCGCCGGGGCATGCTTCGAGGCCTATGACCGCCTGGCGCTCTCCATCCTCACCGCGCTGGGCGTGCCGGATGCGGAACGTGCGGCCCGTGCCGTGGTGGCCCTGGTGACCGGCCTCCAGCTGCGCCGGCTGGCCACCGGTTCACCCGTGGAGGACCTGGTGGACGCGCTGCTGATGATCACCCGCGGCGCCCATCAGCCCGCCTGACCGGCCGGGCTGCCGCTGTGTACGGCCCCGCCTGTCCCTGTGTGCGGCCCAGCCTGCCGCTGCGGCCCCGCCCGGCAGCGGCCGCCGATGCCCGGGGCGGCCACAGCCGACGGCCTACGGCACGGGCGGCTGGCGGCACGGGCGGCCTACGGCAGGCACGGCCGGGCCGGGGCAGTCAGACCCTGGCGCCGGCTCCCCGCACCTCCAGCGTCTCCAGCAGTCGCCGGGTGGCCTCGGCCACCTCGGCCACCGCGCGGTCGAAGGCCTCCCGGTTGTGGGCTGCCGGGGCACGGAAGCCGGAGACCTTGCGGACGTACTGCAGAGCCGCCGCGGTGATGTCGTCGTCGCCGACGTCAAAGGTCACAGGCGGCCGGAGTGTCTTGATGTTGCGGCACATACGCCCAGTGTGCACCGCGGGTAGGACAGCGGGCCGGGCCTTCGCTCATCTGCGCATCACCAGCCAGACGACCGCCGCGACCACCACCAGTGCCGCCAGCACCGCTGCGGCGATCTTGCCCGCGCTGTAGGGACGCTCGCCTATCACCTCTCCGGTGCGCGCGTTCACCATCACCTGCCAGCTCTTCCCGGCGTGCAGATAGCTGAGGAACCAGACCGGGAGCAGCATCAGCTTGAAGGTGAGGTCGAAGTAGCGGGTGTCCACCGAGGAGACCTGCTGCTCGTCCCCACCGATGTCGGACCGGCAGGCGGACTCGATGACCGGCGCCATCCGCTGCTTGGCGGTCTCCAGCCCGGCCTCGGGCTCGATGTCGTACCGCACCGTCTGGAACCCGGCGAGGTACTCCTCCTGGTAGGGACGGGCCTGCTCCAGCGGCCACGGCGTCAGCTGGTCCAGCTGCTCGGTGGTCACATGGCCGGTGCCGGGCACCAGTACGTCGTCGAAGTCCTGGGAGACGGTGCCGTGCGCGGGGTACCAGCGGGTGTGCCGGACCTCGCGGGTCTCGGTGCGGGTCTCGCCGTCCTCGGTGACGGTGTAGGTCTCGGTGACGTAGTAGTACTCCCCGCGCTGCCCCCGGTAGTCGGAGACGGTGGCGGCGTCGTACGTCCAGTGCGGCAGATAGCTGCCCTTGAAGGTCTCCGCCTCGGTGACCTTCTTGAGGCCCTTGGGCGCGAACCAGCGTGGACGTCCAGCCGCGCAGGGCCTCCCGGGCCGCGTCGCGGTCGAGCCCGAAGGGCACCACCGCTTCGGGCACCACGCGCTCGGTGGCGGCGGCGTCCGCGACCAGCGGGGTGGAGCAGAACTGGCACCGCACGGAGAGGGTGTCGCTCTCGGTGCGGGCACCGCAGCCGGGGCAGAGGAACTCCCGGGCGGCGGCGGGCGCGGCGCCCAGCGGCTTGACGGGCAGGGCCGCCAGCTCCTCGATGGCGTGCTCGCGCACCTGCCGGGGCACCGGCACGATCGCCTGCTGGTGCTTGCAGTAGGGACAGCGGAGGCTGTCGGTACCCGGGGCGTACTCGACGGTGGCGCCGCAGGCCTCACAGGGGTAGGAGCGAGCGGCAGTGGCGTCAGCGGTCATGGCGGTGGTCGTCCCCCGGTCTCAGGACTGCGGCGGAAGCGGCGGCGGGACGGCGCCGAAGAGGCGGTTGACGTCGGGCACCTGCTCGGCGGGGAGCCAGCCGGACATTCCGCTCTGCCACACCAGGGTGGCCCGGGTCAGGGTGCCGGCGCCGATGAGCCCGGCCAGCGCGGCGCTGTCGTACGGGCCCTGCTGGGCGCCACCGACACCGATGAACCACTGCTGCTGCGTCGGCAGCGGCGGCGGGACCGCGGATGCGGGGGCCGCGGGTGCGGGGGCCGCGGGTGCCGGGGGTACCTGCTGCGGGTTGAGGCTCGCCGCCATCCGCTGGCCCATGGCCACGCCCAGGCCCAGCCCGATGCCCTCCCCGGCGCCCCCGCCGGGGTTGCGGGCGGCATCGCCGATCGCATTGGCGGCCTGGAACCGGGTGTACTGGTCGAGGTCGCCCGCGATGCCCATCCGGGACCGGGTGTCGATGGCGGCCTCGACCTCGGGCGGCAGCGAGATGTTCTCGATGACGAACGTGGGGACGGCGATGCCGACCGGGGCCAGCTCCTCCGTGAGCACCCCGGCCAGCTTGACGCCCAGGCCGTCCTGCCGGGTCGCCAGGTCCAGCATCGGCACACCGGCGGTCGCCAGCGCGGTGGCCAGCCTGCCGACGATCAGCTGCCGCAGATACTCCTGCACCTCCTCGGTGCGGAACTGCGGATCGGTGCCGGCCAGCTCGCGCAGCAGCGCCGCCGGGTCCACCACCCGGGCGGCGAAGGCGCCGAAGGCCCGCAGCCGCACCATGCCGAACTCGGGGTCACGGACGATGACGGGGTTCTGCGTGCCCCACTTCATGTCGGTGAACTGACGGGTGGTGACGAAGTACACCTCGGCCTTGAAGGGCGAGTGGAAGCCGTGCTTCCAGCCCTTCAGGGTGGCCAGCAGCGGGAGGTTCTGCGTCTCCAGGGTGTAGGTGCCCGGCTGGAAGACGTCGGCGATCCGGCCCTCGTTGACGAAGACCGCCGTCTGGGACTCCCGGACCACGAGCCGGGCGCCCATCTTGATCTCGTTCTCGTAGCGCGGGAAGCGCCACACGATGGTGTCCCGGCTGTCGTCCGTCCACTCGACGATGTCGATGAACTCCCCGCGAATGCGGTCCATCAGGCCCATGGGCCCATCCCCCCGTCCTGGTGCTGCTGTCGTACCGATGGTGCGAACCGCACCATAGCAACCCGCACCGACAGCAGGTCAGGCCCCTGTCCTCAGCTCCTTCAACCTGGCCACATCCAGCGCATGGCCCGCGCCGCCGCCCCCGTGGGCAGGGGTCTCCACCACCAGCGGGACACCGAGGGTCGCGGGGTGGGCGAACAGCTCCCGGAAGGGCTCCGCGCCGATGTGACCCGTGCCGATGTTGGCGTGCCGGTCCTTGCGGGCACCCGCGACGTCCTTGGAGTCATTGGCGTGGATCAGCCGCAGCCGCCCCTCCCCCACGGCGGCGACCAGCACGTCCAGCGCCTCCTTGACCCCGCCGGGCGCCGCCAGGTCGTGCCCCGCGGCGAAGGCGTGGCAGGTGTCCAGACAGACCCCGACCCGGGGGTGACGGTCCAGCGCGTCCGCGTACTCGGCCAGCTGCTCCAGCCGGGAGCAGAGCGAACGGCCCTGGCCCGCCGTCGGCTCCAGCAGCAGCCACGGGGCGTCCTCGCCGAGCCGGTCCAACTCGTCCAGCAGCGGCCGCACATCGGTGCGCACCTGCGCCATCGCCGCCGCGTACCGCGACCCGCCGTCCGGCGCCGTGCCCACGGCCGAGCCGGTGTGCACCACCACGCCCCGCGCGCCGATGGCGTGCGCCCGCAGCAGCGAGTGGCGCAGCGAGGCGCTGGACCGCTCCCGGGTGACGGCGTTGTCGGAGCCGAAGTTGATCAGGTACGGAGCGTGCACAAAGGCGGGGATGCGCTGCACGGCGCAGGCCTCCCTGAACGCCGCGTCCCGCACCGGGTCGCCCGGCGGTGTGGCCCATCCTCGCGGGTTGGCGACGAAGACCTGCACGACCTCCGCCCCCACCCGCCCGGCGTAGGCCAGCCCGGTTCCCACCAGCCCCTTTCCGGCCACCGGCACATGCGCCCCGACCGGGTTGCGGAGGTCAGGAGGCAGGTGCGGCGGTACGGCGTTCACACCTCGAGCATCCCATGCCGTGCGGGGCCCGGTTCGCCCCCCGGTGGGCTCGTCCTCCGAGGTCACCGAGAGCCCGAAGGTACGCCGCTGAGTGCCGGGCCGGTCACGGGTTCCGTCCCGTACAGGGCAGCCCCGTACCCCCGGTGGGCGGGGCGGACAGGGAGCGGACGACGTCCGGACCGGTCCGCCTCCGGCGTCAGTCGGCGAAGGAGCCGTGGCGTCCCGCACCACGGGTGAAGCGGTCGGCGCCGCGCAGGGTCTCCCCCTCGGTCAGCGGGACCATGCCGTGCCGGTACTCGGCGGCCAGCGCGTCCTGCTCGCTCAGGCCGTGCTGCTCGCGTGCGGAGAGCCGGTCGTGGCGCAGGCAGAGCTGGGGGAAGGCGGCGATCTCCCGGGCGAGCCGTTCCGCTGCCGGGCGGGCCTCCCCGGTGGGGACCAGGCGGTTGGCGAGGCCCATGTCGAAGGCCTCACGGGCGGTGACCGGCCGTCCGGTGAGGATCATGTCCATGGCCCGGCTCTCCCCGATCAGCCGTGGCAGCCGTACGGTGCCGCCGTCCACCAGGGGCACGCCCCAGCGGCGGCAGAAGACGCCGAAGACCGCGTCCTCCTCCGCGATCCGCAGATCGCACCAGGCGGCCAGCTCCAGCCCGCCGGCCACCGCATGCCCGGCGACCGCGGCGATGACGGGCTTGCTCAACCGCATCCGGGTCGGCCCCATCGGCCCGTCGCCCTCCGGCAGCACCTGGTTGCCCCGGCCCGTGCCGATGCCCTTGAGATCGGCCCCGGCGCAGAAGGTGCCGCCCTCGCCCCACAGCACGGCCACGGCGGCGTCCGGGTCGGCGTCGAACTCCCGGAAGGCGTCGGCGAGCAGGGCCGCGGTGGGGCCGTCGACGGCGTTGCGGACCTCGGGACGGCTGAGGACCACCGTGAACACCGGGCCGTCCCGTTCGATCCGCACGGCGGCGGGGGTTGTGCTCATCGGGCACCCGCCAGTTCGGCGACCCCGGCCAGCAGGCGGTCCACGTCCTCGGTGCTGGTGTAGGGGGCGAGGCCGGCGCGGACGGCTCCGGCGTCGCCGAGCCCGCTGTGGCGGGCGGCCTCGATGGCGTAGAAGGTGCCGGCGGGGGCGTTGACCTTGCCGTCGGCCAGGTGCTGGTGGACGGCCTGGGGCGAGTGGCCCGCCACGCTGAACAGCGCGGTGGGGGTGCGCCGCAGGGGCGAGCCGTGCAGGGTGACCCCGGGGAGTGCGGACAGCCCGTCGAGCAGGCGGTGGAGGAGCTGCTCCTCATGGGCCTCGACCAGGCGCATGGAGTCCAGCAGCCGGCCGCGCCGGGTGGCGGCGGAGGAGGGGGCCAGGCCGGCGATGAAGTCGACGGCGGCGGCCGTCCCGGCGAGCAGCTCATAGGGCAGGGTGCCCAGTTCGAACCGCTCGGGGACGGCGTCGGTGGACGGCAGCAGCTTGTCCGGGTGGATGGTCGCCAGCAGGTCCGGGGACGCGGCCAGCACCCCGTGGTGCGGGCCGAAGAACTTGTACGGCGAGCAGGCGTAGAAGTCCGCGCCCAGCTCGGCCACCGAGACGGCGGTGTGCGGGGTGAGGTGCACCCCGTCCACGTGGACCAGGGCACCGACGGCGTGCGCCGCGGCGGCGACAGCCGGGATGTCGGGCCTGGTGCCCAGCAGGTTGGAGGCGGCGGTGACGGCCACCAGGCGGGTGCGGGGGAGAGTACGGCGGCGATGTCGTCCACCGACAGCTCGCCCGTCACCGGGTCGAATCCGGCCCAGCGGACGGTGGCGCCCACGGCCTCGGCCGCAGCCGTCCAGGGCCTGATGTTGGCGTCGTGGTCCAGCCGGGTCACCACCACCTCGTCACCCGGCTGCCACTGCTTGGCCAGCGCCCGCGCCAGGTCGTAGGTGGCCTGGGTCATCGACCGTGCGAAGACCACGCCCTCGGCCGGGCAGTCCAGCAGGTCCGCCATGGCCGCCCGGGCGCCGGCCACCACGGCCTCGGCGCGCCGCTCGGCGGCGGTCACGGTGCCGCGGTTGGCGATGCCGCTGCAGAGGGTGTCCGCCACGGCCTGCCCGACAGCCCGGGGCACCTGTGTGCCCCCGGGGCCGTCGAAGTGCGCGACGCCCTGGTCGAGGGCGGGGAAGCAGCTGCGGACCCGGGTGATGTCGAGGTTCATGCGCTCATCCTGCACGACCCGTCAACTCCGGCATTGCAAGAAGATTCTGAAAGTTTCCGCAAGGATTTTCAGGTCGGGCTAGGGTCTGCGGTGAACCGGCCGGAGTGGAACCGGCCGACCGACCGTGGGGGATGACCATGCACCGCAGTGGACTCGGACGGCGGACGGCAGGCGCGGCAGCCCTGGCCGCACTGCTCGGCGCCGGCACCGCCGCACCGGCGACGGCCGCCGGCGACGAGCGGATCCCGGCTCCGCCCTGCATCACCAGCACCAGCGACTGGCGCTACACCTTCGTCGGCAACGACTGCTCACAGCCGTACCGGGTACAACTCGACTACACCGACGGGACGGTGAGCCCCTGCCGGTACACCGCCCCGGGCGACCGGGTCACCTTCGCCGGCTACGGGACCGACGCCGACTATGTGACGGACATCCACCTCTGCTGAGACGGCGAAGAGGCGGGCCGGGACGCCGGGGGGCGTCCCGGCCCGCCTCTGCCGCACAGGTGGGCGGGGCCGGTCAGTGGCCGATCGCGTCCTCGTCCTCCCTGGCCTGCCGGGGCAGCAGGAAGGCGAACAGGAAGGTCAGCAGCAGCATGCCGTCGACCACCCACAGGATGGCCTTCATCGCCGAGCCGAAGCCCTGCTCGAAGGAGTCCTGACCGCTCTGCTGGAGGGCCTGGCCGACCACTCCGGCGGCAGCCGGGGAGGTCGCCGCGGTGCGGGCGGTCCGCTCCAGCCGGGTGCAGGCGGCCGGGGTGGCGGTGGGGTCCTTGGCCACCGCGCGGTCATGGACGCAGTCCCGGACGCCCTGGACGACGGCGTCCTGCGCGGCGCCGGTGATCTGCACCGCCGCCAGCCGGGCGCGCAGCGCGGGGGCGGCACCGTCGGCGGCGGAGGCGACGCCGCCGCCGAGCAGGCCGAGGAAGACGGTGCCCAGCAGCGCCACGCCGAAGGCGCCGCCGAGCTGCTGCATGGCCGTCATGGTGCCGGCCGCGGAGCCGGTCTCATGGGCCTCCACACCGGCCAGCACGATGTCGAAGAAGGGGGCCATCAGCAGGCCCATACCGAGCCCGGTGACCAGCAGCGCCGGGGTGAGCTGCCAGGGGCTGACACCGATCCCGGCGGTCTGCAGGGTGATCCAGATGCCGAACACGCCGAGCGCCATCACCAGGGCGCCGCCGTGCAGCACCCGGCGGCCGAACTTCTTCACGGCCTGGGCGACGCCGAAGCCCACGATCATGCCCGCCGACCAGGGGACCATGGCGAGTCCGGCCTTGAGGGTGGAGTAGCCGAGGCCCAGCTGGGTGTAGAGGTTGAAGACCAGGGTGAAGCCGGTCATGCCGGAGAAGAAGACCAGCCCGACCACCATGCCACCGCTGAAGCCGCGCTTGCGGAAGAGGCTGGGGACGACCAGCGGGTCGCCGCCCGCCCTGCTGCGGCGCGCCTCGTACCAGCCGAAGAACGCGAAGACGAGCACCGAGGCGCCCATCATGGCGAACGACCAGAGCGGCCAGTCGTACTCGCGACCCTGGACCAGCGGGAAGATGATGAGCAGCGCCGCCAGCGAGACCAGTAGCATGCCCGGGATGTCCAGCCGCGGGGGGTTGTCGGAGCGGCCGTGCGGCAGGAAGCGCAGGGCTCCCAGGACCGCGGCCAGACCGAGCGGCAGGTTGATCAGGAAGATCATCCGCCAGCCGGTGCCGAAGTAGTCGGCGTCGACCAGCCAGCCGGCCAGGATCGGGCCGCCCACCGCGGAGAGGCCCATGACCGGGCCGAACATGCCGAACGCGGCCTGCATCTCCTTGGGCGGGAACATCTCCTTGATCATGCCGAGGCCCTGCGGGAGCATCACCGAGCCGAAGAGGCCCTGGATGACCCGGGCGGTGATCAGCATCTCCGGCGAGCGGGATGCGGCACAGAGCAGCGAGCCCGCGGTGAAGCCGATGGCGCCGATCACAAACATCCGCTTGCGGCCGTGGATGTCACCGAGCCGGCCGCCGGTGATCAGGCCGACGGCCATGGAGAGGGTGTAGGCGGCGCCGAGCCACTGGATGACACTGGCGCCACCGCCCAGGTCGGCCCGCATGGACGGCCCGGCGATATTGGTGACCATGGCGTCGAGGAGGTCCATCACCTCGGCGGCCAGGATGACGAAAAGAGCGGCCCAGCGCCATCGGTACGGCGCGGGTTCGGCGACTGCCGCGCGGTCCGGCGCGACCCCCGTTGTGGTCATGTGAGAACTCCCCAGTCGTATGAACAGCGTTCACCATACCTGATCGCCGTTCTTTTCGTGAACATCGTTCTTCACGATATAGCGCATCACTGCGCAAGGACAAGATATATCGCGTTACAGAGCGGCGTTCACCTCCTCAGAGCGGTGTTCAGCGGACGGCCTACACTGGGCCCCATGAGCGAGGACGCACTGCCGCCGACCCCCTGGGAGAAGTCACGCAGGCGACCGGCGGCCGCCAGAACGCCGCTCACCAGGGACCGGATCGTCGATGCCGCCTTCACCGTGCTGGACCGCGAGGGGCTGGACGGACTCTCCATGCGCCAGGTCGCCGCCGAACTCACGGTGGCGGTCTCCGCGCTCTACGCCCATGTCAGCGCCAAGGACGAGCTGCTGGAGCTGATGTACCACCGGCTGTTCGACGGCTACGACCTGCCCGCCCCCGACCCTGACCACTGGCAGGACCAGATCAGGGACTTCGCCCGCGACGGCCGGGCACGCCTGCTGGCCCACCGGGACATGGCCCGCATCTCGATGGCCCATGTGCCCTTCACCGCCGAACTCCTCCCCAAGGTCGAACAGCTGCTGGCCATCTTCCGCACCGCCGGTCTGCCCGACCGGATCAGCGCGGTGGCCGGCGATGTGCTCTCCACCTACATGGACGGCTTCACCCTCGAGGAGGGCGTCTGGGCGGACCGGCTGCGCCGGGGTTCCGACGACGACGGGACGGAGACCTGGAAGCAGCAGCGCGCCGAGATGGAGGCCTACTTCGCCGCGCTGCCCCCGGACCGCTTCCCCCACCTGGTCGCCCTGGCCGACCGGATGGCCGAGGAGACCCAGGACGAGCGGTTCGAGCTCGGTCTGGAGATCATCCTGCGCGGCCTCGCCAGCTATCTGGACGACCCGGGGCCAGGACACAGCTGAGCTGCCGCGGCCGGTCGGCCCCGAGACCAGCCCTGACAAGACGTCAGATCCGCTTCGGCGTCGGCTCCCCGGCTCCGGCGCGGCCCGCCCCCGGGGCGGCCCGTCGACCGCCTACGCCCCGAGCACCTGCTGAAGGAAGCCGTCCAGATTGGCCAGCATCCGGGTGACCTGCTCGTCCACGGTGAGCGACTCCTCGTAGCGGCTGACCAGCTCGGTCCGCTTGCGCCCGCGGACATACAGCGGACAGGCCAGGTCGGCGCACATATAGGTGCCGACGGTGTTGCCCTCCCGCCCTGCCGCGCCCGCCCTGGGGGCGGCCAGCAGCGAGACCCCGGAGCCGGTGTGCGGGGTGACGCAGACCGAGCAGACGGTGGTCCTGGTGAAGCTGCGCCGGGGGCCCTGCGGTGCCCGCAGCACAATGCCCACCAGCTCCCCGCGGTGCTGGGCGACCAGATGGCCGCGGTCGGGGGCGCCCGGATCCCGCCACCCCAGGAAGTCCAGGTCGGCCCAGGGCAGGTCGGCCAGGTCACGAGGCAGCCAGAGCCTGCGGGCCTCACCCTTCGAGCAGTTCACGAAGGAGCCCCGGATGGCGTTGTCGTCGAGCGGGATCATGGGTTCGGAAGCTAGCACCGGCGGTCGGGTTCCGTCGTCCGAATAATGCCCCGCCCGGTCCGGAGCACACCGCCGAGGGCCCTGCCGGCACACGCCCCCATGACCGACTGGTCCGCGTCCTGGTCGCCGACGACGGAGGACCAACCACAGCACAATCCCGGGTTTGCCGTAACTGTCGCCCCCAGAGCCAAGGACCTCTCGCTGCCGGATCAGGCGGTGATGAGTTCCAGCCCGTGGTGGACCTTGAAGTCATCGAAGTCCTTGACGTTCAAGGTTGCCAGCGGCAGTTGGTGGGTGAGGCAGCAGGCTGCGATCCACATGTCGTTCATCGGCCTCGGGCGCCCTCGCAGCATCGCGCCGGCGGACAGTTCGCCGTACGTGTCGGCGACATCCTCGTCACCGGGCAGCATCGGCACCTCGGCCGGCCACTGGGCGAGAAGCCTGCGGTTGCCCGGCCCCCAGCGGCGGACCTCGGCCCACTTGGTCAGCTCTGCGCGCGTGACGAAGGTGATGATCGGCTGGGTGTTGATCAGCCTGGTCGCCAGCGTGATCGGCAAACGCATCTTGATGATCAGCGAGGCGGCATCGGTGTCCAGAAGGACGGGGCGCATCACAGCCTCAGGCCACGTCTCGGTGGCGCTCGGCGTATGTGAATGCCAGGAACTCGTCCAGCTCCTCGTCCGACTCGAAGATGTCGGAGGACATCGCCTCCAGATCGGCCAGCGACCGGATCGGCCTGGCATTCTTCGCCCGGATCAGTTCTTCGACCGACAGACGAGGCCTACGCGGCGGAGTCACGGGCTGGTCAGCGCTGCTGGTGCTCATGGTGACCTCCACCTTCCGCCTGGTTGTCCGAACTGCCTGAGGCCAGGATAGGACCGCACACAGGCCTCCGGTACCGACTTCACCCTGCTGGGCGGTGCCCCGAATGCGCGTGCGCCGAAGAGCGCGGGTGGTGGCGCGATCCCGGGTCGCCGTCCTTCGCCTGGACCTGGTGGAGCGGGACCTCGGGCCGGCACTGCGGGCGGCCGGTGCAGGCGGACGCGCGCCAGGGCTCGGAGGGTCCCGAAGGGACCCACAGCGCGGACGCCCGGCTCCGCCCCGTCGCAGGGCCGTTCCGCGGGTGTCTGTCGGCCGGGAGCGGTCGTCCGGCACCGTAGGCTTGCGGCGATGAGACGCAAGCCCAAGGTGCCGCCCGCACCCCTGCCGCAGCGCGACGGGATCGACCCTGTCCGGCTGCGGCTGCCCCCCGAGGGTCCGTGGGCGACCGTACGCGACCACCTGGTGGAGCGACTGGCCGCGGCGGGCACGGACCGGATCGACGCGATGCTGCGGGACCGGGCCATCGTCGGGGTCGACGGGCCGGTGGCGGCGGACGCGCCCTTCGTCCCGGGGGCGTTCCTCTGGTTCCACCGCGAGCTGCCCGCCGAGGCGCCGGTGCCGTTCCCGGTGGAGGTGCTGCACCGCGACGAGCAGCTGGTCGTGGTCGACAAACCGCACTTTCTGGCCACCACGCCGCGCGGCCGCCATGTCACCGAGACCGCCCTGGCCCGGCTCCGCCGCGACCTGGGGCTGCCCGCGCTCAGCCCGGCGCACCGGCTGGACCGGCTCACCGCCGGGCTGGCGATGTTCGTGGTCCGGCCGGAGCTGCGCGGTGCCTACCAGACGCTCTTCCGGGACCGGCTGGTGCGCAAGGAGTACGAGGCGGTGGCGCCGTACCGGGCGGGTCTGGAGCTGCCCCGCACGGTACGGAACCGGATCGTCAAGGAGCGCGGGGTGATCGCCGCCCGCGAGGAGGACGGCCCGGCCAACAGCGAGAGCCGGATCGAGCTGCTGGAGCGCCGCAGCACCCTGGGCCGCTACCGGCTGCTGCCCACCACCGGCCGCACCCACCAGCTGCGGCTGCACATGAGCGGCCTGGGGCTGCCCATCCTGGGCGACCCGGTGTACCCGCTGGTGCTGCCGGAGCCGGCCCATGACGACTTCCGGCGGCCGCTGCAACTGCTCGCCCGGGTCCTGGAGTTCACCGACCCGCTCACCGGGGAGCCGCGCCGCTTCGAGAGCCGGCGGCAGCTGGCCGCCTGGTCCTCCCCCGCCGGCTGGCCGGCCGGCTGACCGCGGTCCGCGGCCGTGGCACCCGCGCCGGGATTGGGCGGGCGGGTGGTCCGGAGCGGGCGGGGGCATGCGGGGTGCGGGGCCGGGGGAGGGGTGGAGGCATGACGAGACTCGGTCTGCCGGACACCGTCCGGGCCTGCCTGTTCGATCTCGACGGTGTGCTCACCAGGACCGCCGTCGTCCACGCCGCCGCCTGGAAGGAGATGTTCGACGACTTCCTGCGGCGTCGCGACGGCGCGGGATTCCGCCCCTTCGACCCGGTGGCCGACTACGACGAGTACGTCGACGGACGCCCGCGTGCCGACGGGGTCCGTACCTTCCTGGCCTCGCGCGGCATCGAACTGCCGGAGGGGTCGGACGACGATCCCCCGGAGCGCGACACCGTGCACGGTCTGGGCAACCGCAAGAACATCCTGGTGCTGGCGAAGATCCGCCAGGAGGGCGTGGAGGCCTACCCCGGCTCGGTCCGCTTCGTGGAGGCGGTACGCGCGGCGGGTCTGCGCACCGCTGTGGTCTCCTCCAGTGCCAACTGCCGTGATGTGCTGGTGTCGGCCGGGATCGAGGGCCTCTTCGAGGTGCGGATCGACGGCGTGGTCGCCACGGAGCGCAAACTGCCCGGCAAGCCGCACCCCGACACCTTCCTGGAGGCCGCCCGGGAGTTGGGCGCGGAGCCGGCCGCAGCGGCGGTCTTCGAGGACGCCCTCGCCGGGATGGACGCCGGGCGGGCGGGCGCGTTCGGCTTCGTCGTGGGCGTGGACCGGGTCGGACAGGCCGAGGAGCTGCGCAGGCACGGCGCCGACACGGTCGTGCAGGACCTCGCCGAACTGCTGGAGGAGAAGGCGTGATCACCCATCCCGCATTCGCGGTCGAGCCGTGGGTCCTGCGCGAGACCGAACTCAACCTGGATGTGCTGCCGCAGAGCGAGTCGGTGTTCGCGCTCTCCAACGGCCATGTCGGCTGGCGCGGCAACCTCGACGAGGGCGAGCCGCACGGGCTGCCCGGCTCCTATCTCAACGGGGTGTTCGAGCTACGTCCGCTGCCCTACGCGGAGGCGGGCTTCGGCTACCCGGAGTCCGGCCAGACGGTCATCAACGTCACCAACGGCAAGGTGATCCGGCTGCTGGTGGACGACGAACCGTTCGATGTGCGCTACGGGAAGCTGCACTCCCACGAGCGGGTGCTGGACCTGCGCAGCGGGCTGCTCCACCGCACCTGCGTATGGACCTCCCCGGCCGGCATCACGGTGAAGGTCCGCTCGACCCGGCTGGTCTCCTTCACCCAGCGGTCGATCGCGGCGGTGGCCTACGAGGTGGAGCCGCTCGACGAGGAGGTGCGGGTGGTGGTCCAGTCCGAGCTGGTCGCCAATGAGCAGCTCCCCCAGGGCGCCGGCGACCCGCGGGTGTCGGCGGCGCTGGAGTCGCCGCTGGGCGCCGAGGAGAACTACGCCCACGGCGCGCGGATGCGGCTGCTGCACTGCACCTCACGCAGCGGTCTGCGGGTGGCCGCCGCGGCCGACCACGTCATCAGCGGCCCGGACACCACCCGCACCTCCAGCGAGAGCAGCCCGGACGTGGCCCGGCTCACCGTCACCTCGGTGCTGAGGCCGGGCTCGGCGCTGCGGCTGGAGAAGCTGGTCTCCTACGGCTGGTCGGGGGTCCGCTCCCAGCCGGCCGTGCGGGACCAGGCGGAGGCGGCGCTGGCCGGGGCCTCGTCCACGGGCTGGCAGGGGCTGGTGGACCAGCAGCGCAGTTATCTGGACGACTTCTGGGCGCGGGCGGATGTCGAGGTCGAGGGGGACGCGGAGATCCAGCAGGCGGTGCGGTTCGGGCTCTTCCATGTGCTCCAGGCCGGCGCCCGGGCCGAGGAGCGGGCCATCCCGGCCAAGGGCCTCACCGGCTCCGGCTACGACGGGCACTCGTTCTGGGACAGCGAGACCTTTGTGCTGCCGCTGCTCACCTACACCTCGCCGGGCGCGGTGGCCGAGGCGCTGCGCTGGCGCCAGTCCACCCTGCCCGCCGCCCGGGAGCGCGCCGCCCAGCTGGGCCTGAAGGGTGCCACCTTCCCCTGGCGGACCATCGACGGCCAGGAGTGCTCCGCGTACTGGCCGGCCGGCACCGCGGCCTTCCATGTCAACGCCGATGTGGCGGACGCGGTGGTGCGTTATCTCTCGGCCACGGCCGACGAGGCCTTCGAGCGGGACACCGCGGTGGAACTGCTGGTGGAGACCGCCCGGCTGTGGCGTTCGCTGGGGCACCACGACCACCGCGGGCAGTTCCACATCGACGGGGTGACCGGGCCGGACGAGTACAGCGCGGTCTCGGACGACAACACCTTCACCAACCTGATGGCCCAGGCCAACCTGCGGGCCGCCGCCGACATCGTGGAGCGCCACCCCGACCTGGGGGCGGCGATGAAGGTGGACGACGAGGAGACGTCCGCCTGGCGCGACGCGGCCGAGGCGATGACGATTCCGTACAGCGCCACGGCAGAGGTGCACGAGCAGTCCGCCGGCTTCACCGGGCACCAGGCGTGGGACTTCGCCGGGACCCGGCCGGACCAGTACCCGCTGATGCTGCACTTCCCCTACTTCGACATCTACCGCAAGCAGGTGGTCAAGCAGGCCGACCTGGTGCTGGCGATGATGCTGCGCCCCGAGGCCTTCGACGACGAGCAGAAGGCCCGGAACTTCGCCTACTACGAGGCCCTGACGGTACGTGACTCCTCGCTGTCCGCCTGCTGCCAGGCGGTGATGGCCGCCGAGGTCGGCCATCTGCGACTGGCCTGGGACTATCTGGGCGAGGCGGCCCTGATGGATCTGAAGGACCTGGAGCACAACACCCGCGACGGGCTGCACATCGCCTCGCTGGCCGGCACCTGGATCGCGCTGGTCTACGGCTTCGGCGGGATGCGGCACCATGCGGACACCCTGGCGTTCGCACCGCGGCTGCCGGAGAAGCTGGCCGGGCTGACCTTCACGGTGGTGGTGCGCAGCCGGCGGCTGAGGGTGGAGATCACCGCCGACGCCGCCGTCTACACCCTGGTGGAGGGCGCGCCCCTGGAGGTCTCCCACTACGGGCAGCCGGTCACGGTCGCCGGCAAGGATCCGCAGACCCTTCCGATCCCCGCCCCGCCGGCCCGGCCGGAGCCCCAGCAGCCGCCCGGACGCCGCCCCGGCCGGCGCTCCTGACCGCGGCGGGCCGTGGCCCGGCTGCCGGGCCACGGCCCGAACCGCGGCCCGATCCGTAGCCCGATCCGTAGCCCGATCCGTGGCCCGATCCGTGGCGCGGTTCATGGCCGGTTTTGGCTTCTGGCCCGGGGCGGGGCCCGAGTCTAACGTTTCGTCAGGTACGCGCCATCCGTCGTTTCCCAGGCCCTCAGGGCCAGGAGGTCGTATGTCCGTCACCCCCGGCCAGAGCGTCCCCGAGCAGCCTCTGGTCCCCCTGCACTGCCTCCGGTTCGCCGAGCCGGGCCCGCCGCGGCAGGCCGCGCTGCCCAACGACACCCCGGTGTGGCTGGTGAGCCGCCACCGCGACGCCCGGCAGGTCCTCACCGACCCGGCGTTCGGCCGCGCACTGCTGTACGCGCCGGACGCACCCCCGCTCACCAGCACACCCAACATGCTGGACGACCCCGACTCCCTGCTCAACCAGGACGGCCCCGACCACCAGCGGCTGCGCCGCACCGTCCAGCGCGCCTTCACCCCGCGGGCCGTCGCCCGCTGGCGGCCCTGGGTCGCCGCCGTCGTCGAGCAGCTGGTGGACGACCTGGTGAAGAGCGGGCCGCCGGCCGACGCGGTGGCCGGCTTCAGCACCCCGCTGCCGGTCGCGGTGATCTCCCGGCTGATGGCTCTGGACGGGCTGGACCAGGACCGGATGCGGCACTGGAGCAATCTGGCGCTCTCCGACTCCAGCCACTCCCCCGAGGAGGTGGGGGCTGCGCTGCGGGAGTTCGGCGCCTTCGCCGCGCAGCTGATCGCCGAACGCCGCCGGGACCCCGGCGAGGACCTGGTGAGCACTCTGCTGGCGGCGGCCGCGGCGGAGGGCTCCATCCCCGAACGGCAGCTGGTGAGCCTGGTCTGCGGCCTGGTGGTGGGCGGCCATGAGACCACCATGACGTCCCTGGGCAATGCGCTGGTGTACCTGCTCAGCGAGGCCCCGGAGAGCTGGGCCCGGCTGGGCGCGGACGAGGAGGCGGCCGGGGTGGCCGTGGAGCAGCTGCTGCGGTCCATTCCGCTGGGCGAGCCCAGGGAGCTGCCCGGCACCGCGCGCCGGGCGTCGGTGGCGGTGGAGGTCGGCGGCGTGACCATTCCGGCCGGTGCGGTGGTCGCCGTGCAGAGCCAGATCGCCAACCGCGATCCCGAGGTCTATGCCGAGGGCCAGTTCGGTGACCTGTTCGCGCCGCTGCCCGCCCCCAGCCTGACCTTCGGCGCCGGACCGCACCACTGCCTGGGGGCCTGGCTGGCCCGGATGGAGATGCAGCTGGCCCTGCACCGGCTCTCGGCCCGGCTGCCGGGCCTGCGGCTCGCCGAACCGGTCGAGGCCATCGACTGGCGGCGGGGAAGCATCACCCGCAGCCCGCAGCGACTGACGGTGGTCTGGTGAGCGGCCCCGGCGGCCCGGGTACGGCCGGGGAACTGGTGGTCCGGGTCGACCGGGAGCGCTGTGTGGGCACCGGTCTGTGCGCGGGTGCCGCTCCGGGCGACTTCGAGCTGGGCCCGGACGGCAAGTCCCGCCCCCTCCGCGACACCACCGCTCCGTCCGACGGCCTCTCGGAGGCGGCCGAGTACTGCCCGGTGGAGGCCATCACCGTCCTCGACGCCGCCACCGGCCGCCGGGTGGCCCCGGTGGACTGAGCCACCGCGACCGGGGTCCGCCGCGTCCCGGTCGGCACGGACACAGCCGCTGCCGTGCCGACCGGGACGCGCGGCTGTCCGGGTGCTTCCGTGGCCGCCCCGGGGCGTACGCCCGCTGCCGCCGCCGGGACGGCCGACCACCGCGGGCCGCCCGTGGGCGTGCACCGACGTACGGCGGTGCTCAGTCCTCCAGCGCGGCCACCGGGTCGGGGAGGTGCACCAGGACGTTGCGCACATAGTCCTCGACCGCGTGCTCCAGGCCCACGTCGCCCTCCTGCTGCTCGGAGAGGTACCAGCGGTGCTCCAGGATCTCGTGGTAGAGCTGGGCGGTGTCCATCCGGGCGCGCAGCGCCTTCGGCACCAGCCGCACCGTGGGCCGGAACACCTCCCGCACCCAGCGGTGGGCCACCACCTCGCGGCTGGCGCTCAGCGGGTCGCCGGGCAGGTAGTCGTCCTGGTGGGCGGTGTAGGTCTCCAGGTCGTTCAGCAGGCTGCGGGCCTGGTTCTCCTCGGCGTCCAGGCCGGTGAGGCGCAGCAGCTGGCGCTGGTGGTGCCCGGCGTCGACGGCCTTGGGCAGGATGGTGACCTTGGCGCCGTCCGGGGAGTGCTGGATCTGCATCTCGGCGACGTCGAAGCCCAGCTCGTTCAGACGGCGGATGCGGTCGTCGATCTTGTGACGGAAGTTGCGGGAGTAGACCGACGCGCGGGTGAGCTCGTGCCACAGGTCCGCGTAGCGGGCCGCCAGGGCGTCTCCGAAGGAGACCGGGTCGACGGAGGGGTGCAGTGAGCCGCCCGCCTCCAGGTCCATCAGCTCCCCCGCGACATTGACCCGGGCGATCTCGATGTCGTACGCCCGCTGGCCGTCGCTGAGCTGGGGCTGGAGCTGGCCGGTCTCCGCGTCCACCAGATAGGCCGCGTAGGCGCCGGCGTCCCGGCGGAAGAGGGTGTTGGACAGCGAGCAGTCGCCCCAGGCGAAGCCCACCAGGTGCAGCCGGACCAGCAGCACCGCCAGGGCGTCCAGCAGCCGGTTGACGGTGCTGGGCCGCATCGTGGTCTCGAACATCGCGCGGTAGGGCATCGAGCCCTTGAGGTGGTGGGTGATCAGCACCGGCTCCAGTGCCTCGACCCCGCCGTCGGTGCGGCCGGTCACCACCGCGACCGGCTCCACGGCCGGCACCCCCAGCCGGTGCAGGTCGCGCAGCAGCCCGTACTCGCGGACCGCGTTGAACTCGCCGACCTCCTTCACCGCCACCACTTCGCCGCCGGCCCTGGCGAACCGCACCACATGCCGGGAGATACCACGGGGCAGCGCGACCAGCTGCTCGGCGGGCCATTCCTCCAGCGGCACCTGCCACGGCAGTTCGAGGAGCAGGCCGGGGTGCTCCGGCGCGGCGGCGGTGATCTGGAAGCTCATGGGGGAAATTGTGCGGGATCGGGCGGGCAGCGGGCATCCGCCGCCCGCCAGGCGAGACCGCCGCGGCCGTGCCCGTCCCGGGAACATTCACCGCACGGGAGAGGTTGCCGCCCGCGGAGACAACCGAACAACGAGGGGACGCTCAGCCATGTCGCTCAAGCAGGCAGTGGGACGGTTCGGCATCTGGAGCGCGGAGCTGCGCTCCGACGACCCGGCCGTCGACGGGGAGATCCGGGAGGCGGCCGCGGAGCTGGAGGAGCTGGGCTTCGGCGCCCTCTGGCTGGGCAGCAGCAGCTCGGTGGCGCACGGCCGCCGACTGGTGGAGGCGACCTCCGCCGTCACGGTGGCCACCGGCATCATCTCCATCTGGCAGCACGACGCAGCCGCGGTGGCCGCGGAGACCGCGGCGCTGGAGCGTGACCGTCCCGGCCGCTTCCTGCTGGGGATCGGGGCGAGCCACGCCAAGCTGGCGGCGGACTACCGGCGGCCCTTCTCCGCGACGCGGGCCTATCTGGACGCGCTGGACGCCGCGCCCGAGCCGGTGCCGGCCGAGCGGCGGGTGCTGGCCGCGCTCGGCCCCAGGATGCTGGCGCTGGCCGCGGAGCGGTCCGCCGGGGCGCACCCCTATCTGGTGACGGCCGAGCACACCGCGCAGGCCCGGGAGGCGCTGGGGCCGGAGCCGCTGCTGGCGCCGGAGCTCAAGGTGGTCCTGGAGGCCGATCCGGAGCGGGCGCGCGCCCTCGGCCGCGCGATCCTCTCCCGCTACCTGGTGCTGCCCAACTACACCGCCAGCCTGGAGCGTCTGGGCTTCGGCGAGGACGACTTCCGCGACGGCGGCAGCGACCGGCTGGTGGACGCGGTGGTGGTCTGGGGCGGGCCGGAGGAGATCCGCAAGCGGGTCGCCGAGTTCCATGCGGCGGGGGCCGACCATGTGGCGCTCCAGGTGGTCGACGGCAGCGGCCGGAGCGGCCTGCCGCGGGCCGGCTGGCGCCGTCTCGCCGAGGTGCTGGAGCCGCGCGGCTGAGCCCCGGCCCCGCTCCGGGCGCCCCGGTCACACGGGGACGTCCTGGTGTGGGTCGCGCTGGGCCTCGTCGCCGGCGGACACGGTGGTGAGGCCCAGCGGCCGGGCCAGGCCGAGGATGGCCTCGTCCAGCCGCTGGAGGTGGCGCAGCACCCGCAGGGCCACCGTGCCCCCGGCCCGGTCGCCCAGCAGCGCGGCGATGTTGGGACCGGTCTCCAGGGGGTGGCGTTCCCGGTTGCCCTGGGCGCAGCGGATCAGGGTCTGCAGATTGCCGCGGACCCGCACCGAGGCACCGGTCAACCGGGGGTCGGCGCCGATCCGCAGGCTCTCCGGGAGCTGCTCGGCGACGGCTGCCAGGCTGCGGACGTGGTATGCGCAGGTCTCCAGAAGTCCCACCACATAGCGGGCGGTGCGGCGCCTGGCACGCAGCGGGCTGACGGGGTGGGTGAGCGGTGTGACGGCGCTGCGCAGGCCGTCCAGGGCGGTGTCCAGGGCGCGGGCCGCGGTGAGCAGGTCGCCGTCGGACGGCTCGGCGCCGGGTCCCGCGGGGGTGCCGCTGAGCCGGGAGACGGCGGCGGCGAACACCTCGTCCAGGCGCCGGAGCACCTGGACGAGCTGCTCATCGGTCCGTCTGCCGGTGTCGACGGGGAGCACCAGCACGGCGGCGATCAGCCCGGAGGCGGCGCCCAGGGCGGTCTCCTCGATGCGCAGCACCAGCACCCCCGTGCTGAAGGTGTGCAGCAGGGTGTAGAGCAGGCCGAGCATCATGGTGACGAAGAAGGACATCAGGGTGTACGAGAGCGGCGCGGTGAAGGTCATCCCGAAGATGCAGACGATCACCAGCGCAAAGGCCAGCCAGGGGTCGCCGCCGACCGGGACCGCCAGCGCCAGTCCGGCCACGACGCCCACCACGGTGCCGATCAGCCGCCGGTAGCCCTTGATCATGATCTCACCGGTGGACGCGGTGTTGATGAAGACCACCCAGCAGGTGAGCACGGCCCAGTACCAGCGCTGCGGCGAGAGCAGTTCACCCCCCAGGATGGCCAGCGCGGAGCCGACCGCGACCTGGCAGGCGGCCCGGGTGGTGGGGCGGCGCAGACCGCCGGTACCGGGTCCCTCCGCGGGCTGGTCGTGTTCCGCGGCGGTGAGGCTGGCGTCCTCGGCTTCCAGCTCCTCGCGGGAACGCGCGGTCTCGGGGCTGTCGTCGGCCAGGTCGCCGTCCCGGTCCAGGGCGACATGGAGGCCGAGCATGGCCCGGGCGAGTTCGCCGACCGCCCGGAAGGCGTCGCGGACGGCGGGCGCCGCCTGCGGCAGCCGCTGGTCGTCGCGGTAGCCCAGCAGCCGGTTGCGGACCACGGCGTATCCGGTGCCCCGGCGCTGCGCCCGCGGACGGGCGATCAGCAGCCGCAGGGCGCGCAGTTCCCGCTCCAGGGTCCGCAGCGCCGCGGCGTCGGACGGGGTGGGTACCTCGGGCCGGGCCGCGTCCGGGCCGGTCGGCCGGGCCCACGGGCCTTCGGGCAGTCCGCTGAGCAGATGCATGTCCAGGGTGTAGTCGCGCCGCTCGCCGCCCTGCTCCAGTGCGCGCAGCAGCAGGATGCCCTGCCGCTCCGCGGCGATCTCCGCCTCGGCGACCCGGCGCTGCACCAGTCCGGCGGTGGCGGCGTCGGGGGTGCCCGACTCCAGCCGGCTCTGGATCATCAGCGCGCACTCGTGCAGCCGGGCGGTGCTGCGGCGCAGCTCGACGCCGGTGCGTTCGGGCAGCGGTGCGGCGGCGCCCTGGGCCGCGGCGTCGGCCTGGGCGTCCAGTACCCGGCCCAGCCGCACCCGGAAGGCGTGCTGCAGCCGTCGCAGGGTCCGCTCGGGGGTGACCCGCAGAATGCCGAACCGTACGATCCCCCCGGCCACAAAAGCGGCCGTCACCACTGCGCAGAGCTGCGGCAGCATCGCCGGTCTCGCCTGGACGAACTGGGAGACGAAGAAGAGCTGGAAGGCGATGATGCCCAGACCGGTGCCGCGCTGCCCGTAGCGGCGGACATAGACGGCGATGAAGATCAGCGCGATGAAGACCAGGTCCGCCACGACCCGGTGGGAGACCAGCACCGCGGCCAGGGCCACCGAGAGCAGCGCGGTGGGCAGGCCCAGCGCCTGGGTCACCGCCTGGTCCCGCAGCCTGGTCTCACCGGCCGCGAAGGAGCACGCCAGCGTGGTCACCGCACCCACCACCAGCAGCGGTACCGGGGTGTCCACCGCGGCCAGCCCCGCGAGCAGCAGCACGATGCCGCCGACCGTGTTGCTTGCCGCGAGCAGCCTGATCAGCCCCGGGTCCGAGGCCGTGAAGCGGTCCCAGAGCGCTGCCCAAGCCTGCCGTACCCGTCGTCCCATGCCCGCGACCGCACTCCCCGAGTCCGATGGCCGATCCGTGCTGCCCATTCTCGACCAGGTGCGGCGCCGCTCCTCGCGCGGCACAGCCGTCCCGTCCGCCCGGCCCGCCGCCCGGCCGCGGCATGGGCCACCATGGACCCACCACCGCGAGCAGCCCGGGAGAGCACCGCATGAGCACACTGCCGCTGTTCGACCCGGCCGGCGGGCAGCGCCGGGAGGTCGCACCCGGCGCCGTGCACCTGCCCGGCTGGCTCCCTGCGGAGCAGCAGCGGGAGCTGGTCGACGCCTGCCGCGGCTGGGCGGCCGGCCCGGTGCCGATGCGGCACACCCGGCTGCCCCGGGGCGGTGTGATGTCGGTGCAGACGGTCTGCATCGGCTGGCACTGGAGCCCCTACCGGTACACCCGCACCGCGGTGGACTGCGGGGGCGGCCGGGTCGCCGACTTCCCCGGCTGGCTGGCCGAGTTGGGCCGCCAGGCGCTGGTGGACGCCTCTCCGGACCCCTCCGCGGGCGACGGCTACGCCCCGGACACCGCCCTGGTCAATTTCTACGACGCCCGGGCCGTCATGGGGATGCACCAGGACAAGGACGAGCGCTGCGACGCCCCGGTGGTCTCGCTGAGCATCGGTGACACCTGTGTCTTCCGGTTCGGCAACACCGAGCACCGGGGGCGGCCGTGGACCGACGTCGAGCTGGCCTCCGGGGACCTCTTCGTCTTCGGCGGTCCCTCCCGCTTCGCCTACCACGGGGTGCCGCGGATCCGCCCCGGTACGGGCGACCCCGCCGCCACCGGGCTGGCCGCCGGCCGGCTCAACATCACCCTGCGGGTCACCGGGCTGTCCGACAGCACCGGCTGAGGCGGGCTCCGACTGAGGCGGGCACCGGCTGAGGCGGGCACCGGCCCGGCGGGGCCGCAGGCGACAATGGCCGCATGGCCCGACGTACCTCCCGCCCCAGGCGCACCGCCGCCGCTGCCCCCGCCGCCCCGCAGGAGTGCCCCTGCGGACTGCCCGCCTCCTACGCCGACTGCTGCGGCCGGCTGCACCGCGGGGAGGCTGCGGCGGCCACCGCGGAGCAGCTGATGCGGTCCCGCTACAGCGCGTTCGCGGTCGGCGACGAGGCCTATCTGCTGCGCAGCTGGCATCCCCGCACCCGGCCGCCGCGGGTCGATCTCGACCCGCGGCTGCGGTGGCTGCGGCTGGAGGTGGTCGGCGGCAGCGACGGGGGGCCGTTCCACAGCGAGGGCACCGTGGAGTTCCGGGCCTACTGCTCCCAGGGCGGCCAGGGCGGCGAGCTCCATGAGAACAGCAGGTTCGTCCGCCATGAGGGCGCCTGGGTCTATCTGGACGGGGTGGTGGACGAGGACGCCGGCTGAACGGGGTGCCGGCGCGTCGCCCGAGCAGCCGCCGCACCCGGCCGGCTCAGCGGGCGGCCCTGGGGGCCCCCGCCCGGCCGCGGGTCAGCGCGGGCGGCTGGGCTCCGGCAGCTCCCGGAGGGCCGCCCGGGCGGCGGGCAGCGCGGCGTCGCGGTCGGCGGGAACCAGGCCGATCCGGGTCCGCCGGTCGAGCAGGTCGGCTTCGTCCAGCGCCCCTTCATGGCGTACGGCCCAGACCAGTTCGGCCGCGGTGACATCAAGACCGGCCACCACCGGCCGTCCCAGACCGGGGTCGGCGACGGCCAGGGCGTGCACCGCAGGTGCCTCGGTGCCGTAGCGGCGGACCAGGCGGCGCGGCGCAGCCAGCGCGGCCAGCGTGCCGGGGGCGGCGGCGCCGACCAGCGGCAGGCGGGCGGTGCGGCAGGGGCCGGCGGTCAGGCCCCGGGCGGCGACGGCGGCGTCCACCGCGTCCTGGGCCATCCTGCGGTAGGTGGTGAGCTTGCCGCCGACCACGGTGACCACGCCCTCGGCCGAGGTCAGCACCGCATGGCGGCGGGAGATGTCGGAGGTGCGCTCGCCGTCCGCGCCCCCGGAGTCCAGCAGCGGCCGCAGTCCGGCGAAGGCTCCGGCCACATCGCTGCGGCGCAGCGGCACGTCCAGTGCCGACCCGAGGATGTCCAGCAGGAAGCCGATGTCGGTCTCGGGCACCTCGGGAACGTCGGGGATCGGCCCGTCGACCGGCTCGTCGGTGAGCCCCACGTACACCCGGCCGTCGCCCTGCGGCAGCACCAGCACAAAGCGGTTGATCTCGCCGGGGACGGGGATGTGCAGTCCGGCGCGCATCCCGCCGAGGGCGTCGGAGCGCAGTACGAGATGGGTGCCCCGGGAGGGGCGCAGCCGGATGTCGCCGACCAGGCCGCCGGCCCAGACCCCCGCCGCGTTGACCACGGCGCGGGCCCTGATCTCCAGCTGCTCCCCCGTGAGCTCGTCCCGTACCAGGGCGCCGCAGCCGCTGAGGGCGAGGGCGCGGACGCGGGTCAGGATGCGGGCGCCGTGGGCGGCTGCGGTGCGGGCGACCGCGGTCACCAGGCGGGCGTCGTCGGCGAGTTGGCCGTCCCAGGAGAGCAGTCCGCCGCGCAGCCCGTAGGGGCGCAGGCCGGGGGCGAGTTCCAGGGTCTCCACGGCGGAGAGGCGGCGTGGTCCCGGCAGGGTGGCGCGGGCGGTGCGGGCGGAGGCGCGCAGCAGGTCGCCGGCCCGCAGTCCGCTCCAGGCCAGGGCGGCGTTGCGGCGCGGGACCAGCGGGGTGAGCGGCAGCACGAAGGGCTGGGCGTGCACCAGGTGCGGGGCGGTGCGCTCCATCAGGATGCCGCGCTCCACCGCGCTCTCATGGGCGACGTCCAGCTGTCCGGAGGCCAGGTAGCGCAGCCCGCCGTGGATCAGCTTGGAGCTCCAGCGGGAGGTGCCGAAGGCCAGGTCGTGGGCGTCCACGGCGGCGACCGTCAGCCCGCGGGAGGCCGCGTCCAGCGCGACCCCGGCGCCGGTCGCGCCGAGGCCGACGACCAGGACGTCCACCGGGGCGGCGGCGCCGGCGAGCTCGGCCAGTTCGCGGCTGCGCCGGGCCGCGCCGAGGGAGGAGCCGTCCGGGGTGCGGGGGTTGCTGCTCATGGTGCGAGGGTCCTCTCCAGGATGTGCCTCAGCTCGCCGAGGAAGGCTTCGGCGTGGAGGTCGGAGTCGGCGTCGTCGGTCATGGTGCGCAGCGAGAGGGTGAAGGACTGGGCGACCAGGAGGACGGCGCGGGCCTGCCGCACGGGGTGGTCGCGCCGGACGGAGCCGTCGGCGTGCCCCTCGCGCAGGGCGTCGGCGAGGAACTCCAGCAGGGTGTCCTGGCTGGCGCCGCGCCGGTCCAGGACGTAGGGCAGCAGCAGCTCGGGGTCGACGTCCAGGATCTTGCGGAAGAGGGGGTGGGCGCGGAACGCCCGCACCCCGGCGACCAGTCCCTCGACCAGCCGTTCCCGGGCGGGGCGGGCCGGGTCGGGCGCCGGTGCGGCGCCGAGGGCGACCGCGATCCACTCACGGGTCATCAGATCGCCGACCACGGTGCGGACATCGGGCCAGCGCCGGTAGAGGGTCATCCGGGAGACGCCCGCGCGGCGGGCGACATCAGTGAGGGTGGTCCGGCGCACCCCCACGGCGAGCACGCACTCGCGGGCCGCGTCCAGCACGGCATCGTCGTCCGTTCCATTGTGACGATTAGGCGTCATGTGTAACAGTGTAACCCACAAGCCGGACCGGCGAAGGGGAGTGCATTCCGTTGGAGATGCTGTGGAGCGGCTGGGGCGACCCGGCCAAGGCGGCCCCGCTGCCCGAGGCCGTGGTCGGCCTGCTGCGCGACCTGCTCGGGGTGAAGCCCGCGAGCACCCCGCCGGCCGAGCTGGCGGACCTCGCCGCCGGCGCCGTCCCCGCGTCCCGGCTGACCGGCTCCGCGCTCGCCGCCCTCACCGAGGCCGTCGGCGGCCCGGAGCAGCTGCGCACCGACCCCGAGAGCCGGATCCGGCACACCCGCGGCAAGTCCACCCCGGACCTGCTGGAGATCCGGGCCGGACGGCTGGATGCCGCCCCCGACGCCGTACTGCTGCCTGCCGACCACGACCAGGTCCTGGCCGTACTGCAGGCCTGCTCCCGCCACCGGATCGCCGTGGTCCCCTTCGGCGGCGGCACCTCGGTGGTCGGCGGCCTGGCCCCCGAGGCCGACGGCTGCTTCGTCGCCCTGGACCTGCGCCGCCTCAACCGGCTCACCGCCCTGGACACGGTCTCCCGCACCGCCACCCTCCAGCCGGGCCTGCGCGGCCCGGAGGCCGAGGCGCTGCTGGCCGAGCAGGGCTTCACCCTGGGGCACTTCCCGCAGTCCTTCGAGTGGGCCACCGTCGGCGGGTTCGCCGCGGCCCGCTCCAGCGGCCAGGCCTCCGCCGGATACGGCCGGTTCGACGAGATGGTCGTCGGCCTCACCGTCGCCACCCCCGAGGGCACCCTCGACCTCGGCCGGGCACCGCGCTCCGCCGCCGGTCCGGACCTGCGCCAGCTGGTGCTGGGCTCGGAGGGCGCCCTGGGCGTGATCACCTCGGTGACCGTACGGATCCACCCGCTGCCCGCGACCAGGGTCTACGAGGGATGGCGGTTCCCCTCCTTCGAGGCGGGCGCCGCGGCGCTGCGCCGGCTCGCCCAGGACGGTCCGCTGCCGACCGTGCTGCGGCTCTCCGACGAGACCGAGACCATGGTCGGCCTGGCCCGCCCGGACGCCATCGGCGCCGCGGACGACGGCCCCTCCGCGGGCGGCTGCCTCGCCGTCACCGGTTTCGAGGGCACCGCCGAGGACACCGCCCGCCGCCGTGAGCAGGCCAGGGCCGTGCTGCTGGACTGCGGCGGCGAGCCGCTGGGCGAGGCGCCGGGCGAGCACTGGGCCCGCGGACGCTACTCCGCGCCGTATCTGCGCGATTCCCTGCTGGACGCGGGCGCCTTCGCCGAGACGCTGGAGACCGCCGCCTTCTGGTCCGGCATCCCGGCGCTGCACGACGCCGTACGCCGGGCCCTCACCGAGACCCTCACCGCGGCCGGCACCCCGCCGCTGGTGATGTGCCACATCTCGCACGTCTACCCCACCGGCGCCTCGCTCTACTTCACCGTGGTCTCCGCCCAGGGCGAGGACCCGGTCGCCCACTGGGCCCCCGCCAAGGCCGCCGCCTGCGACGCCATCGCCGCGGCCGGCGGCACCATCAGCCACCACCACGGCGTGGGCACCGACCACCGGGCGTGGTACACCCAGGAGGTCGGCCCGCTGGGGGTGGCGGCGCTGCGCGCCGTCAAGGCCGTGCTCGACCCGGCCGGCATCCTCAACCCCGGCATCCTCCTCCCGTCCCGCTGATCCGCCGCCAACCGCCCTCGGAGGCATACGCCATGCGACAGTTCACCGCCGTCGTCAACCCCACTGCGGGCGGGTCCACCGGGGCTGCGGCGCTGCTCCCGCTGGCCGGGCTGCTGCGCGGCGCCGGGGCCGAGGTCGAGGTCGAGTACAGCCGCGGCCTCGACCACGCCCGGGAGGTCGCCCGGCAGGCCGCCGGCCAGGGCCGGGTCGTCCTCGCCGTCGGCGGCGACGGCATGGCCGGCTGCGTCGGCGGAGCGCTGGCAGGTACGGACGCCCTGCTCGGGCTGGTCCCGGCCGGCCGCGGCAACGACTTCGCCAGGGCGCTGGAGCTGCCGTCCACCGCCCCCGACCTCGCGCGGCTGCTGCTGCACGGCGAACCGCGGCGGATCGACGCCGTCGAGGTCACCTCCCCGGGCCGCCCGACCACGGTCGGGCTGGGCAGCGTGTACGCCGGCGTGGACGCGGTGGCCAACCGCTACGCCAATGAGACCCGGCTGCTGCGCGGCGCCGCCTCCTACTACCTCGGGGGCCTGCGGGCCGTGCTCGGCTGGCGGCACGCCGACTACCGGATCACCGTGGACGGCGTGCTGCACGAGCGGCGCGGCTTCACCGTGGTCGCCGCCAACTCCGCCTTCTACGGCTTCGGGCGCCGCATCGCCCCCGAGGCCAGGGTCGACGACGGCATGCTCGATGTGGTCGTCATCCGCGAGACGTCCAGGCTGCTCTTCTTCGCGGTCATGAACGAGCTCAAGTCGGGCACCCACACCAAACGCCCCGAGGTGGAGGTGCTGCGCGGCCGCGAGATCCGCATCGAGGCCGACCGCCCCCTCCCCTACGGGATCGACGGCGAGGTCGACGCCGTCCTCCCGGTCACCGCGCGGGTGCTCCCCGGGGCGCTCGGCATCCTCTGCTGAGGCAGGGCCCCTCAGGGCTGCGGCGGTGTCCAGACATAGGGGGTGGTGGTGGTCACGGCGTGGAAGCCGAGCCGGCGCAGGATCGGACTGCTGTCGTCGGAGGCGTCCACCTGCAGATAGGTGACCCCGCGGGCGAGGGCGAGCCGGGCGCGGGCGGTGACCAGCGCGCGGTAGATCCCCCTGCCCCGCCAGGCGGGCAGCGTGGAGCCGCCCCACAGACCGGCGAACTCCGTCCCCTCCCGCAGGACCAGCCAGGCGGCGCAGACCACCTCCCCCTCGGCCTCGGCGATCAGGACGGCGATCTCGTCGGGGGATGCGGAGATCCGCGCGCTCAGGTCGTCGCCGATCCAGCTCATGTCCTGGCCCCAGACCGTGGACTCCAGGGCGGCGATACGGCGCATGTCCCGGTCGTCGCTGACCTGGCGCAGGACGACGCCGTCCGGCACGACGGGTTCCCCGGCCAGCTCGTCGGCACGGCCGATCAGGACGGTCTCCTGGGCCTCGGGGACGAAGCCGGCGGCGCGCAGGCGGTCGGTGAGGTCGGCAGGCCGGTCGTGACCCCGGAGCTTCCACTCCACCGCCTCCCCCCGGGCTGCGAAGTAGTCGCGTTGACGGGCGATCAGCCGGTCGAGCTCGGCGCCGCGCACGCCGGGATCGGGGGGACCGGTCACCAGGCCGCGGAACTGGCCGACGACGCGCAGCAGCGGCCCGTCCTGCTCATAGCCCACCCCGGCCGGCGGGGTGGGCACCGCTCCGCGCATCTGCTCGTCATAGGCCGCGAGCAGGCCCTCGATGTCTGTCACAGCAGAGACGTTACAAACCCTGGCAACCGCTTTTGCCGTACGGCGTCTCAGCGCTGCCGCAGATACTCCGCGGCCCGGTCTCGGAGGTGGTCATGGAGGCCGTCGTACGCCCGGGTGCCGCCGAGGACGGTCTTGGGGAGCTTGGCCACCATGGTGTAGTTGGTGTCCACCACATTGCCCGCGGGTGCCAGCCCGGTCTGGCTGACCAGTTGGTAGGCGTCCAGCCGGTGCAGGCCCGTCAGCCCGGCGGTCCAGCCGACCAGGTCGTGCTGGCTGATGCGGTAGGCGTCCTCCAGCGGGCGGGTGGAGCCGGTGGACATCAGGAAGGCGTCGCTCTCGATCCGGGGCCAGGCCGGGCCGCCGCCCTTGATCAGGTCGATGACCACGGCGGTGTTCATCGCCGACTCCACAGCGGTGCCGCAGACCTCGCCCTCACCCTGCCGGCAGTGGCCGTCGCCGAGGGAGAGCGCCGCTCCGGGGACGTTGACGCCCAGGTAGAGGGTGGTGCCGGCGCGCAGCTCAGGGGTGTCCATATTGCCGCCGTGGGCGCCCGGGGTGATGCTCATGATGACCTCGCCGGCGGCCGGGGCGACGCCCACGGTGCCGTGCATGGGGTCCAGCGGCAGTTCGACCTCCGGCCCCGTGCCGTCGAGCCGGGGGCGGAACCGGCAGGTGCCCCGGGCGCGGTCGATCTCGTAGACCCAGACCACCTCCTCCAGCGGCTCGTGCAGCATCGCCGTGGCATGGGTGGCGGTCAGCGCGCCGAAGTGCGGGAAGGTGGCGGAGAACGCCTGGTCGCGGGCGGGGGCGATGTCGGCGAAGTGCACCGCCAGGGTGTCCCCGGGCTCGGCGCCCTCGACATGGATGGGACCGGTCACCGGGTTGAGGTACGGAAAGGTGCAGACCTGGCTGGGCAGATCCGAGGTGGAGCGCACCAGACCGCCGAAGCAGTCCTCCGTGTACAGCTCGACCACGGTGCCGGGCCGCACCCGCAGGACGGGCTCCCGGCCGCCGAAGGCGTAGCAGAAACGGTCGGGGGCGGGGTCCAGACGGACCACGTCGAGGTCGCTCAAGGCTGCTCCTCCGTTGCGGGGACGGCGGTGGTCTCCAGGTCGGTCCGGCGCCCGGTGGCGAGCAGCACCAGCAGTACGGCCACTCCGACGGCCAGCCAGAGGAAGCCCAGCCGCTGGGCCGCCACCTTGGCGTTGACCACCACGTACACCAGGATGGCGAAGCCGATCGCCGGGGCGAGCAGATGGCGCCACCAGTCGCGGCTCCCCCTGCGCACCACATAGTGGACGACCACCGAGACATGGAGCACCAGAAACGCCGTCAGCGCACCGAAGTTGACCAGTGAGCCGAGCAGGGTGATGCCGTCGGAGCGGGCGTTCATCCACAGGCCGAGGCCCAGGGAGACCGCGGCGACCAGCAGGGTGGCGTTCACCGGGACCTTGCGGCGGGGGTCGACCCGGGCGAGGAAGGCGGGCAGCCGGCGGTCGCGGGCCATGGCGTAGAGCAGCCGTGAGGTGGCGGCCTGGGCGACCAGGGAGTTGGCGAATCCCCAGGCGATGGCCGTGGCCAGCGCGCTGAGGGTGCCCAGCCAGGCGCCTCCGGCGGCCCGCGCGGCGTCGTAGAAGGCGGTGCCGTCCGGGTCGCCGTCGCTGATCAGCTGCGCGGGGTGCGGCACCAGCATCGCCGCCACCCAGGTCTGGGCGATGAAGAGCAGTCCGGCCAGGCCCAGTGCGGCGGCCATGGAGCGGCCGATGGCGCGGGCCGACTCCCGGTTCTCCTCGGCGAGGGTGGAGATGCCGTCGAAGCCGAGGAAGCTGAGGACCGCGATGGAGACCGCCCCGAAGACCAGCGACCAGGAGAAGGTGCGGTGGTCGTAGAAGGCGTGGAGGCTGAAGCCGTTGCCCTTGCCCTGGGCCAGCGCGATGACACCGACGACCAGGAAGACGGCCAGTACGGCCAGTTCGCCGGCCAGCATCACCTTGTTGATCCGGGCGGTCATGGTGATGCCCAGGTAGTTGACGGCGGTGTTCAGCAGGACGAAGCCCAGCAGCCACAGCCACACCGGGACGGAGCCGACCAGCGAGTGCATGGCCACGGCCGCGATCAGATAGAGCAGCGCCGGGACGAGGACGTAGTCCAGCAGGATCATCCAGCCCGCGAGAAAGCCGACCGGTGCCGCGATGCCGCGCCCCGCGTAGCTGTAGACCGAGCCGGCCATCGGGAAGGCCCGGGACATCTGGGCGTAGGAGGCGGCGGTGAACATCATGGCCAGCATGCCCACCGCGTACGCCAGGGCGACCATGCCCCCGGAGCCTGCGAAGACACCGCCGAAGATGCCGAACGGCGCGATCGGCACCATGAACACCAGTCCGTAGACCAGCAGGTCGCGGAAGCCCAGCGAGCGTTGCAGCTCCTGGGTGTAGCCATAGCCCTCGATCGTGCCTTCGCCGGACGACTGCTCGCTCACTTCGCCTCCCGGAGGACGGTGGCGTATGGCTGCCGCAGCGATGATAAGGGCCCAACGGCCCTGGCGGAACGGCCCGTTCCCCCTGGGTGAACCTCTGTCCCGCCGCCGCCCGGGGGGCCGGGGCGGCAGTCGCGGCGGCCGAAGAGAAGCATAGTCAGCCTATATAGGTGCGTGATATAAATCCGCCATGAGTGACGTCCAGCCGGCCGGCGACGAGACGCCGCATTCCTGGAGCAGCTGGCGGTCCTCGCGGTCCGTCATCTGACGCCCCGGGACATCAGCTTCACCACGGCCTCCACCCTCGGCCGCCTGGCCCGGGGCGGCCCGGCCCGACTGACCGCCCTGGCCGCGGACGAAGGGGTCAGCCAGCCGTCGATGACCCAGCTGGTCCAACGCCTGGAGCGGCAGGGCCTGGTCCGCCGCACCAGCGATCCGGCGGACGGCCGGGTGGTCCTGGTGGCCGTCACCGACGCCGGACGGGAGCTGTTGGCCGACCGCCGCCGGGCACGCACCGAGCGCCTGGCCGCACTGCTCGCAGCCCTTCCCGCCGAGGACCGGGAGGCACTGGCGGCCGCGGCCGCCGGTGCACTGCCAGCCCTGGAGCGGCTGGTGGCGGTGGCGGTCGAGGCCGGGTTCCCGGAGGCGGACCGCCGCCCGGCCGACTGACGAGGCGTCACACAGCACTCGAGTCTGGAGTCCCCCCGTGTCCGCTCACCCCGGAGCACCCAACCCCTTCCGGCAGCCCAAAGCCGTCTGGGCCGTGGCCTTCGCCTGCGTGATCTCCTTCATGGGGATCGGCCTGGTCGACCCGATCCTGCCCGCCCTCTCCTCCCAGCTGCACGCCACACCCAGCCAGGTGTCGCTGCTCTTCACCAGCTACCTGGTGGTCACCGCCGTCGCCATGCTGGTCACCGGCTTCGTCTCCAGTCGAATAGGCGCCAAGCGCACCCTGATCGCCGGCCTGGCCCTGATCGTGGTGTTCAGCGCACTGGCCGGCTCCTCCGGCAGCATCAGCGGCATCGTCGGCTTCCGGGCCGGCTGGGGGCTGGGCAACGCCCTGTTCATCGCCACCTCGCTGGCGGTCATCGTGGGCTCGGCCAGCGGCGGCTTCTCCGGCGCGATCATCCTGTACGAGACCGCGCTGGGCGTCGGCATCGCGGTCGGCCCGCTGCTGGGCGGCGAGCTCGGCTCGATCAGCTGGCGCGGCCCGTTCTTCGGCGTCGCCGTACTGATGGCCACAGCCCTGGTCGCCACCGTGGTCCTGGTGCAGCCCACCCCCGCACCGGCCCGGCGGGCCTCGGTACTGGACCCGCTGAAGGCGCTGCGCCACCGCGGACTGCTCACCATGGGCCTCACCGCGCTCTGCTACAACTGGGGCTTCTTCACGGTGCTGGGCTTCGCGCCCTACCCGATGGGTCTGGGCACCCACCAGCTCGGCTATGTCTTCACCGGCTGGGGTGTGCTGGTCGCCCTCTTCTCCGTCTTCGGCGCGCCATGGCTGCAGGCCCGCTTCGGCATCGCCCGCACCCTCTATCTCAACCTGGCGCTGTTCGCCGTGGACATCCTGGTGATCGGCCTGTTCACCGACTCCCGGGCGACCCTGATCACCGCGGTGATCGTGGCCGGCGCCTTCATCGGCATCAACAACACCATCACCACCCAGGCGGTGATGACGGTCTCCCCCGTCGAGCGCCCCACCGCCTCCTCCGCCTACGGGTTCGTCCGCTTCATCGGCGGCGGCCTCGCCCCGTACGCGGCGGGCAAGCTCGCCGAGCACTACGGCGTCCATGCGCCGTTCTACGTCGGCGCGGCCGCGGTCGTCATCGGCATCGGCGTGCTGGCCACCGGGCACTCCCTGCTGGCGGACGCCGAGCGGGCGCAGGCCGCGGAGGCGGCCGGCCACACCCCGGACCAGGCGCAGCAGGACCGCCTGGAGCAGCAGGCGCTGGCCGAGGACGTGGGCTCCGCAAGCTGAGCCGCCGCCCACCCAGCAGACTGGCGTCATGAACCTCGCCGAACTGCACCTCTTCGGGCGGGCGCTGTCCGCCGCGGCCGTGCACGCCATGCAGCCCACCGGCTCGGAACCGCTGTCGCCGACCGAGCTGGTGGTGCTGCGCTGTCTGCACGGGCAGGACGGGCTGGCGGTGGGCGAGTTGGCCCGGCGGTGCGGGTTCGCCCAGAGCCGGATCTCCACCGTGGTGGCCGCGCTGCGCGACCGGGGGCTGCTGGAGGCCGCACCCGACCCCCGGGACCGGCGGCGGAACCTGGTCTCCACCACGGCACTGCTCAGGGAGCTGGCGGCCGCGGTGCCGGCGGTCGACGCCACACCGCTGCTGCGCGAGCTGCTGGCTGCGGCGGGGCCCCGGGCCGAGGAGCTGGTCGCGGCGCTCGGGGAGGCCGCCGCCGTCCTGGCGGCGCAGGCCGGGGAGCCGCAGCCCTGAGGGGCCGGCGGCGAGGGCCGGGGCCGGACGCATCGCGTCCGGCCCCGGCCCTTTCGGTGCACCGTTTGCCCTCCGGTGCGCCGGTCGGCGGCCCGGCCTGTCCCTGGCCCTCGGGCTGCCGAGGCTGGCGTCCCCGGTCAGCCGGCGGTGGCCGGCGCGGTGGCCTCACGGTCGGCCGGCTTGGGCTCCGGCTGCCCGCTGCGCAGCGGCACCTCACGGATGAGGGCGATGGCGACCAGGCCCAGCAGCGCGATCGGCGCGGCGATCAGGAAGATGTTGCCGGAGGCGTGCCCGTACGCGGTCTCGACCACATGGGCGACCGGCGCGGGCAGGGTGTGCACATCGGGCAGCGAGCCGCCACTGCCGCTGCTCCGGACGCCGATGGCGGCCAGTCCGTCGGCGGTGTACGTCCCGACCTTGGAGGCGAGGACGGCGCCGAGCGCGGAGACGCCGATCGCACCGCCGAGGCTGCGGAAGAAGGCCACCACGGAGCTGGCGGCGCCCAGTTCGTGCATGGGCACGGTGTTCTGCACGGCCAGCACCAGGTTCTGCATCGTCATACCGACACCGCAGCCGACCAGGAACATATAGACACCCAGCAGCACGAACGAGGTGTCGGCGCGCACGGTGCCCATCAGGGCGAAGCCGACGGTGAGCAGCACCCCGCCGAGCACCATGTAGCGCTTCCAGCGGCCGGTGGCGGTGATCAATCGGCCGACGAGGGTGGAGGAGAGGAAGAGCCCGGCGATCATCGGCAGCGTCATCAGCCCGGAGACCGTCGGCGACTTGCCACGGCTGATCTGGTAGTACTGGCTGAGGAAGACGGTGGCGCCGAACATGGCGGTGCCCACGGCGAGGCTGGCGACCACCGCCAGGGTGACGGTACGTCCCCTGAAGAGGTGCATCGGGATGATCGGCTCGGCGGCCCTGGTCTCGGCCCGTACGAACAGCGCAGCCAGCACCAGTGCACCGCCCACCATGAGGGCGGTCTGCCAGGAGCCCCAGGCGAAGCTGGCCCCGGCCAGCGAGACCCAGATCAGCAGCAGGCTGACCGCCGCACTGACCAGCACGGCACCCAGGTAGTCGACCTTGACCCGGCGCTTGACCACCGGCAGCTTCAGGGTGCGCTGCAGCACGACCAGGGCGAGCGCGGCGAAGGGGACGCCGACGTAGAAGCACCAGCGCCAGCCGAGCCAGGAGGTGTCCACGATGACACCGCCGAGGAGCGGGCCGCCGATGGTGCCGACGGCCATGACCGCGCCCAGGTAGCCGTTGTACTTGCCCCGCTCGCGCGGCGGGATCATGGTGGCCAGGATGACCTGGGCCAGCGCGGTGAGTCCGCCGGCGCCCAGGCCCTGCACCACCCGGCAGCTGATCAGCATCCCGGTGTTCTGCGACAGGCCGGCCAGGGCCGAGCCCACGATGTAGACGCCCAGGGAGAGCTGGATCAGCAGCTTCTTGCTGGTCAGGTCGGCGAGCTTGCCCCAGATCGGAGTGGAGACGGTGGTGGCCAGCAGGGTGGCGGTGACCACCCAGGTGTAGGCGGACTGGCTGCCGTGCAGGGCGGTGACGATGCGGGGCAGCGCGTTGGAGACCACGGTGCTGGACAGGATCGCCACAAAGAGGCCGAGCAGGAGGCCGGAGAGCGCCTCCATGATCTGGCGGTGCGTCATGGGTGCCGGGGCACCCGGATTTCCCGTTCCTGCGGGAGCGGTGGCTGGCTGCTGTGCCACGTCAGGATTCCCTTCGTGCCGCCCCGGGGGCGGCCGGTGATGCGGTGGTGTACGGAGGTTCGGCGGGCCGGGTCCAGTCCGGCGACTGTGCGGTGCCGGACTGCGGCGGGAGGAGCCCCAGGTCGCGGTGGAGGCGGCGGAGCAGCCGGGCGAGGCTGTCCAGGTCGGTGTCGTCCCAGGCGGCCGTGGCGTCGGCCAGCTGCACGGCCCGGGTGCGCAGCACGTCGGCGACCACCCGGCGGCCGGCCTCGGTTGCGCTGATCAGGCAGGAGCGGCCGTCCGAGGGGTTGGGCCGGCGGACGGCGAGGCCGAACTGCTCCAGGTGGGCCAGGCGGCGGCTGACCACGGACATGTCGAGGAGGAGGCACTCGGAGAGCTCGACCATCCGCATCTCCCCCTGCCTGCACAGGGTGGCGAGCATGGCGACGGCCGCCCTGGTCTGCGTGGGGACCGGCTGGTCCGCACGGCGGAGCAGCAGGGTGACTCCCCTGAGATCGTCGGACATCTCCGACAGGACCCGCTTTCTCGACATCGAAACATCTCCATCGATGATTGCCTGAGGCAACCGTATCAGTGGTTGCCTCAGGCAACCATCCCTGGAGATGTATATGTTCCTGTGCTCTGCGTCACCGCACGGGGGCTGCGCCGCATCGGGTGCGCGCGAGGACGCGAGAAGGGAAGGCAGGGGGCCGGTCCTGCGGCCCTGTCGAGCGCACCTGTCGCCGGCCGCCGTATCGGGCCCCGGCACTGCGGCACCCCGCGCCGCACGGCGGCATCCTGCCGATCCTGAGGTCGCCGGTTGCGGGGTGGGCACGGTCGCCCGTCATGCCCCGGGCCGACGGGCGAGGCCCGGGCGGGGTCACCGGAGTGCCGGCCGGGGCCCGTACCCGCCACCGCCCGGCGCCGTCCCGGCCCGGTCGACCACCGGGCCCACCGGGCCCACCGGGCCCGCCGGGCGGGCAGAGCCCGCTCAGCTACCGGGCCCGCCCGATTGCCGGGCCCGCTTCAGCCACCGGACCGGCCTCAGTTGCCCGGACCGATGGCGGCCATGCTGAGCAGCGTCGACACCACAAGGGCCACCGCCCCGGCGACCGCGATGGTGATCACCTTGTGCCGCCGCATCAGCGCCCGGACGCGAAGATGCAGATTGTCCCCGCCCTCCTGCCGCCCCGGCTTCGCCGACCGCCGCCGGCCGCTCGCCGCCGGCGCCCGCCGGGAGCCGGCGGCCGGAGCCGGGGTCTTCGGCAGGGCGTAGACGGTCGGTGCGGGAGCTGCGGTCCGCGGCATGGCGTACGCGCTCGATGCGGGGGCCTCGGCCGGTACGGAGGCCGCGGCGGCACCCTGCCAGACGGCTGTGGCGAACCAGTCCGCCACCTCCTGGGCGGCCGGACGCTCCTCGGGCCGCTTGGCCAGCATCCGCAGCAGATACTCCTCGAACGCCCCGGGCAGCCGAGGGCAGCGCCAGGACGGCGGTGCGGGTGCCGCCGCGACATGCTGGTGCAGTACGGCCGCGGCATGGTCCGACTGGAACGGCGGCTCCCCCACCAGCAGCTGGTAGAGCACGCACCCGAGTGCGTAGACGTCCGAGCCGGGCCCGGCGGCGCTGCCCAGCGCCCGCTCCGGTGCCAGGTAGAGGCTGGTGCCCACGATCTGGCCGACTCCGGTCAGCGCGGCCGAGGAGTCGTCGGCGAAGCGGGCGATACCGAAGTCGGCGATCTTGACCCCGTCGTCGGCGCCCCGGATCAGGTTGCCCGGCTTGATGTCGCGGTGGATGACCCCCTGCCGGTGCGCCGCCGCCAGTCCGGCCGCCGTCTGGGCAGCGACCGCCGCCACCCGGTCGACCGGGAGCGGGCCCAGCGTTTCCAGCTCCTGGGCCAGGCTGTGGCCCTCCACCAGCTCCATCACCAGGAAGAAGCGGTCCTGCCAGGCACCGAAGTCGAAGACGGTGACCACCTGGGGGTGGTGCAGCCGGGCCGCGGTCTGCGCCTCCAGCCGGAACCGGGCGGCCGCCTCCGGGTCCGAGTCGGCGGCCAGCATCAGCTTCACGGCCACCGGGCGGCCCAGCACCTGGTCATGGCCGCGCCAGACCTCTCCCATGCCGCCGCGGCCGATCGCCACGTCCAGCCGGTACCGATCCGCCACCAGCACCCGGATGCCTCCTGCCTTCTGCTCCCGCGAGTTGCCCGGCGGGCCGCCGTGGCGATCTTCAGAGTACCCACCCCCGAAGGGAACTCCGCCCGGGGTGAGGGCCGCAGGGGCCGACCTCGGCCGTATTGTCTAGGCATCCGCCGATCTCCCGACCCTCATCAGGAGCAGACATGGCCCCACCCGTCGTCCACTCCCTGCGCGACCAGATCCGCGAGCACATCATGGCGGGCATCGTGAGCGGGCGCTGGAAGCCGGGCGAGCGGATCGTGGAGCGGCGGATCGCCACCGAGCTGGACGTCAGCCAGACCCCCGTACGGGAGGCGCTGCGCGAGCTGGAGGCGCTGCGGCTGATCGAGTCGGCGCCCAACAAGGGTGTGCGGGTGCGCAATCTTGCCGCGTCGGACCTGGAGGAGATCTATCCGGTGCGGGCCGGGCTGGAGCAGCTCGCGGCCGAGCTGGCCGCGCCCCTGCTGGGCTCGGACGTCTCCGTACTGGAGCCCGAGGTGGCCGCGCTGCGGGATGCCGACCGGACCAGCGACGTCGAGGCCCAGGTGCGGCACACCGTCGCCTTCCACCGGGAGCTGGTGCGGGCGTCCGGGAACAGCGTGCTGCTGCACACCTGGGAGTCGCTGGGGATCGAGGTGTGGACGGCGCTGTCGATCCGCTGGCTGGGGACCCGGCAGCAGTCGTACGCGGAGGAGCACGAGGCGGTCGTGGAGGCCTTCCGGCGGCGGGATCCGCGGGTGGGCGAACTGGTGAAGGAGCATGTGCTCGGCTGTGCACCGCGTGCCTGACCTGCTGGCACGCGGTGCCATTTTGCTACCGAGACTTTTGATCGATCATCGATCAGTCCTACAGTGTCGACGGAGCCCACCGGTTCCGCCCTCCACGTCGTGTTCCAAAAGGCGGCCACCATGACCCACACCCCGCGTCACCAGGCGAGCGCACTCGACCAGCTCCCCGATCGCGACCCGGAGGAGAGCGCGGAGTGGGCCGCCTCACTGGACGCCGTCGCCGCGGCCGCCGGACCGCAGCGGGCGTCCTATCTGATGCGCCGCACCCTGGAGCACGGCGAGCGGGCCGGGCTGGCACTGCCCAGGACGCTGGAGACCGACTACATCAACACCATCCCCACCGCCGCCGAGCCCCCGATCCCCGGCGACGAGGCGATGGAGCAGCGGATCACCGCCTGGAACCGCTGGAACGCGGCCGCCATGGTCACCCGCGGCAGCCGCCTGGGCCTGGGCGGGCACATCGCCACCTTCGCGTCGGCGGCGTGGCTCTACGAGACCGGCTTCCAGCACTTCTTCCGCGGCAAGGAGGGGGACGGCTCCGGCGACCAGCTCTACATCCAGGGCCATGCCTCCCCCGGCATCTACGCCCGCGCCTTCCTGGACGGCAGGCTCAGCGAGGACCAGCTGGACCGCTTCCGACAGGAGGCGGGCGGCGACGGCCTGCCCTCCTACCCGCACCCGCGGCGGCTGCCCTGGCTCTGGGAGTTCCCCACCGTGTCGATGGGCCTGGGCCCGCTGTCGGCGATCCACCAGGCGCGCTTCAACCGCTATCTGCACAACCGCGGCATCAAGGACACCTCCTCCTCCCACGTCTGGGCGTTCCTGGGCGACGGCGAGATGGACGAGCCGGAGTCGACCGCCGCGCTGGCGCTGGCCGGCCGGGAGCAGCTGGACAACCTCACCTTTGTGGTCAACTGCAACCTCCAGCGGCTCGACGGGCCGGTGCGCGCCAACTTCAAGATCGTGCAGGAGCTGGAGTCCCAGTTCCGCGCCGCAGGCTGGAATGTCGTCAAATCGCTCTGGGGATCCGCCTGGGACGACCTCTTCGCCCTGGACACCACCGGCGCCCTGGTGCGGCGGCTGCGCGAGGTCCCCGACGGCCAGTTCCAGACCTATGCCACCCGGGACGCGGGCTACATCCGCGACCACTTCTTCGGCGCCGACCCCGCGCTGGTGGAGATGGGACGGGTGCTCAGCGACGCCCGGATCACCGAGTGCTTCACCACCTCACGGGCCGGCCATGAGCCGCGCAAGGTGTACGCCGCCTACCGGGCCGCCCTGGAGCACCGCGGCGCCCCCACCGTGGTCCTCGCCCAGACGATCAAGGGCCACACCCTCGGTCCCGGCTTCGAGTCCCGCAACGCCAACCACCAGATGAAGAAGCTGACGGGCAAGCAGTTCCGCGCCATGCGCGACCTGCTGGAGCTCCCCATCCCCGACAGCCGGCTGGACGGCGACCTGGTCCCCTACGCCCACCCCGGCGCCGACTCCCCCGAGGTCCGCTACCTCCAGGAGCGCCGGGCCGCGCTGGGCGGCCCCGCCCCGGCCCGCCGGATCCACCCCGCAGCGGCGCTGCCCGAGCCCCCCGCCAAGCCGTTCAAGGCGCTGAGCAGGGGCTCCGGCAGCCAGGAGATCGCCACCACGATGGCCTTCGTCCGGCTGGTCAAGGATCTGATGCGGGATCCGGCCACCGGCCCGCGCTGGGTGCCGATCGTCCCCGACGAGGCGCGCACCTTCGGCATGGAGTCTCTCTTCCCCAGCCACGGGATCTACTCGCCGCTCGGCCAGACCTATGACCCGGTCGACCGCGACCAGCTGCTGTTCTACAAGGAAGCCAGCAACGGCCAGATCCTCAACGAGGGCATCACCGAGGCCGGTTCGATGGCCGACTTCACGGCCGCCGCCACCGCGTACGCCACCCATGGCGAGCCGATGATCCCCTTCTACATCTTCTACTCGATGTTCGGCTGGCAGCGGACCGCCGACCAGATGTGGGCCCTGGCGGACCAGCTCGGCCGCGGGTTCCTGATCGGCGCCACCGCCGGCCGGACCACCATGACCGGCGAAGGCCTCCAGCACGCCGACGGGCACTCGCACCTGATCGCCTCCACCAACCCGGCCGCGCTGGCCTACGACCCGGCGTTCGCCTATGAGCTCGGCGTGATCGTCCGCGACGGACTGCGCCGGATGTACGGGCCGGACGCCGAGGACGTCTTCTACTACCTCACCGTCTACAACGAGACCAAGGTCCAGCCGCCGATGCCGCAGGGCGAGGGCGTGGAGGAGGGCATCGTCCGGGGCCTCTACCGCTTCCAGGAGGCACCGGCCCGGATCGGCGCCGACGCCCCCCGACTGCAGCTGCTGGCCTCCGGCACCGCCCTGCACTGGGTGCTGGACGCACAGGAGCTGCTGGCCGCCGACTGGGGGGTGGCCGCCGACGTGTGGTCCGCCACCTCCTGGAGCGAACTGCGCCGCGACGCCCTGGCCTGCGACGCCGCACTGCTGAACGGCGAGGACCGGGTCCCGTACGTCACCCGCACCCTGGCCGGCGCGCCCGGTCCGGTGCTCGCCGTCAGCGACTGGATGCGCGCCGTCCCGGACCAGATCAGCCAGTGGGTCGAGCAGGACTGGCACTCCCTCGGCACCGACGGCTTCGGCCTCTCCGACACCCGTGAGGCCGCCCGCCGCCACTTCGGGGTCGACCCCCAGTCGATCACCGTCGCCGCCCTCGCGGCGCTGGCCCGCCGCGGCGACGTCAAGCCGGAGTCGGTGCTGCAGGCCCGGCTGCGCTACGGGCTCTGACCCCACCCGGGTCCGGCTCCCCCGGGGGGCCGGACCCGATCGCGGGCCGCCACACACGCCGGAGCGCATCCTCGGCGCCGCCGGACGCGGGCAGATCCGCGCGATCCCTGGCGGCAGCGGAGGCCCGGTCATGCCGGTGGCGGCGCCAGTCGGTGCTCGAAGTCGGCGAGTTCCGCCCGGATCTGGGTGAGCAGGCGCTCGTGTTCTCGGCGCAGTTCACCGATGGTGGCGCCGCGGTGGCTCTCGTCGAGGGTGACGACCAGCGCACCGCCCGGGGAGAGGGTGGCGTCGGCGATCTCGCCGATGTCGTCGGCGCCCTGGCGGCGGCAGGCGGCCACGACATCGGCGCGGCGCAGCCCCAGCCGGTGCAGCGCATTCGGAATCACCCGGCCGTTGTGGATCAAGGTGGTGGAGCGCCCCTCGAACAGCCGGATCAGACGGGGATGGCGGTTGACCAGGCGCACCATCACGGCGTTGAGCGCGACCAGGACGGCCGCGCCGAGCAGGCCGCCGGTGAGGCTGTTGTCACTGCCGATGACCGCGTTCTGGACGACGTTGGACAGCAGCAGCATCACGACCAGATCGAAGCTGTTGAGTTGGGCGAGGTCCCGTTTGCCGCCCAGCCGTAGCAGCAGCGCCAGTCCGACGTAGACCAGAACGGTGCGCAACAGCTTCTCGACGGGCGGTATTTGGATGCTCCACAGGTCATGCCAGATCAACATCGGCTCTCCTTGCTCGCAGGTCGGTGACTGTCGGCTCCACCGCGTGCCGGTGGGCGCGCCGGGCAGACAGCTTGCCGGTAGTCCCCGCGAGTGATCAATTCCGCGTGAGCCGGTCACGGGCCGGGTGCCGGCCCACCGATGAGTGACCGTCCGACGGGCGTCCCCAACCGCGACGCAGAGCTGTCCACGTCCCGCACGGGCCCGCGCTGCCGCCCGGTCAGGGCAGCCGGAGCTCCGCGCGGGCCTCCTCGGCCGAGCGCAGCATGCCGTGGGATTCCGTCTTGGCGGCCAGCTCCACCGCCTCGCTGAGCAGCGCGGAGGCGTCGTCCTGCCGCTGCTGCTGGGCGGCGAGGTAGGCAAGCCCGATCAGGTTGGCGGCCACGCCCGGCAGGAACCCGAGCTCGCGCCGCAGGCGTGTGGACTCCTCGAGGTGCGCGCGGGCCGCGTCCAGCCGGCCCGCCATGTGGTCGGCGATGCCGAGGTGCCGCAGGACGTAGGAGGTGGTCAGCCGGTCGCCCGCCTGGCCGGCGAGTTCCAGGGCGCGCCGCAGGACGGGCAGGGCGGCCTCCGTGTCGTCGCGGACGACCTGGTGGAAGATGCCGACCCAGAACAGCGCCTCACCCTGGCCCCGAATGTCGCCCAGCCGCTCGTAGAGCTCCGCCGCCCGCTCGAAGAGTTCCAACTCCCCCGCGTCCGCCACCCGGTCCGCCAGGAAGCGGGCGTGCACCACCCGGCCTCTGGCCAGCCGGAGATCGGCCTCGACCGCGTCGAGCACCCGGTCTGCGGTGTCCGGTGCGGCGGCATCGCCGCCGAAGACGGCGCGCTCATAGAGCAGCTCGGCCTGTTCGATTCGCTCGTCGGCAGCCATGCCGGGATCCTAAAGCTTGTCCTGTGTGCTTGCTGCAGGACGGCGAAGTCGGGCGACCGAGCCCCCGGGGTCGACGTGATACCTGCCGCAGGCAGGGTCACGCCCACCTCACCTCGGCCCCATGACACGCGAGTTCAGCTTGGGACGCGTCAACGGACGTGGGTGGCTGCGGCGGCGATGAAGGCGTTGAGGCTGTTCTGCACATCTGCTTCGCGTTCGGACAGCTCCGCCCTGGTCGACGCCGAACGCAGGGGACCGACGGCGTCGAATGCGGCGACGGCAAGGGCGACAAGCGCGGAGTCCCCGGCGAGGAGCCGCACGCGGAACTGGGCGTTCTCTGCGGCGGCGCCGAGCCGGTCGCACTCGGTGAAGGCCTGCCGTGTCCCGGGGCCGTCCGGGATCTCCTGCAGCTGGAACCAGAGCGCCACGGTTGCCTGCTTGAGTGCCGTGACGGCTCCCGCGTAGGCGCTGTACGTCGTCAGCCGGTCCTGGCGCAGCTGTTGGGACCGGGCGAAGACCTCGGCTCGCGCACTCGTGTGGCGCTGGACGGCAAAGGTGACAAGTGAGCCCAACAAGGTTCCCGCCACCGCGATCAAGCTGGCCAGCACAGCTTCCATGGCCGCATCCCATCATGCAGAGGTACAGCTGCACAGCCCGGAGGGATGCCCGTCGACCGGTCAGTTCACCCCGGCTGCCCCTTGGTCTCGGACGCAGGACGCCGGCGAGCCCATGAGCAGCCGCATCGACATCGGCATCAACTGACGGTTCATCACCTTGGTGAGCATCCGCTGTGCCCGACCGGACCGGTGACCGCCGGGCGCACGACGGCGTGCGCTCGGTCCCATGGGCGCGGAGACGGAGCGGGGCCTGGACCGGTTGCCGCAGTCCGGGGGACGCGGACGGGCATTCGCCGGGCAGCGGCGACCGGGTCGGATACGGTGCCAGGGGTAGCACACCGGCGACCACCGAGGGGGTCCAGCCCATGGCCGGCGACCGACGACGCGTACCGGCCTGGCTGTCCGAGGCCGTCATCTACCAGGTCTATCCGCAGAGCTTCGCCGACTCCGACGGCGACGGCATCGGCGACCTCGCGGGGCTGACCGCGCGGCTGGACCACCTGGCATGGCTCGGGGTGGACACGGTGTGGCTCAATCCGTGCTTCGCCTCGCCCTTCGGCGACGCCGGGTACGACGTCTCCGACTACTTCGCCGTCGCCCCGCGCTACGGGACCGAGAAGGACGCCGACGCACTGATCGAGGCGGCCCGGCGGCGCGGGATCCGGGTGATGCTGGACCTGGTTCCCGGGCACACCTCCCATCTGCACCCGTGGTTCCAGGCCTCCGTACAGGACCCCGAGGACCACCGCTACATCTGGTCGGACCGGGTCGGTACCCCGGTTCGCGACTGGATCCCCAACCACGCCGCCCGCGGCGGCTACTACCTGGCCAACTTCTATCCCATCCAGCCCGCCCTCAACTTCGGCTATGCGCGGCCCCGCGAGGGCGAGCCCTGGCGGCAGCCGGTGGACGCGGAGGGGCCGCAGGCCAACCGGGCGGCGCTGCGGGAGATCATGGGGCACTGGTTCGGCCTGGGGGTGTCCGGCTTCCGGGTCGACATGGCGTTCTCGCTGGTCAAGGATGATCCCGGCCGGGTGGAGACGGCCCGGCTGTGGGGCGGGATGCGGGAGTGGATCGACCGCGCTCATCCGGAGTGCGTACTGCTCGCCGAGTGGGGGGACCCCAGGACCTCGGTCCCGGCCGGCTTCCACTCCGACTTCTTCCTGCACTTCCAGGACCGCCCGCTGCGCTCACTGTGGGACAACGGCACCGGCAGCCAGGGACGGTGGGCCGACGGCCGGCCCTGCTACTTCGACCCGGAGGGCCGGGGCTCCATGACGGAGTTCCTCGCGGGCTGGTACGCGGCCGACCAGGCCATCGACGGCGCCGGCCATGTGGCGCTGCCCACGGCCAACCATGACTTCTCCCGGCTGACCTGCGGGCCGCGGACCCGCGACATGGTGGCGCCCGCCTTCGCCTTCCAGCTGACCTGGCCCACCCTGCCGGTGATCTACTACGGCGACGAGATCGGGATGCGGTATCTGCCGGGCCTGCCCGACCGGGAGGGCAGCCAACTGGACGCGGAGGCCCGCCAGGGCTCCCGCAGCCCCATGCAGTGGGACGGCACCGCCAACGCGGGTTTCTCCACCGCCCCGGCCGACCGGCTCTATCTGCCGGTCGACCCGGACGAGGACCGGCCGACGGTGGCCGCCGCGACGGCCGACGAGTCCTCGCTGCTGCACCATGTGCGCCGGCTGGTCGCGCTGCGCCGGGCCACCCCTGCGCTCGGCACCGGGGGCTCGGTGGAGGTGCTCCACGAGGGCTACCCCTTCGTCTACACCCGGGGCGGCACCCATCTGGTGGTGGTCAACGGCCGTCGCGACCCAGCCCGCTTCCCCTCCCCCGCCGCGCGGCCGAGGCCGCTCGCCGTCCACGGTGTCCAGGTCCGGGACGGGGAGATCCACGCCGAGGGCTTCTCCTACGGCGTCTTCGAGCTCTGACTCACCGTCTGACCGACCTCAGCACCACGAACTTGGGGTTGCTGCTGACGACCTCGCAGTTGCCGAAGAGGCGCTTCAGCTGGACGTGGTAGCCCAGGTGGCGGTTGCCCACCACCCAGAGCTCCCCGCCGGGGCGCAGCGCGCGGCGGGCGCCGGTGAACATCCGCCGGGCGGTGGCGTCGGTGGTGGCGCGGTGGGAGTGGAAGGGCGGGTTGTTGAGCACCAGGTCCACGGTCCCCGGCGGTACCGCGGACAGGGCGTCGCCGACCAGGAACTCGGCCTTGGCCTCCGGCCCCGCGTTGGCCCGGAAGGTCTCCTCCGCGGAGGCCACGGCCTGGTGGGACTCGTCGATGAAGACCACTTCGGCCTGGGGGTTGGCCACCGCGGCCGCGGTGCCGACCACTCCGTTGCCGCAGCCGAGGTCGACGATCCTGGCGGGGCCGCGGCCCTCGGGGAGGCTGCCCAGGAGGAACCGGGTGCCGATGTCCAGGCGGTCGGCGCAGAAGACCCCCGCGTGGTTGGTGACGGTCAGCCCCGAGGCGGCGCCGACGTCGTCGGACAGCGTGTAGCGCAGCGGCCAGGGTGAGGCCTCGCGGGAGAGCTGCGGATCGGGGGTGCAGTGGATGAGCCGGGCCTTGCGTTCCGCGAGCGAGGTCCGGGTCGGGCCCAGGATCCGTTCGAACAGCCGGAGTGTGGAGGTGTGGATCTCGGTGACCATGCCGGTCCCGGCGACGACGGTCCCGGGGTGGACGGCGGGGGCCAGCCGGTGCAGCTGGTCCTCCAGCAGCGCCAGGCTCTTGGGCACCCGGACCAGCAGCAGGTCCACCCGCTCGGGCGGGGTGTCCCGGGTCGACAGCAGACGCACGGCCTCCGGGTCGATGCCGTTGCGCCGCAGATTGGCCCGGGTGGCCTGCTGGGCCAGGTACGAGTCGGTGATCTGCACGGGGTGCCGGTCGGCCAGGGCGGTGGCCAGGGCGCCCCAGCGGTCGCCGAGGACGGTGACGGAGCCCGGTTCGGCGCCGGCTGCGGCGCCGCTCCCGGCGAGATGCCGCAGCAGGTACTCGTCGGCGGCGTCCCAGGCGCGGAGCCGGTCGCGGGGGTCCTCGGGGAAACGGGCGAGATCGTACTCGCCCCAGGGCGTGCTCAGACGGTTCATCGTCCGTCCAGGCTATAGGCCCTGCCCGGCGGGACCTCCCACGCAGGCGGCCCGGCGGCGGCCCGGGGTGGCGAGGTCCGCGGCCCGGGGCGGTCCGGAGGCTCACATCCGGCGGTGGCCGGGCGTCTACCGGGTGTCGGGAACAGAGGAGGATTGCACCATGAGCACGAGCACGACCCACACCGTCGTCGACTCACCGCTGGGCGGGCTGACCGCCACCGCCGAGGGCGGTGCGCTGACCGGCCTGTACTTCCCCCGCCATCGCGGTATGCCCTCCGTGGAGAGTCTGGGGACGCGCACCGACGAGGGGTTCGAGGAGGTCCGGCGGCAGCTGGCGGAGTACTTCGCGGGCCGGCGAACCCGGTTCGAGCTGCCGCTGGCACCGCGCGGCGAGGAGTTCCAGCAGCGGGTGTGGCGGCTGCTCCGGGAGATCCCGTACGGGCGGACCCGCTCCTACGGGGAGCTGGCCCAGGAGCTGGGCGACCCCTCGCTGGCGCGGGCGGTCGGCGCGGCGAACGGGCGGAATCCGCTGTCGGTGATCGTCCCGTGCCACCGGGTGGTGGGCGCGGACGGGCGGCTGACCGGCTATGCCGGGGGTCTCGGGCGCAAGCGGTTCCTGCTGGAGCTGGAGGCGCCGGTCCCCGCCGCGGCGGGCAGGCTGTTCTGAGCGGGGAGGCTGTTCTGAGCGGGGAGGCTGTTCTGAGCGGGCAGGCTGTTCTGAGCGGGCGGCCTCACATTCCGGGCCGCCGGGACGTCTACCCGGTGTGAGCATGAGACCTTTCGAGCAGATCGTGACCGACCATGGCCCTGTGGTGCTGCGGGTCTGCCGGGCCGTGCTGGGGCCGGTGGACGCGGAGGACGCCTGGTCGGAGACGTTCCTGGCGGCATTGAAGGCGTATCCGGACCTGCCCGAGGACGCCAATGTCGAGGCCTGGCTGGTCACCATCGCGCACCGCAAGGCGATCGACTCCGGCCGCGCTGCCGCCCGCCGCCCGGTCGCGGTGGACCGGCTGCCCGAGGGGCCGTCGGACACCGGCCGGCCCGAGGACTGGGACGGCGACCTGTGGGCGGCGCTCAGGGCGCTGCCGCCCCGGCAGCGGTCCGCGGTGGCCTACCACTATCTGGCCGGGCTGCCCTACAAGGAGATCGCCGCGATCACCGGGGGCTCCCCGGACGCCGCCCGCCGTGCGGCGTCCGACGGGATCAAGGCCCTGCGCACCACCTATGCACATGCCACCAGCGAGAACGGAGAGAACCGATGACCACCGCACCCGGGGCCGACGCCGCCCTGTTCTCGGCGCTGCCCGGACGGGACGACGACGCCCTGGCCCGGCTGCACACCCGGCTGGCCGCCGAGGCCGAGCGCGAGGGCCTGCTCGATGTCGCCTACCGCACGCTGGAGACGCCCGTCGGGGAGCTGCTGCTGGCCTCGACCGTCCAGGGGCTGGTCCGGGTCGCCTTCCCCGGCCAGGACCACACCGCTGCGCTGGAGCAGCTGGCCGAGCGGGTCAGCCCCCGTGTGCTGCATGCACCGCCGCGGCTGGACGAGGTCGCCCGGCAGCTGGACGAGTACTTCGCCGGCCGCCGCACCCGCTTCGAGCTGCCGCTGGACTTCCGGCTCTCCAAGGGGTTCCGCCGCAGTGTGCTGGCCCATCTGACCGAGATCGGCTACGGCCGTACCGAGAGCTATGCCGAGGTCGCCACGGCGGCCGGCAGCCCCCGGGCGGTACGGGCGGTGGGGACCGCCTGCGCGACCAACCCGCTGCCGATCGTGGTGCCCTGCCACCGGGTGGTGCGCACGGACGGCTCGGCCGGCGGCTACGCGGGCGGCCCGCAGGCCAAGCTCACCCTGCTGACCCTGGAGGCGGCAGCCTGAGGCGGCCCCGCCCCTGGCGGGGACGGGGCGGCCGGGGCGGCGCGGCAGAGGTGGAGCGGTCAGGCGGCGGTGCAGGTGAAGACGGGGGCGGTGGTGGGGGCGGCGCCGTTGGCGTTGAAGCCGAAGCTGGTGCTGCCCGATGCCGCCACGGCACCGTTGTAGCCGAGGTTGGCGGCGGTGACGGCGGCCCCGCTCTGGGTGAGGCCGGCGTTCCAGTAGGAGGCCACGGTCTGGCTGCCGGGCCAGGTCCAGCCGACCTTCCAGCTGTGGGTGGCGGCGGTGCCGGTGTTGGTGACGGTGACCGTGGCGTTGAAGCCGGTGTTCCACTGGCTGTCCACATGCCAGGAGGCACTGCAGCCGCCGCCGGTCCCGCCGCTCGATGCCGCGGTGGTGGCGGTGACTGACGCGCTGGGGAGCCCCAGCTTGCCTGCCGTGTTCTGCGCCTGGACGGTGTAGGAGTAGGCAGTGGACGGGGTCAGGCCGGTGTCCGTATAGGTGGTGCCCGTCGTGGTGGCCACCACCGTCCCGTCCCGGAAGATGCGGTAGCCGGCGATGCCTGCGGGGTCGGTGGAGGCACTCCAGGACAGCGAGGCGGTGGTGCTGGTGGTGCCGGTCACGGTGAACTGCCCGGGGATCGTCGGTGTCTGGAGCCCCGGGTCGCCGGTCGTGGCACCGGTCACGCCGCCCTCGATGGTGCTCCCCCCGACGGTGCCGCCGGCGGTGGTGTACGCGACCGCGTTGTAGGGGGCCGGGCAGCCGCCGGAGCAGGTGCTCGGCAGGGAGAAGTCGTAGGTGCGGCCGCCCTGGACGAGGGCGTCGTCCACGTCCCGGACCCGGATGCGGTAGGACGTGCCGTTGGTGGTGGTCGGTGCGATCACAAAGGCCTGGCCCATGTCGGTCTGCCGCTGCGCGGGCTGCCAGGCGCTGCCGTCGTAGTACTCCACCCCGTGGATGCCGTTGGGGAGGTGGGTGACGGCGATGGCCGGCCAGTACTGCTTGGCGTTGGCCATGAAGCCGATGCCGATGTCACCGGTGTATCCGGGGGCGGGCTCGAAGGACCAGCTGATGTGGCGGTTGTTCCAGTGGTTCGGGTACATGTCGCCCACCGGCGTGCCGTTGTTGGCGAACCGGTTCAGCGAACCCTTGGACAGGTCCAGGTGGTTGGGGTCGTCCCGGCACCAGCCGTTGGGGTCGGCGCAGCTGTCGGCGACCAGCATGTCCAGGGTGGCTCCGTTGTAGGCGTCCTGGGTCCAGGAGCCGTTGCGGCAGAACGCCTGGCCGAGGGCGCCGTCGTTGGTGCCGGTGCAGTAGTCGCCGATCGTCACCCGCACCCAGCGGCCGCAGTTGAGGCCGTTGTCGAAGGCGCCCAGCTTCGCGGAGTCCGCGGCCGGTACCGGCCGGGTGTTGTAGGAGCCGTCGCCGGGTGTGTTGAAGACGTTCAGGGCCACGAAGTCCTGCGAGTCCAGGTTGGCCTGCGGGACTCCGCACCCTCCGTACGGCGAGCCGAGGCCGTCGAAGTAGGTGGCGTTGCCGGTGTTCGACGCTGCGGCCGCGGCGGATGTCGAGGCCGATGCGGTGGCGGTGGCGGTGGTGCAGACGGCCGTCACTAAGGCCAGGACGGCCAGCAGTACGGTCAGCAGCGGCCGTCTTGCGGTGCGCGGGGTGGTCACGACGTCCTCCGTGGGCGGAATGGGGGCCGTGCCAGGGGTGCTGACGCCGGATCCGGGCCGGGCAGGCGGGGGACGGCGGCGGTCAGCGCCCCGGCGCGGCTCTGCCGGGGCTCCGTGTGGGACGGGGCCTCAAAGGGGCGGTCCGACAGGCGATTCGCGCCGGCGGCGAAGGGGCGTCCACGCGCGATCCGGCGTGTCGCCCGTGGCCGGGGCAGCTGGTACGCGGCCTCGGCTCAGGGTTGGAGCACAGCTCCGACCTCCGAAAGATACCGGTCCGGGCAGATCCGGAACAGCGGGCGGCGGGGGCCGTCCGCGCCGGAGGCGGGAGCGGTCAGAAGGCGGCGACGGCCGCGTAGCCGACCGCGGCGGCGGCCAGGCCGGTGAACAGGCTGCCCAGCGCGTTCAGTCCGGCCTCGGCGAGGGAGCCGTTCTCCAGCAGGCGGACCGTCTCATAACCGAAGGTGCTGAAGGTGGTCAGCCCCCCGCACACCCCGGTCCCCAGCAGCAGCGACAGATCGGACGGCAGTCCGTCGACGGCGGCCGCCGCGGTGACGGCGCCCAGGATGAGGCAGCCGACGAGGTTGACGACCAGGGTGCCCCAGGGGAAGACGCTGTCATGGCGCTTCTGGACGGCGCGGTCGACCAGATAGCGCAGGGGCGCCCCGACCGCTCCGCCGAGGAACACCAGCAGAACAGCCATCAGCCGGCTCCTTCGACGTCGTCGCCACGGTCCGCCGCGGCAGGTGCGACGGGCGGCAGCGGGGGGACCACCTGCACCCGGTCCAGGGTGATCAGCGCCTGGGGGGCGGTCTCCCGTACCTGCGGCAGGAAGTCCTCGATGCGCTGCTCCTCGTCGACCAGCACCACCGCCACGGGCAGCTCCTCGGCGAGGTCCAGCAGCCGGGAGGTGTGGATGACGGAGCCGGCGCCGTAGCCCTCGATGCCGCGGAAGAGGAGGCGCCCGCCAGGCCGGCGCGATGGGCCAGGTGCACGATCTCGGCGTACAGCGGGCGGTGGTGGACCTGGTCGCTCTCGCCGACGTACACCGTCAGGCGCAGCGCGGCCCCCTGGAGCGGCTGTCGCGGGGAGCGGAGCGCGGGGGTCTCGTCCCGGCGGTGGTGGCGGTGCAGATGCGGGGTCATCGCGCCGGCCCCGGTGGGAGGGGCCGCGCCGCGGCGGTCCGGGCGGCCCGGCGGCCGAGGGTGCCGCCGGCCCAGGCCGCGGCCAGTCCGACGGCCAGGCTTGCGAAGGCGTAGGTGCCGGCGAGGGCCCAGGAGTGCGCGGCGAGCAGGCCGCGGATCTCCACGGTGTAGGTGGAGAAGGTGGTGAAGCCGCCGAGCACCCCCACGCCGAGGAAGGGCCGCACATGGCGGGAGGGCGGCCACACCTCCAGGACGTAGACCATCAGCAGCCCGAGAGCGAAGCAGCCGGTCGCATTGGTGACAAAGGTGGCCCAGGGGAAGCCGCCAGGCGGGGTGGGCAGCGCCCGGGCGAGACCGTAGCGGGCGAGACTGCCGATGCCACCGCCCAGCGCGATCACCGCCAGGACGTCCCACTGGCTGCGCGGCTGCCGGACCGGGCCGGCGCCGGCCGCTGCCGGCCGGGGTTCGGGCCGCCGGGCCTGCGAGGAATCTGCACGGGGCACCGGCACTCCTCGGGGCTCTGCGGGGTCGACACAGCCAGCCTACCGGGGTGGCCCGCCCCGGCCCGGTGGGGCCCCGCCGCCACGGTGGCCCTGCGGCGGCGGGGCGGGCCGGCCCGGCGGACCTCAGGCGACGGCCGGGCGGAAGGCGTCGATGTGGTCGGCTGCCCACTCGCTGAAGGTGCGCGCGGGCCGGCCCAGGATGCGCCGCACCTCATCGGTGACCAGGACGTCGCCGCCGACGGTGGATCCCAGATAGCGCAGCATCGAGGCCAGGGCCTTCTCCGGGATCCAGGGGTTGGCGGCCAGCATCCCCTTGAGTGCGGCCTCCGGGCTGATCTCCTCGTAGCGCAGCGGGCGCCGCAGGACCCGGCCGAGGATCTCCAGCTGCTCGGCGGAGGTCAGCACCTGCGGGCCGGTGAGCCGCGGTGCCTGCCCGAGCAGGTCGTCGCCGAGCAGGGCCTGCACGGCGACCGCGGCGAGGTCCGCCTCATGGACGGGCGAGGTGCGGGCCAGCGCCCAGGGTCCGCGGACCACGTCCCCGGCCTTCAGCTGCGGGGCCCACTGGAGCGCGTTGGCGGCGAAGCCGCCGGGGCGCAGATGGGTCCACTCGGGCGCTGCGGCCTCCACCGCGGCCTCCAGGTCGCGGTGGAGCGCGGCCGTGCTGCCCTCCCCCGACTCCTCGCCGCCCTCGGTCACCACCAGGGAGGAGACGGCGACGATCCGGCGCACCCCGGCTGCCTTGGCGGCGTCCAGCAGTGCGCGGGGGTCGCCGCCCACCCCGGCGATGTTCAGTACCAGGGCGTCCACCTGGTCGAAGTCCGGCTCCGTGGTGGCGCAGGCCTGGACGCCGTCGGGGAGGGACGCGGTGGCGGGGTTCCGGGTCAGGGCGCGTACGGCGGCGCCCCTGGCGGCGAGTTGGGCGACCAGCGGCCGGCCGATGGTGCCGGTGGCTGCGGTGACCAGGATCATGTTCCCTCTTTCGTGGTCTCGGCTCTGGTGGTCTCGGCTCTGGTGGTCTCGGCTCTGGTGGTCTCGGCCTTGGAGGTCTCGGCCTTGGAGGTCTCGGCTCCGGTGTCCCGGCGCGGGACCTACGCCAGGTCCAGCGCCAGGGCGGCCGTGGCCAGCGCCAGGAACGCCGCGGCGAGGCCGAAGTCCTTGTCGCGGACGCGGAGGTGGGCGCCGATGGCGAGGACGAAGAACAGCACGACGCCGATCGCGGCGGCGGTGCCGATCAAGCGCACGCCGAACAGCCCGAGCAGCATTCCCACCGCACCGGCGGCCTTGGCGGTCCCCAGCGTCGGCAGCAGGGAGTGGGACACCCCCACCGCGCTCATGTTGTCGAGGATCTTCTGGAAGCGGACGAAGTCGAGCACCGCCGAGAAGGTCAGATAGGCGATGTTCACCGCGGTGACGATGATGTACGCGATATGCACGAGGAAGCTCCATGGCCTCTTGCGTGATCGCCCGGAGTCTGCGGCACACAGCCCCTGCGATCCGTATGATATGAGAACCATAGCATAGAGATTTGAGATCCATACGATATGAACGACAAACCATCGGTCGAGACGGCCTCCGCCCGGCAGCGCCGCCGCCTGGGGGTGGAGATCAAGGACTCGCTGCGTGAGCTCAGCAACCAGCTGTCACTGCTGAACCACCAGGTCGGCGGTCAACTCGGCCTCAAGGACGTCGACTTCGACTGCCTCGATGTGATCGTCCGCCACGGCCCGCTCAACCCCAGCGCGCTGGCCCGGCGCGCCGGGCTGCACCCCGCCACGGTGACCGGCATCCTCGACCGGCTCCAGCGCGGCGGCTGGGTGGTGCGCGAACGCGACCCCGAGGCCGCCGACCGCAGGGCGGTGACCGTACGGGCACTGCCCGACCGGCAGGCCGAGGTGTACGGCCTCTTCAGAGGGATGAACTCCGCCATGGACGAACTCTGCGACAGCTACTCCGAGGACGAACTCCGGCTGCTGGCACGCTTTCTCAAGGGCACCGCCCAGGCCGGCCGAACAGCCACCGACGAACTGGCCGGGGACTGAGACAACGACCCCGCGGCGCTCGAAGCACCGCGGGGGTGGACAAAGGGCCACTCAGGACGCCGTCACCGCCGGCCCAGCCGCACCGCGGCGCCCGGAACCGCCCGTTCCGGGACACCGGCCCCGGGCACCGGACGCCGAACAGCCACCGACGAACTGGCCGGGGACTGAGACAACGACCCCGCGGCGCTCGAAGCACCGCGGGGGTGGACAAAGGGCCACTCAGGACACCGTCACCGCCGGCCCAGCCGCACCGCGGCGCCCGGAACCGCCTGTTCCGGGACACCGGCCCCGGACACCGGACGGACCACTGCGGCCCGGACCCTGCGGTGCGGCATCGCCCCGGGCAGCGCCGCCACCAGCGCGACCGCCGCTGTCACCACCAGCACCGGCAGCTGGGCCGCCGAGCCCGACCAGGCCAGATCGCCGTAGCGGTGGGCGACGAAGCCGTCGTAGAAGAGCCAGCTGACCACCGCCACCACCGGGGCCGCCCACGGCCTCGAGAAGCGCCCCACGGCACCGGCGAGGGCGGCGAAGAGCGCCAGTGACAGCCAGGACGCCCGCTCCTGGCCGGCCGCGGCAAGCGCCAGGCACAGCACGGTCGCCCCCACCGCGGCGACCGCCCCGGACATCGGTACGGCCAGCCTCGTGGTGACCCGCCGCAGCCGCGCACTGCCCGGCCGGGAGTAGTACATGGGCCCTCGGGTGACTGACATGCCGGCCTCCGCCGCTCGGTGCGCTCCGTCCGCCGGGTGCCGTCCGCGCCGCGGGCTGCACCCGCGACGGCACCAATGCCAGCGGACCACCCGCACCGGGCGGCTCGGAAGGCTCCTTGACGCGTTCCGTACGCCGCCGGGCCCTCTCCTTACGCCTCATTGACACCCCGGCAGAAGCCGGGCGGGGAGGGACGGCTCATCCGGCCGAGGACCCGACGCGCCCCCGGGGCTACGGCTCGAAGCGGTAGCCCATGCCCGGCTCGGTGACGAAGTGCCGGGGCCTGGAGGGGTCGGCCTCCAGCTTGCGGCGCAGCTGGGCCATGTAGACGCGCAGATAGTTGGTCTCGGTGCGGTAGGCGGGCCCCCACACCTCCTGGAGCAGCTGGGTCTGGCCGACCAGCCGGCCGCGGTTGCGGACCAGGACCTCCAGCAGATGCCACTCGGTGGGGGTGAGGCGGACGTCCGCCTCGTCCCGGCGGACCTTCTTGGCGGCCAGGTCGACGGTGAAGGTGTCGGTGGCCACCACCGCGCCCTCGCCGGAGCCGGTGACGGGTTCGGCGCGGCGCACGGCGGCGCGCAGCCGGGCCAGCAGCTCGTCCATGCCGAACGGTTTGGTGACGTAGTCGTCCGCGCCGGCGTCCAGGGCCTGGACCTTCTCGTCGGAGGCGTGCCGGGCGGAGAGCACGATGATCGGCACCCTGGTCCAGCCGCGCAGCCCGCGGATCACATCGGCGCCGTCCATGTCGGGCAGGCCGAGGTCGAGGACGACCACGTCCGGTGGGCGGGCCGCGGCCAGCCGCAGGGCGCTCGCCCCGTCCTGGGCGGCGTCCACCTCGTACTTGCGGGCCTTGAGGTTGATCACCAGGGCGCGGATGAGCTGCGGTTCGTCGTCCACCACAAGGACCCGGGTCATGGGGTGTGCGCTGCCTTTCGGGTGCTGTCGGAATCATCGGACACGGGCGCCGGCCCGGCCACCGGCAGGGAGAAGACCATGGTCAGGCCACCGCCGGGGGTGTCCTCGGCGGTGAGCAGGCCGTCGGTGGCCTCGGTGAAGCCGCGGGCCACCACCGCCAGGCCCAGGCCGACGCCGGCCCCGCGGGGTGCGTCGCCGTACCGCTGGAAGGGCTCGAAGACCCGTTCCTTGGCACTGTCGGGGACCCCTGGCCCGCGGTCGGTCACCCGCAGCTCGACCCGGTCGCCCTCGGGCAGCCGCAGCATGTCGGCGCGGACCACCACCGGCACTCCGGGCGAGCTGTACTTGACCGCGTTCTCCACCACATTGGCCACGGCCCGTTCCAGCAGTCCCGCGTCGGCGAGAACCAGCGGCAGCCCCTCGGCGGAGCTGAGCTGCACCGCCCCCGGGTCCACCCCCACCAGCGCCGCCGGGACGATCTCCTCCAGGTCGACCGGCCGCGCCAGCGGGGCGACCGTCCCGGTCTGCAGCCGGCTCATGTCCAGCAGGTTGCCGATCAGATGGTCCAGCCGGTCCGCACCCTCCTCGATCCCGGCCAGCAGCTCGGCCTCGTCCTCGGCGTCCCACTCCACCTCGTCCGAGCGCAGTGAGCTGACCGAGGCCTTGATCCCGGCCAGCGGGGTGCGCAGATCGTGCGAGACGGCGGCGAGCAGGGCGGTGCGGATGCGGTTGCCCTCGGCCAGCCGGCGGGCGTCGGCGGCCTGGGCGGCGAGCCGCTGCCGCTCCAGGACCGCCGCGGCCTGGGCGGCGAAGGCGCCCAGCACCCGCCGGTCCTCGGCCGGCAGCACCCGGCCGCTGAGCGCCAGCGTCAGCTGCTCCCCCACCGGGACGTCCACCTCGGCGTCGTCCGGACGGGCCGCCGGGTGGGGTCCGACCCCGGCCACCCGCTGCCAGGCGCCGCGGTCGCCGGACCGCTCCAGCAGCGCCGCGGACTCGGTCTGGAAGGTCTCCCGTACCCGCTCCAGCAGCGCGGGCAGGGTGTCCTCGCCCTGCATGGCACTGCCGGCCAGATGGCTCAGGGTCTCGGCCTCCGCCCGGCTGCGGGCAGCCTGCTGCGCCCTGCGGGCCGCCAGGTCCACCACGGAGGCCACCGAGATGCCCACGGCGACGTACACCACCAGCGCCAGCAGGTTCTGCGGATCGGAGACGGTGAGGGTGTGGGTGGGCGGCGCGAAGTAGTAGTTCAGCAGCAGCGAGCCCAGCAGCGCCGCGGCGATCGCCGGGAAGACCCCGCCGGCCAGTGCCGCCCCCACCGTCAGGGTGAGGAACAGCAGCAGTGCGGTGGGCAGCCCCGGGCTGCCCGACGCCCGGGTCAGCAGCAGGGTCAGCAGCGGAGGACCGCCGCAGCCGATCAGCCAGCCGGCGGCGGCGCGGACCCGTCCCAGCTTGACCGGCAGCCGTCCGGGCAGCCGGGGCCGGCCGCCGGCGGCGTGCTCATGGGTGACGATGTGGACGTCGATGTCCCCCGACTCGCGGGCCACCGTGGCGCCCACCCCTGGGCCGAAGGCGTACTGCCAGCCGCGGCGGCGGCTGGAGCCCAGCACGATCTGCGTGGCGTTGGCGCCGCGTGCGAAGTCCAGCAGCGCGGTGGGGACGTCGCCGCCCAGCACCGAGTGGTAGCTGCCGCCCAGGTCCTCCACCAGGCGCCGCTGCTCGGCCAGCTCCCCGGGTGAGACGCCGACCAGGCCGTCGGACCGCACGATGTGCACGGCCAGCAGTTCGCTGCCCGACCCCTTGGCGGCGATCCTGGCGGCCCGCCGGATCAGGGTGGCCCCCTCGGGGCCGCCGGTGAGCCCCACCACGATGCGCTCGCGGGCCTGCCAGGTGGCCGCGATGTGGTGCTCGGCCCGGTAGCGCTGCAGATACTCGTCCACCCGGTCCGCGGTCCACAGCAGCGCCAGCTCGCGCAGCGCGGTCAGATTGCCCGGCCGGAAGTAGTGCGACAGGGCGGCGTCCACCTTGTCCGGCGCATAGACGTTGCCGTGCGCCAGGCGGCGGCGCAGCGCCTCGGGCGACATGTCGACCAGCTCGATCTGGTCGGCGCGGCGGACCACCTCGTCGGGGACGGTCTCCCGCTGCCGCACCCCGGTGATGCCCTCGACCACGTCGCCCAGCGACTCCAGGTGCTGGATGTTCACCGTGGAGACCACGTCTATGCCGGCCTCCAGCAGAGCGTCCACGTCCTGCCACCGCTTTGCGTTGCGGCTGCCCGGGACATTGGTGTGCGCCAGCTCGTCCACCAGGGCGAGGGCGGGCCGGCGGGCCAGCACGGCGTCCAGGTCCAGCTCGGTGAAGGCGGCGCCGCGGTACTCCAGATGCCGCCTGGGCACCGTCTCCAGGCCCGCGAGCAGTTCACGGGTGCGGGGCCGGCCGTGGTCCTCCACAAAGCCGATCACCAGGTCGGTGCCCCGGGAGGCCCGCCGGTGCGCCTCGCAGAGCATGGCGTAGGTCTTGCCCACTCCGGGTGCTGCCCCGAGGTAGATCCGCAGCCTGCCGCGTGCCATGTGTGCCATTCCCGATTCCGCCGACCCTGCGGGCAGTCGCGCTGCCCGCCGCCCTGAGCGTACGACCGGGAAAGTTGCCTCGGCCTGCCGGAGGCCTGCGGGCGGTCAATCTTGGCGCCATCTTGACGGCCGAACCGGTGACCAGGGGCGACCGGCGGCGGGCCGGTAGGGACACCGTTCGTCCCGGACCGCTCTCCGGGCGGCCTTCTGCTGCGGGCGCCTGCCTGTGCGTCCGGCGCCTGGTGCGGGGCCCCGGCGGTGCGGCCGCGGCACCGGGCCGCGGCCGCACACCGAAGCGGTGGCGCCGCGGCCCTTCCGGTCGGCGAGCCCGCACCTTGGAGGGCGACGGAGTCGCGCCCCGGCCACCGCGGTGATCAGTACTTCCCGACGGGACAGCAGAGTTGACAAACCGTCACCACCAATGACGCCGCAGCCGTAGCACTACATCTGTTCACTCAATGGCCCGGCCCCGCCATGCCCGTTCTGTCCGCACAGCTCCACCCGCACAAGCAGACCGCGCCGGCCTTCCACGAGGCAGCCCTCGGCTTTCCCGGCGGTCGGCTCCAGGAGGCCGGTCATGACCGCGGCCGTCGGCCACGCCCGACTCCGCCGCGCCCCCGTCAGCGACCGGCCCCAAGGCATCTCAGCCCTCGGCCCAGCCGTGGCTCTTTCCGAACTGCACCAGCTCGCGGCGGATGGACAGGATCTGCTCCCCGGTGAGCGACGGCGCGGCCCGCAGCAGGAGCTCGGTCACATCCGCGGTGTACTCCTCCACGGTGAGCACGTCGCACATCGGATCCTCGCCGTCCACCACCTGGCGGGCCGCCGGCGGCGCAACCGCCGGAGCGGCCATCGGCGGTGTGAGCGGGCTGCCGTCCGGGCCCTTGGCGAGCCTGACGGACAGCGCCTTGAGCCCGCGGTCGCCGTCCTCGATCTCGAACTCGACGGCGAGCCCGGAGCGCACATACGCCTCCGGGATCAACATGTCGTTCACATGCAGAAACACATCCTCCCCACCGTGGTCGGGAGCGATGAACCCATAACCCCGTGCGCCGTCGAACCGCACCACACGACCAGCAACCACAACAACCCCCAGAGCACATCGGGCCCCTTGCCCGACCCATGGAGCGGATCGTAACGCGATCCGTGTCCACGGAGGCACCTCGCTCCCGCGGCGCCGCCGACGGGGTGCGCCGGGGGTCCCGCGGGCCTGCGGCGCCCGCCCGCGGGAGCGGCGCAGCGGGCCCGCACCGCAGCACCACGGCAGGACCGCCACTGCCGTCCCGTCAGCCCAGCGGCACCGGGCGGACGCTGAACAGATAGTTGCGGCAGGCTTCCACGACCTCCGCAACACCCGTCCACCTGCCCCGCTGCCAGCGGTACATCGCATAGTCGAGATCGGTGAGCCGGCCGACCAGTTCCGCGGCCTTGGTCTCGTACTTCTGCAGATGACGGTCCTCGATCTCCAGCAGCAGCGCAGGGCGGTCGCGCAGCAGCGTGCTCCGGGCGCCTGCCAGCACCGCGCCCTCCGCACCCTCGACATCCGCCTTGATGAAGTCGACCCTCCCGAGCCTGAGGCGATCGCAGAGTTCGTCCACGGTCCGCACCCGGACCGGCACCGGCCGGGAGACGGCGAACTCGGTGTTGGGACCGGGCCCCGAGGAACCCTCGGTGAGATAGGCGCGCCCGTGCACGGGCAGCAGCCGGCGCCGCGGGAGGCTCATGGTGCCCTGGTGCGAACGCTCACCGAGGGCGGTGCGGTGCACGGTGACATTGCCGCAGCCGAGCACCGCCGCGGCAGCGGAGAGCCAACGGGCCGGTCCGGGCAGCGGCTCGAAGCTGTGCACCGCGCCACGCGGCCCGGCGAGCGCCGACAGGGTCCAGGTGTAGAGGCCGTACTCGGCGCCGATGTCCAGGCAGACGGCGCCCGGCCGCACCAGCGGACGCAGACCTGCCAGCTCCGCCTCCACGCACGGCCAGCGGTCGGCCGCCCAGCGCAGGGTGCGGGCCACGGAGGTGGCCCGCACCCCGGGGTACCGGGTGGCGCCGGATCGTGCGCCTGGGCGCTTCGGTGTGGGGTTGTTGCTCATGGGCGGGTGACCCTCCAACAGACCGCTGATCGGATTACCAGCTGGTCGGAGGGGGTCCGGCCCAGGCTGAGCGGCTCCCTTTGATCATGCCAAGGGAAGCTGCCGATCCCCGGCAGTACAGACGGGGCGCGTCCCGGCCCGCGAAGGGAGGACTCGCCCCGCCCGCCGGAGCAGCGGGCCGGTGCGCCCGGTGGACTGTCGCCGCCCCCCGCTCAGCAGTCCCCGAGCGCCGGGCAGACGGGGCTCTCCAGGGCCTTGAGCACCACCGCGTCGGAGGGGGCGGACCATGCGTGGGTCGGCTGGTCCGACCAGAGGGCGAGTTCGACCACAGCCCGGCCGGTGAGCGAGAGGTACTGGTGCAGGGTGTAGCTGCCGCCGCCCGACTCCGGGACGGTGACGGTCGCGGCCAGGTGCTCATTGCCGCCGTCGCCGCCGTTGGCGGTCACCCGCACCTTGGCGCCGGGGATGCTCTGTACACAGGCGTTGAGCTCGTCCGCCAGGCCCTGGTAGAGGCCCGCGGCCAGTTGCGCCCCCACACTGCTGCTGCCGGGGAAGTGGATGACCGTCTGCTGGACCTGCCAGTCCGCGTAGTTCTGGTCGGGCCCGGCGAGATGGGCCTGGGCCGCGGGGCCCTTCCAGTCGCCCAGGTCGTTCGACGGGTCACGGGTGGACATGCAGAGCTGCTCGAACTCGAACCGCGGGTTGTGCACGGCCTGCGCCGCGGCGGCCGGGGCACCCCAGTGGTAGAGCGAGGCCATCGGGATGCCGTCCGCCGCCATCCACACCGAGGCCGGCAGCCCCGCGGCACCGGCGGCCGGCGGACTGCCGCTCCCGGGGGCGGCACTGGCGGACGGGAGCTGCGCCGGCGGCGGCGAGGCCTCCGTGGAGTCCTCCGCCGTCGGGCTTGCGGGTGCCGGGCTCGACGGCGCCTGGGTCGACGGCGCGGCCGCAGTCGCGGAAGGGGGAGCCGAGGCCGACGGGGAGTCGGGACTGCGGTCAGGCAGCCGAGCGAGACGAGCAGGGCGGTTGCGGCCGTGATGCCGGTGGTGGCGCGGGACACGAAGATGACCGTTCCTCAGATCGGTGGTGCCGGGACATGGTCGGAGTTCAGGGCAGGCGGCCCGGGACCGGGAACCGCCTGCCCCGATCGGCCGTCAGTAGCCGCGCGGCGGACGGCTCGGGTCCGCCTGCTGGACCTGCGAGGCCAGGTTGGAACCGTCACGGCTCACGTGGTAGCGGGACATGATGTAGTTCATGGACGCCGAGCAGTTGGCGACCGGGTCGTAGATGTCGGTCGACGTCCCGGGCTGGTGGTACTCCGCGAAGGTGCCGGGGATGCACTGCCAGCCACCGCGGGAGGACCGCGCGGGTGCGCCGTCCGACATCGGGGCGCCGACGGCGTTCACATCGCCCTTGTTGACCTGGTAGTGCGGCGAGTTGTACGCGGACTCACGGGAGGCGATGGTGAGCATGCCCTGCATCCAGCGGGCCCGCGCCTGCGGGTCGGTGATGCCCAGCTTGTCCATCGCCTGGTTGATGTAGTCCTCGCAGGCCGCCTTGCCGCCGTTCCACGACCCGGCGCCGCCGTAGGTGACCTGTGAGACCGGGATCTTGGCGGCATCGGTCCTGGTGCCGTCCGGGGCACCGCTCCCCTGGTGCCCGCCGCTGCCGTCGCCGCCATGGGTGCCCCCGGTCGGTCCGGGCTTGGGCGAGGGAGGCGGCGGGGTGGGCTTGGGCTGCTTCTTCATGCCCTCGGCGATCTTCTTCTCGGTCGCCTCGTACTCCTCCCGGACCGCCTTGATCTTCTCGGCGTCCTGGGCCATCTCCTCGGTGAGGCGGTCCTTGTCGGCCTGGAGGCGCTTGGTCGCCGCCTCGATCTGCCGGACGTCGTCGAGCACCTGGTAGGCCACCGCGAACCCCGGCAGCCCCGCGACCGTACTGGACGCCAGGTCGACGGCGGTCGCTCTGGCCAGCGTGGCGCGGATCTGCCCCATGCGCTGGCTCATCTGCTCCAGACGGGAACTGACGGATCGCCAGTCCGCCTCGATCCTGGCGAGTTCCTGCATCTGAACGCCGAACTGATCACTTGACATACCGCTGTGACACCCCCGTGTGCTCCTGTGTGACCGACCGCTGCGACGCGGCCGGCTCAGTAGACGTCGGCCAGCCGATCGACCGACCGGCCGAGCGCCGACAGATCGTCGGCCACCCCGTTGATCTCCGTCACCCGGCCCTGCGCGACGCCGACGAAGGCGTCCGACGCCTGGCCGTGCCAGGTGAGCTTCCCCAGGGTGCCGTGGATCTCCTGGGCGAGCGCTTCCATCTCCTGGCTCATCTCGGACAGTTCAGCGGCGATGCGGTGCAGATCCCCCTCCCCGCCGCCGAACATCCGGGTCAGCGCCCAGTGGGCGATCTCCGCCGGCGCCATCACGATGTCCTCGCCGGCCTTCACCACATCACCGGCCACATGCTTTGCGTCGTTCCAGACGTCCCCGAGTCCCATCCTGCTCCCCCGTGCGTGTCCGACACTGCCGGACAACGAGGCTAACGAACCCCGGGCGGCTCGGGGAGACCGCCCTCGCACCCCGGGCAGGGCGATCTGGCAGGGTGGCCGCTGACCTGCCAGGGAAGAGGAAGCAGCGGATGTCTCACACGACCATCGAGGGCGCACGGCCCCGGCTCGGCCTGGTGGCCACCGATCTGGACGGAACGCTGCTGCGCAGCGACGCCACCGTCTCGGCCCGCACGCTGGCCACCCTGGGCCGGCTGGCCGGGCGGGGCGTCGTCCATGTGATAGCCACCGGCCGCCCGGCCTCCGGCTGCGCCCCGTTCTTCGAGGCCCTCGGCTACCGGGGGCTGGCGGTGTGCGGTCAGGGCGCCCAGGTCTACGACGCCGGCCGCGGAGTGCTGCTGTCCAGCGTCGGCCTGGACCGGGACGCCGCCCGTACGGTGGTCGCCCGGCTCACCGCCGGGATCGGGCCGGTGGACCTCGCGGTGGTCACCTCGGGGCTGGACGGCGAGTTCGTGATCACCCCGGGGTTCAGCCAGGGGGACGAGCGCGAACTGGCGCCGTTCCGGCTGACCTCGCGCGAGCAGCTCTGGGACGCCCCCGTGGACAAGGTGCTGCTGCGCCATCCCACCCTCTCGGACGCCGACCTGGTGGCCGCGGCCGAGCGGTGCTGCATCCCGGGGCTCACCGTCACCCACGCCGGCCCGCGGATGGTGGAGCTGCTGCCCACCGGCTTCGACAAGGCCAGCGGGCTGGCCACGGTGGCGACCTCCCTCGGCCTGGGCCCGCAGGACGTGGTCGCCTTCGGCGACATGCCGAACGACATCCCGATGCTCGCCTGGGCCGGTTACGCGGTGGCGATGAGCAACAGCCACCCCGAGCTCAAGGCCGTCGCCGACGAGGTCGCACCGCATCACGACGAGGACGGCGTGGCCGCGGTCCTCGACCGGATCCTCGACGAGGGCGCCCGGATGCCCGCCCGGCACTGAGCGGCCGCCGGTGCGTCCTGCCCGGCGCCCCCGCCGGCGGGGCCTGTGCCGGGGTGCCCGGCGAGGCCGGGGCCGGGGCCGAGGTGCCCGGCGAGGCCGGGGCCGGGGTGCGCGGTGGCCGCCGGGCTGCGGCCGTACGCTGGCCGGGGCCCCTCCGGCCGCCGTCCGCGCATGCGGGCAGGTCCCTGTCGAGAGAAGTCCGCTCACGGGATATCTTGATGTCGAGCAATGTTGCAGACGTGGAGCGGAGCACCCGGTGACTGACTCGACCATCATCTATACGCACACTGACGAGGCCCCGGCCCTGGCGACGTATTCGTTCCTGCCCGTGGTCCAGGCGTATGCCTCGAAGGCCGGGGTCAGTGTGGAGAGCCGCGACATCTCCCTGGCGGGGCGGATCATCGCCGGCTTCCCGGAGTACCTGGAGGAGGGCCAGCGTATCGATGACGCCCTTGCCGAGCTGGGCGAGCTGGCCAAGACCCCCGGGGCGAACATCATCAAGCTGCCGAACATCTCGGCTTCGATCCCCCAGCTGAAGGCGGCGATCGCCGAGCTGCAGCAGCAGGGCTACGCGCTGCCGGACTACCCGGACGACCCCAAGAGCGACCAGGACCGGGGCGTCCGCGCGCGCTACGACAAGGTCAAGGGCAGCGCCGTCAACCCGGTGCTCCGCGAGGGCAACTCCGACCGCCGCGCCCCCGCCTCGGTGAAGAACTACGCCAAGGCGCACCCGCACCGGATGGGCGCCTGGAGCTCGGACTCCCGGACCAACGTCGCCCACATGGACGCCGACGACTTCCGCTCCACCGAGAAGTCCGCGGTCATCACCGAGCCGGGTGCGCTCCGTATCGAGCTGGCCGGCGACGACGGCACCACCACGGTGCTGCGCGAGTCGGTGCCGGTGCTCGCGGGCGAGGTGGTGGACGCCTCCGTGATGCGCGTGGCGCCGCTGCGCGAGTTCCTCGCGGCCCAGGTCGCCCGGGCCAAGGCCGAGGGTGTGCTGTTCTCGGTGCACCTGAAGGCCACCATGATGAAGGTCTCCGACCCGATCATCTTCGGCCATGTGGTGCGGGCCTTCTTCCCCAAGACCTTCGCCGAGCACGGTGAGGCGCTGGCCGCGGCCGGCCTGACCCCCAACGACGGGCTCGGCGGCATCCTCAAGGGCCTGGAGTCGCTGCCCGGCGGCGCGGCGGTCAAGGCGTCCTTCGAGGCCGAGCTGGCCGACGGCCCGGCCCTGGCCATGGTCGACTCCGACCGGGGCATCACCAACCTGCACGTCCCCAGCGACGTGATCGTCGACGCCTCCATGCCGGCCATGATCCGCACCTCCGGCCACATGTGGGGCCCGGACGGCCAGGAGGCCGACACCCTGGCGGTCCTGCCGGACAGCAGCTACGCCGGCGTGTACCAGGTCGTCCTCGACGACTGCCGGGCCAACGGCGCCTTCGACCCGGCGACGATGGGCTCGGTGCCCAACGTCGGCCTGATGGCGCAGAAGGCCGAGGAGTACGGCAGCCACGACAAGACCTTCGAGATCCCCACCACGGGCACGGTGCGGGTCGTCGACGGCGCCGGCAACACGGTGCTGGAGCAGACGGTCGGCGCGGGCGACATCTTCCGCATGTGCCAGACCAAGGACGCCCCGATCAAGGACTGGGTCAAGCTCGCCGTCTCCCGCGCCCGCGCGACCGGCAACCCGGCCGTGTTCTGGCTGGACGAGGGCCGTGCGCACGACGCCAACCTCATCGCCAAGGTCCGGCAGTACCTCCCCGAGCACGACACCGAGGGCCTGCAGATCGAGATCAAGTCCCCGGTGGAGGCGACCGCCTTCTCCCTGGAGCGGATCCGCCGCGGCGAGGACACCATCTCGGTCACCGGCAACGTCCTGCGTGACTACCTGACCGACCTGTTCCCGATCCTGGAGCTGGGCACCAGCGCCAAGATGCTCTCCGTGGTCCCGCTGATGAACGGCGGCGGCCTCTTCGAGACCGGCGCCGGCGGCTCCGCGCCGAAGCACGTCCAGCAGCTGGTCAAGGAGAACTACCTGCGCTGGGACAGCCTGGGTGAGTTCCTCGCGCTCGCGGTGAGCTTCGAGCACCTGGCGCAGACCACCGGCAACGCGCGTGCCCAGGTGCTCGCCGACACCCTGGACCGGGCGACCGCCACCTTCCTCAACGAGGACAAGTCGCCGAGCCGGCGGCTGGGCGGCATCGACAACCGCGGCAGCCACTTCTACCTGTCGCTGTACTGGGCCCAGGAGCTGGCCAAGCAGACCGACGACGTGGAGCTCGGCAAGGCGTTCGCGGCCCTGGCCGCGACGCTCGCCGAGCAGGAGAAGACCATCGTCGACGAGCTGATCGCGGTCCAGGGCTCGCCCGCCGAGATCGGTGGCTACTACCAGCCCGACCCGGCCAAGGCGGCCGCGGTGATGCGTCCGTCGGCCACCTTCAACGAGGCCGTCGCAACGCTCGGCTGACCTGTTCGCCTGCGGACCGCCCGGTCCGCGCCCGATCCGCCCCGGCCGGCACACCGCCAGCCGGGGCGGTTCTCTGTCCGCACCGCGACCGATGCAACAGATTGCACATGGACGCAAGAAAGTGAGGCTTGGTCGCAGATCATCGGCATAGGCATGGAAATCTTCCGCATGAACCTTGTGGGGGGAAGCGCGGCAGCCCTAAGGTCGGCTCACCCGTCACGCCCGTCCTGCCGGTTCGCCCTGCCGAGAGAATCGAGCCCGCCATGCCACGGAGCACCACAGGAGACCCGACGAGACCGCCGCGCGGGCCGCTGCGCAGGGTCGCCGTCCTGGTCGCGGCAGCCACCGCGGCCGCCGTCGGCCTCAGCACCGTGCCCGCCGGCACGGCGTCCGCCGGTACGGGTGCGGGCCGGACTGCGGCCCCTGCGGTGACCCGCGCCGCCCTCACCCCGTCACTGGTCGCCGGACGCGGCGCCCGGGTCGACATCGCCGAGCAGGAAGCGGAGAACGCCGCAACCGACGGCACGGTCATCGGGCCCGACCGCACCGCCTACACACTGCCCGCCGAGGCGTCCGGCCGTAAGGCGGTCGCGCTGAAGCCCGGCCAGTACGTGGAGTTCACCCTGCCGAGCGCGGCCGACGCGATCACCGTGCGGTACAGCATCCCGGACGCCCCGGGCGGTGGCGGCACGACCGCTCCGCTCGATGTCACGGTGGACGGCGGACACCGCACCACCATGCGTCTGACCTCACAGTACGCCTGGCTCTACAACCTCTATCCGTTCTCCAACGACCCGGACGCCGGGGTGCTGCACCCCGACTGGTGGATCACCGAGTGCTCCTGTGTACCGGGCGCCACGACCCCGGCCCCGGTGATCCCGACCCCGTTCCGCCCCAACCACTTCTACGACGAGCAGCGGCTGCTGCTCGGGCGCACCTACCATGCGGGCGACCGGGTGCGGCTCGCGGTCCCCGCCGGGAGCAGCGCCGGCACCACCGTCATCGACCTGCTGGACTCCCAGCTGGTCGGCGCGCCGCGCATCGACCCCCTCGCGGTGAACATCCTGGCGTTCGGCGCCGACCCGACCGGCCACCGGGACTCCGCCGACGCCGTCGACCGGGCGATCGCCTTCGCGGTCCGCACCCGCCTCAAGGTGTATCTCCCGCCGGGCACCTACCAGGTGAACCGCCACATCGTCGTCGACAACGTCACCATCGAGGGCGCCGGCAGCTGGTACACGATCATCAAGGGCCACCAGGTGGACCTCGCCACCCCTGCGCCCGACAGCTCGGTACACACCGGGGTCGGCTTCTACGGCAAGGACGCGTCCGCGGGCGGCAGCCACAACGTCCACCTCTCCGGCTTCGCGATCGAGGGCGACGTCCGCGAGCGCATCGACACCGACCAGGTGAACGGCATCGGCGGCGCGATGAGCGACTCCACCATCGACGGCCTCTACATCCACCACACCAAGGTCGGCATGTGGTTCGACGGCCCGATGAGCAATCTGCGGATCACCCGCAACGTCATCGCCGACCAGATCGCCGACGGCATCAACTTCCACACCGGGGTCACCGACTCGGTGGTGTCGGACAACGTCATCCGCAACACCGGCGACGACGCGCTGGCCATGTGGTCCGAGAAGACCGAGGACGCCCGCGACACCTTCGACCACAACACCGTGCAGACACCGGTGCTCGCCAACGGCATCGCCGTCTACGGCGGCACGGACAACACGGTCTCCGCCAACCTGGTCGCCGACCCGATCCGCGAGGGCAGCGGCATCCAGGTCGGTTCCCGGTTCGGCGCCGAGGCGTTCACCGGGCACCTGTGGATCACCGGCAACAGCACGGTCCGGGCCGGCACCTATGAGCTCAACTGGAACATCGGCCTGGGGGCCATCTGGTTCTATGCGCTGGAGAAGAACATCGCCGCCGACATCGAGGTGGTCGGGGACGACTTCCTGGACAACACCTACAACGCGGTGATGCTGGTCGCCGACTTCCCGGTGAAGGACCTGTACTCCATCGACAACGTCCACTTCAGGGACATCAGGGTCGACGGCACCGGCACCTCGGTGGTCAGCGCCCGGGCAGCGGGATCCGCCACGTTCCAGAACATGGACGCCCGCAATGTCGGCGCGGTGGGTGTCAACAACTGCGGGTCCTTCCACTTCACGCCCGCCGGTTCGGAGTTCGCCCTGACCGACCTCGGCGGCAACGACGGCGGCGGCACGACCGGGCCCTGGCTCGCCTCCTGGGAACTGCCGAACACCATCACCTGCGACGACCGCCCGCCGGTCGCCGCTCCCCCGGCGCCGTCCCCGTGGTGATCCCCGGGTGGCGGGCGGCCGCTGCTCCTCCAGCGCGCCGTCGAACGCCCGGGATCAGCTGAACTGACGGCCCGTCGCTCCGGGTCGCGCCGATGGCGCGACCCGGAGCGGTGCCGTCGGACCACCGGCGGGCAGCCCGGTACCGACCGGGGCGCCCACCCGGTGGCGGGGTTCTCGCGACACCGCTGCGGGGGCGGACCGGTATGCCGCTCGGCGCGGCCCCGTGGGTGGCATGCTGCTGACCCGGACCCCGCGCCGGCCGGGCACCATGCGGAGCCCGCCTGCTGGGTCCCGCACCGCGGACGGCACAGCGGCCCGCCCCCGCGGCGGCGAGCACCGGCCCACCGACCAGGGAGCAGCAGCCATGTCCTTCCGTGCACTCCACTACGGCGAGACACCCCTGGTCCTCCCCAACGCCTGGGATGTCCCCTCCGCCCTCGCCTTCGTCGACGCCGGGTTCCCGGCGGTCGGCACCACCAGCTTCGGGGTCTCCTCCGCGCTCGGCCGCCCGGACGGCGCCCGCTCCAGCCGGGACGCCAACCTCACCCTGGCCCGCCGGCTGGCACCGCTGCCCGTCCATGTCAGCGTCGACATCGAGGACGGCTGCGCCGACGAGCCGGAAGCGGTCGCCGAGTACGCCGCCGCGCTCGGTGTGGCCGGAATCAACATCGAGGACAGCACCGCCGAGCGGCTCATTCCGCCGCAGGCGCACGCGGCGAAGATCGAGGCCGTCAAGGAGCGCAGCCCGGAGCTGTTCGTCAATGCCCGCGTCGACACCTACTGGCTGGGCCAGGACGCCACCGTGGAGGCGACCCTGGAGCGTGCCACCGCCTATGTCGAGGCCGGCGCGGACGGCATCTTCGTGCCCCTCGCCCAGGACCCCTCCGTCCTGCGCGAGCTGGCCGCAGCAATCCCCGTACCGCTCAACGTGCTGGCCGTGCCGGGTCTGACGGTGCGGCAGCTGGGCGACCTCGGTGTGCGCCGGGTGAGCACCGGGTCGCTGCCGTATCGCGCCGCCGTCCTCGCCGCCACCGAGGCGGCCGTCGCCGTCCGTGACGGCCGCACCCCGCCGGTCGCGGCGCCCTACTCCGACCTCCAGTCCCGTCTTGTCGACCACGCCCGCCGGACGGGCTGACCCGCTCCGGCCGGCTACCTGGGCGCGCCGGTGAGGCGAGCGGCGATCCGGCGGATGTCCAGCAGATGGTGGCGTCCCTCGTGTGCGGCCTGGCGGATGATCCACAGCACGCTGCGCTCCTCTCCGGGCAGCCGGGTCGCCGTGCGGTACCACTGGTGGGTCTGCACGGTCTCGGCCAGCTCCGCGAAGAGTTCCGCCCGGTGGGCCAGGTCGGCGAGCACCGCCTCGGGGTCCTGCCCGTTGTGGTCCTCCTCGGCCGCCCGCCGGTCGTTGCGCATCGGTTGCAGGACGGGACGCTCCTCGGCGAGGGTCCGGCTGAGGCGCTCGTGGTAGACCGCGAAGACATCGCGGGCATGGCAGGCGTACTCCAGGATCGACCAGGTGCCGGGCTCCGGCCGTTTCCTCAGCACCGAGGCGGCCGCACCGCGGAGTACGGCGCGATAGCGGGCGGGGCACTCGCGCACCGCCGCCGCGGCGGCGGCCGATGTGGTCGCGAGATAGTCCATCGCGCAGTCGCGGCAGACATGGTCCTCGGCGGGCAGCGGTGGCACCCGCCGGAGTTCGGCCGCCCAGCTCCGGGACCACCGCATCAGCGGGCGCAGCGCCCGATGGGCCTCCTGGCCCAGGGGGGTGAGCAGATAGCTGCCGCCCGGCCGCCGCTCCACCAGCAGGGCGTCGTGCAGTTCGGCCAGCCGCTGCCGCAGCACGCTGGAGGACATGTTGTCGCAGCGCTGCTGCAGTGGTCGGAACCCCAGCGGGCCCTGCTGGAGCTCCCAGAGGATGCGCAGGCTCCAGCGGCGTCCCAGCAGATCGAGGGCGGCCGTCACGGGCCGCCCGTCGGTCGAGTCGCGGACCGGTCGGCCCGGCTTCGGTGAAGGCATCTCCTGTGGCCCTCTCTGAGGTCAGCCCCCGCCGTCGCCCCGGTTCCAGAAAACCTAGCAAGGGCAGGCAGGTCGGATTCAGAAGCAGCGCGGACTTTCCCCTGTCCGGCCGACCACGGCGCACGGGGTCGCACCGGGTCCACCCCGACGCCCACGCCCACGCCCGGCGGTGTCCGACGCGGCGGGGAAGGTCTCACCATCCGGCGTCGTAAGGGCCGCCGGCTGACATCCGTGCCGCTGGATTCCGGTGAACGCTATGCTCCGTTTCAAGATCTTCGAGCAAGTGGCTCGACTGTACGGGGGCGGCGTGGTTACTGGTCGTGTACTGCGGTTCGACAGCACTCGGGGTTATGGATTCATCGCTCCCGACGAGGGCGGCGACGATGTTTTCCTGCATGTGAACGACCTGCTGATTCCCGAGTCGTCTGTGCGTGCGGGCCTGACGGTGGAATTCGAGGTCGAGGAGGGCGACCGCGGACTCAAGGCGTCCTCGGTGCGGCTCGCATCCGCAAACCGGGCGCCGGCGGCACTCGCCGCGGGTTCGCCGCCAAGGAGCAGCGAGGCGTTCTGCGATGTGCTCGGTGTGGAGGAGTACACCCGGGAGGTGACCGAGCTGCTGCTTGCGGCGGCACCGTCCCTGACGGCCGACCGGATCTTGCGGATCCGCAGTGAGCTCGTGCAGTTCGGCAGGAGCCACGGGTGGACCAAGGGCTGACAGACGATGGCAGCAAGCGACGGGCCGGGTGTCCTCGACACCCGGCCCTGTGTCCGTCCGCAGTGTCCGTCCGCAGCACCGCCCCGGGCGGAGTGGCGCGGACGGGTGACGTCTGCTCAACGGAGCTCACGTGGCCACCGCTGTCGCGCGCCGCGGCAGTGGCTCATGGCTCCCTGCCCCGGGGGTTGTGGGGAGGGATCCATGAGCTGTGGCCAGGGCCTGGGCAGGCCTTTCCGCTACGAGCGCGATCTGGCAAGATCCGCGGTCGGGGGCGCATGTGCACATAACGATCCTGGCCCCGGACGGAGCGGAAGATGATCAGATGGCGACCAACGCGATGGTCGGCGCGGCACTGGGTTCTCCTGGCCGTCGTCCTGGCGCTGAGCGCGGTCGTGGCGTCGTTGGGCAGTCATCCATGGTGGCTGTGCGCGGCCATCATTGCCTGGGTGTCCTTGATGAACCTACTACCGGTCCCGGACCTCTCCTCCTGGGTCCAAAGGCGGCAAGCGCCGCAGGCGCACAACGATGGTGACGACGGGGAAGCATCGCGATGAACGCGGCAGTCAGCCGCGGAACTGAAGTGGCGCCCGGCTGCGGACAGAGGTAAAGCCCCTGGTGCATGGGGCGTTCGGCGGCAACGTGCAGTTCCTGTCCGCGCCGGACAGCACGCGCTGTGGGTCTCCGACGTCGAGCCCGGCTCAACGCCCGACATCACAGCTGCCCGCATTCACGCCCTCCCCGCGCTGTACAAGGCCGCGGCCCGGCGGGCCGCGCACCCTGGCCGACAAGCGCCGCATGGTGCCGGGATCCCCGTCCTCAGCCCGGTCCGCCGCCCGAAGCGCCAGTCCGAGCAGGCGCTGCACGCCGACATGAGAACCACCAACAGCCTGATCAGGGCCGTCCGAGCCCGCGGCGAACGCGCCGCAGCCGGGCTCAAGCAGCGCCGGCACACGCTGCAGCACGGCACCATCGGCCCGGCCGGATCGGCGATATCGCCCGCGCCGCCTCCGTCCTCAACGGAATAGGGAAGTGACCACCGCCGAGAAAACCTCAGTGACCGCGCAGACCGCCCTGGAATGTGCGGGATCCGAACGTCGGCATCGACTCCGGGGCGAAAGACATGCGCTGCTCGGACGCCGCTCCATGCACAGGTGATCGAGCGCCGGGGCGAGGACATCGACACCGGCCTGGACCGGCTGTCCTGCAGCCTCGCCAGGCACCGGGCGCCGGCACCCGAGGGGCTCGCCGATGCCCTCCTCGCCGATATGAAGGCCTCCGGCGACCACAGCCTCGACGACACGGCCCTCGTCGCCGTCCGGCTGTCCTGACCGGGCCCGGCCACCGAGGCCCTGCGGCGCTCACCACGGTCCCGCAGGCGGTACCTGCCGTGCGGGAACAGCTGCGGGACCGGCGACGGTAACGGTGGCCGGGGCGTGGGGCCCCATCCACGGGGCCGCGATCCGGCGCAGCACCCGGCGGGGCCCTGGTGTGCATGCGCGGGTTGATCGCCGCCGTACCGGGCGGCCGAGGAGCGGTGCGAGCGGCCCAGGGTGATGGGCGGCATCTCATTCCCCGCCGAGAAGGAACCAAGCCCCTCGGCAGGGACCATCCCGTTCGGTCCGTCGTAAATCCCCTGGTGAGCGGTCCCCGCGCATGTGCCCTGCACCACCCGCACTAGCCATTTGGCACGCAGTGTGGTCTATTGAGGGTACTCAGTTCTCTACAACATGACCGTGTTCCGTGGCCCGAGCGGCGCGGGACGGACTGGAGCACCCGCCATGGACAGGGACTTCGACCTTTTCCGCATCTCTGAGGAGCACGAGATGCTCCGTGACGCCGTACGGTCGCTGTCCGAGGCGAAGATCGCCCCGTTCGCGGCCGAGGTGGACGAGGAGGGACGGTTCCCGCAGGAGGCCCTGGAGGCCCTGCAGGCCAACGACCTGCACGCGGTGCACGTCCCGGAGAGCTACGGCGGCGCCGGCGCGGACGCCCTGGCCACCGTGATCGTCATCGAGGAGGTCGCCCGGGTCTGCGCCTCCTCCTCACTGATCCCCGCCGTGAACAAGCTGGGCTCGCTGCCCGTGCAGCTCTCCGGCTCCGAGCAGCTCAAGACCCGCTACCTGGGCGCCCTGGCCCGCGGCGAGGGCATGTTCTCCTACTGCCTGTCCGAGCCCGAGGCCGGCTCCGACGCCGCCGGGATGAAGACCCGCGCCGTCCGCGACGGCGACACCTGGGTCCTCAACGGCGTCAAGCGCTGGATCACCAACGCCGGCGTCTCGGAGTACTACACCGTGATGGCCGTCACCGACCCCGACAAGCGCTCCAAGGGCATCTCCGCCTTCGTGGTGGAGAAGAGCGACCCGGGCGTCACCTTCGGCGCCCCGGAGAAGAAGCTGGGCATCAAGGGCTCCCCCACCCGCGAGGTCTACTTCGACGACGTCCGCATCCCCGCCGACCGCATGATCGGCGCCGAGGGCACCGGCTTCGCCACCGCGATGAAGACCCTGGACCACACCCGGATCACCATCGCCGCCCAGGCCCTGGGCATCGCCCAGGGCGCCCTGGACTACGCCAAGGGCTACGTCCAGGAACGCAAGCAGTTCGGCAAGGCCATCGCCGAGTTCCAGGGCATCCAGTTCATGCTCGCCGACATGGCCATGAAGCTGGAGGCCGCCCGCCAGCTCACCTACGCCGCCGCCGCCCGCTCCCAGCGCCTGGACGGCGACCTCACCTTCTTCGGCGCCGCCGCCAAGTGCTTCGCCTCCGACGTCGCCATGGAGATCACCACCGACGCCGTCCAGCTCCTCGGCGGCTACGGCTACACCCGCGACTACCCGCTGGAGCGCATGATGCGCGACGCCAAGATCACCCAGATCTACGAGGGCACCAACCAGGTCCAGCGCATCGTCATGGCCCGCAACCTCCCCTGACGGTCCCGGACCGCCCCGACCGACGTATAGAGAGAAAGGAGCAGACACCGTGAGCTTGAGGATCGTTGTCTGTGTGAAGTACGTGCCCGATGCGACCGGTGACCGTCGGTTTGCGGAGGATGCGACGACCGACCGTGAGTCTGTGGACGGGTTGCTGTCGGAGCTGGACGAGTACGGCGTGGAGCAGGCGCTGCGGATTGCCGAGGCCAGTGGTGATGCCGAGGTGACGGTGCTGACGGTGGGGCCGGACGATGCCAAGGACGCGTTGCGCAAGGCGTTGTCGATGGGTGCGGACAAGGCCGTGCACGTGAACGACGACGACATTCACGGCAGTGATGTGATGGCCACGTCCGCGATTGTGGCTGCGGCGGTGGAGAAGACCGGGTTCGACCTGGTGGTCTGTGGGATGGCGTCGACCGACGGGACGATGGGTGTGCTGCCGGCGCTGTTGGCCGAGCGGTTGGGTGTGCCGCAGGTGACGCTGCTGTCGGAGGTGGCGGTGCGGGACGGTGTGGTCACCGGTCGGCGGGACGGGGACAGTGCCACCGAGCAGGTGCAGGCCGCGCTGCCGGCGGTGGTCTCGGTGACCGACCAGTCCGGTGAGGCCCGCTACCCGTCGTTCAAGGGCATCATGGCGGCGAAGAAGAAGCCGGTGGCGTCGTTGGACCTGGATGATCTGGGCATTGATGCCGAGGCGGTGGGTCTGGCCGGTGCGTGGAGTGCGGTGGACAGTGTCACTGCCCGCCCGGCGCGTACCGCGGGCACGATCGTGAAGGACGAGGGCGAGGGCGGCAAGCAGCTCGCGGAGTTCCTCGCTGCGCAGAAGTTCGTCTGAGCGGAAGTTCGTCTGAGCACGAGTTCGTCTGAGTCGTCCCGCTGTCCGCCCCTGCGGCGTTCACATCTCTGGAGAGTTTGAGCAATGGGTGAAGTCCTTGTCCTGGTCGATCATGTGGACGGCCGGATTCGCAAGCCGGCGCTGGAGCTGTTGACTCTGGCGCGTCGTATCGGTGAGCCGGCGGCGGTGGTGCTGGGTGCGGGTGAGGGTGCCGCGGCGGTGGCGGCCAAGGCCGCCGAGTACGGTGCCGTCACGGTGTACACCGCTGATGCGCCGGAGTTCGCGGAGTATCTGATTGTGCCGAAGGTCGATGCGTTGACGCAGATCGCTCGTGCGGCGGATGCGGTGGCGGTGCTGGTGACGTCCTCGGGGGAGGGCAAGGAGATCGCGGCGCGGGTGGCGTTGCGGCTGGGTTCGGGGGTGATCACCGATGCGGTGGACCTGCGGGCCGGTGAGGGCGGGCCGGTGGCGACGCAGTCGGTGTTCGCGGCGTCCTTCCAGGTGGACTCGCGGGTCTCCCGTGGGGTGCCGGTGATCACGGTGAAGCCGAATGCGACCGGTCCGGAGGCGGCGCCTGCGGCGGGTGCGGTCCAGGCCGTGGTGGTGGAGTTCTCCGCCGGTGCTCGGGGTACCAAGGTGGTCTCGCGTACCGCGCGGGTCTCCTCGGGGCGCCCGGAGCTGACCGAGGCGGCGATCGTGGTCTCCGGTGGCCGTGGTGTGGGTGCGGCGGAGGGCTTCGGTGTGGTGGAGGAGCTCGCGGACGCGCTCGGCGCGGCGGTGGGTGCCTCGCGTGCCGCGGTGGACGCGGGTTGGTACCCGCACACCAACCAGGTCGGCCAGACGGGCAAGCAGGTCTCCCCGCAGCTCTACATCGCCAACGGTATCTCCGGGGCCATCCAGCATCGGGCCGGCATGCAGACCTCCAAGACCATCGTCGCCGTCAACAAGGACCCCGAAGCCCCCATCTTCGACCTCGTCGACTTCGGCGTCGTCGGCGACCTCTTCCAGGTCCTCCCCCAACTCACCACCGAGATCAAGGCCCGCAAGGGCTGACAGGCGGTGGGTCGCAGTTCGGGCGCATGACGTGAGGAGCCGGTCGGCAGCTGCCGACCGGCTCCTCACGTCCGTGCCCACCGAAGGAACGGGCGGCTCTCACTCCGGGCCGAGACCGGCCTCCACATCGCGGACCACCCGCCACATCGGGGTGCGGCGCCTGGTGATGACGATGACCACGTCGTCCTCCTCCTCCGGGCTGCCGGAGGGGGACTGCCCGGAGGCCCAGGCGGCGGTGACATAGGCGAGGGCGTGGTCCGCCTCCGCCTCCGCATCCCCCTGGCCGTTGGCCCGCAGCCAGGAGCGCAGCGCATGGTTGTGCGCGGCGACCACCGACGCGGCGACGACACTGGCCCGCAACACACCGTCGCGGCGGGCGGCGAACCGTCCGCGCAGATACTCGGCGAGTGTGTGCTCATAGCGCCGGACGACCGACAGCTCATAGGTGCGCAGCCCGGGGACCTTCTTGGTGAGCCGGTAGCGCTGGACCGAGAAGGTGGGGTTCTCCGCGTACATCCGCAGCACCAGCCGGGCCGCGTCGCAGACCCGGACGACGGGATCGTCGGCGTCCTCGCTCTCCTGGAGGAAGGCGGTCATGTCGGCCAGAACCTGTTCGTGGTCCGGGAAGACCACGTCCTCCTTGGAGGGGAAGTAGCGGAAGAACGACCGGCGGCCGACACCCGCCAGGGAGACGATGTCGTCGATCGTCGTCTGCTCGTAGCCGCGTTCCAGGAACAGCTGGAAGGCCGCCGCGATCAGGGCGTCGCGCATGGCGGGCTTGGCGACGCCGGCCGTGGCCGCGGCATCGGCCTTACGCGCGTTGGTCATGGCGTGAACCTAGCACCATCGTTCCGGGAGGGCACTCAGTGCGCTCCATGTGAGGCATCAAGTGCTGCATATCACCTATTCCGGTGATCGGACCGCGCCTGCGCACCCGGCAGGCCCGCCGTTCCGTTCGGAGCGCTCGGCCGCCCCCGTCCACGACCGTGATCAACTCAGGCGGGCCCAGCGCTGCCCCTGGACTAGGGCGCGTCGGCCCTGCGGGCACAGACCCGCTCACCGCGGGAGGTCGCGGAGCCAGCCGCGGGCCTCCCGTGCCGTGTGCAGCCGGACGGCGGCGATGTGGGGGGTTCGGCCAGCCGTGCGGCCAGGGCGTCCCGCTTGGCCGCATGCCGGATCCACGCCTCACGCACCGGGTGGTCGGGCTCGAACAGCAGGCCCCGCCAGGTCTCGCGGTTGCCGTTCCACAGCACGCGCCTGGAGGTCACCCGGGCGAGCGAGCGGCGTACGACGCGCCACATCACCGTCCGGCGCGGCAGGTCGAGCCAGACCAGGGTGTCGGCGCGGGACCAGAGCAGGCTGCCGAGCACGCTGGAGTACTGCTCCTCGCACACCCATCGCGGGCCCGCGCTGAAGCGGGCCACCTCGTCCTCGAACTCGATGCGCTTCACCCAGCCCGGGCCGTGGTGCAGGGCGTCGAGCTCCACCCGGGGCAGCCCCAGGCGTGCGGCGATCGCCGTCGCCATCGTGGTCTTGCCCGATCCTGAGATCCCGGCGACGATCACCCGTTCCATGGCCATACGCCGCACCGTACCCGGCTCCTGCGCCGGCACCGGGCCGGCAGCAGCATCCGTGTGCCCACGGGTCCCGGTCAGGGGTGCCCGGGTCAGACGGCCGCCGGGGTGTCCATCAGGCCGTCGAGCTCCGGCCGGGTGATCAGCCGCTCATGGGTGCCGCGCGTGGTGCAGGCGAAGGCTCCCGAGAGGGAACCGGCCCGGACGCACCGGTCGATCGGGAGGCCCTTCAGCCAGGAGTCCATGAAGGCGGTCATAAAGGCGTCGCCCGCCCCGTTGCTGTCGACAACCGGGGCCTCGGGAGCGAGGGCGGGGAAGTGCCGGGCATCGGGTCGGGTGCGGGTGGCGACATAGCAGCCGTCGGCCCCGTCGGTGGCCACCGCGACCTTGGCACGGCCCCGGTCGAGGATGTCGCGGAGGATCTTGGGTGCCTGGTCGCCCACGGTGGCGGCACTCATGAAGACGATGTCGCAGCCGTAGGCGAAGGGGACGGCCCACGGGTCGCGCCCGTCCCAGGCGTGCACGTCGGTGGAGACGGTGACGGCGGCGCTGTGGAGGTCGGGCAGCAGGTCCCGGCAGAGGCTGCCGCCGGAGATGTGCGCATGCCGGGAGTCCGCGAGGAAGGGCCGGTAGAAGTCGGCGGGCATGCGCAGCTCTTCCGGGTGGCGACCGTCGTAGAAGGAGAACCGCCGGCCGTGCCGGTCGACGAGATTGACGCTGCGAGGGGTTCCCGCGGGGGCCGGCAGGGAGCTGAAGTCCAGCCCCACGGCCCGGTACCGGGCCCGGATGAGGTCGCCCTGGTGATCGTCCCCGATGAAGTCGATGAACTTGGTGGCCAGGCCCAGGGCATGGAAGCCGAGCGCGGCGCCGTTGCCGGCGTGGGCGACATAGTCGCGGATCGGCGGGACGCACACGGAGTCGCTCTGCGGAATCTCCAGGTCCGCGACCTGGACGATGGTGTCCACCCCGGAGCCGCCGATCACCAGCACGTCATGGGTCATGCTTTCCTCCGGGCCTGAAAACGCGGTGCACTCATGGCTGGCGACGGGGCCGGCCTGCGCGACGCCGGGCGGCCTTTCCGTCGATCACTGAAAATTTCAGCAAGATTATTCAAGCGTATCGACTGCCGGTCCACCAGAGTTTTCGGCAACGGTGGTCAACAGGCCTGCGGAGTGGACCCGTTTGCGCGGTGAGAGGCCCAAACGGTGGCCGCCCGCGGAAGCGGACGCCCGCCGGACCTGCCCCCGAAGGCCCGGGGAAGGGCACCCCGGGGAAAGCGCTTGCCCTGCTCCGGCCTGCGTATCTTGCACGGCCCTGCGGGCCGCCACTACGTTGGGAAACCTCCCGGGCAGCAAGCCGTTGCGGCCGCTCGAACCCTCGGCGGCATCGCCGGCGGAGCCACCCGGCCAACAGGCCGGCTTGCGCTGCGCCGACCGCAGCGGCGGCTGCCGCGGAGCCAGGCCGCCGGGTCACCGGCGGCGGCCACTGAGTGAAGGGGCGTCAACTGCCGTGCACAGCGGGGCCGATGCAAACACAGGAACACCCGGGCCCCGGCCTGGCGAGGCGACCACCCCGAAGGTGCTGGTGTTCTCCCGTACGACGGGCTACCGCCATGACTCCATCCCCGCAGGTGTGGCGGCCTTCCGGGAACTGGGCACCGAGCACGGCTTCTCGGTGCACGCCACCGAGGACCACCGGGTCTTCACCGAGGAGTCGCTCGCGGGGTACGCCGCCGTGGTCTTCCTCTCCACCAGCGGCGAGGTGCTCGACGACACCGGCAGGGCAGCGCTGGAGGGCTTCGTCCGCGGCGGCGGCGGCTTCGCCGGTGTGCACTCCGCTTCCGGTACCGAACCCGACTGGCCCTTCTACGGTGAGCTCGTCGGCGCCCGCTTCGCAGGGCATCCCGAGATCCAGGCCGCGGCGCTGACCGTCGAGGACCCGGACCACCCCGCCACCGAACACCTTCCCCGGCTCTGGGCCTGGACCGACGAGTGGTACAACTTCGCCGGCAACCCCCGGCCGTCCGTGCGGGTGCTCGCCTCCGTCGAGGAGAGCCGCTACCGGGGCGGGACCATGGGGGCGGACCACCCGCTCGTCTGGTGCCGGCCGGTGGGCGCCGGCCGTTCCTTCTTCACCGCGCTGGGGCACTGCGACGAGGCGTATCTGACCCCGGAGTTCCGCCGGCATCTGCTCGGCGGCCTGCTCTGGGCGGCCCGGCTCATCGACGGGGAGCAGCAGCGCTGACCCGACTGCACGGCCGCTCCCCGCAACGTATATGACGCCCCATCACCGACGACCGTACGGTGCGCTGCGAAGCCCCGGCTGGTCAGTGGGTGCGCAGCACCGCCGCACCGCCCGCGGGCAGGCACAGCCCGTCCGGGCCGACCGGGGTGTCGGTGAGCAGGTCGTGGCCGCCCACGGCGAGCCGGGCCTGCTGCTCGCCGTGGTTGATCAGGAACAGCCAGCTGCGTCCGTCCTCGGCGTGCCGTCGCACCGCCTCGACGCCCCCCGGGAGCCCGGCCTGCTCCGGTGCCGCTCCGGCGTCGTCCAGCACCCGCGCCAGCAGCGCCGTGTAGCCGCTGTCGTCCAGGCGGGTGGACAGGTACCAGCCGGTGCCCGCTCCGAAGCGGTGCCTGGTCAGCGCAGGCTGCCCGGCCGGCATGCCGGAGGCGTACGACAGGACCGGCTCCGCGCCCTCGCACCGCAGGCTCTCGCTCCACACGGTGCCGGTGGAGCCGTCCGAGAGAGCGATGGTCTCCCCCGCCGCCAGCGGCCGGTACTCCTCCCCCCGGATGCCCAGCGCGGTGCGCAGCGGCGCGGCGGGGTAGCCGCCCAGGCGGGCGTGGTGGCGTTCGTCGACCGCGCCGCAGAAGTACTGCACCAGCAGGGTTCCGCCGCCCTCGACATAGCGGTGCAGCGAGGCCGCGCCCGCGTCGGAGAGCAGATACAGCGCCGGTGCGACGACCAGCCGGTAGCGGCTCAGGTCGTCCTCGGGGTGGGCGAGGTCGGTGGTGACACCGGCGTCCCACAGTGCCCGGTGCGCACGGCGGAGGCTGCCCCGGTAGTCGAGTTCGGCCGACGGCAGTCCGCGGGTGTCCAGTGCCCACCAGGAGTCGGCGTCGTGCAGCACCGCCGCCTGCGCCCTGACGGTGGAGCCGGCCAGCTCGCCCAGCCGGGCGACCGTCTCGCCGAGGGCTGCGGCCTCACGGAAGATCCGGGTGTCGGCGCCCGCGTGCGGGACCACGGCCGAGTGCCACAGTTCGGCTCCCGCACGCGACTGGCGCCACTGGAAGAACAGGGCGCCCTCCGAGCCGCGGGCGATGTGGCCCAGCGAGTGCCGCAGCATGTCCCCGGGCTGCTTGCCCAGGGTCCGGTCACTTGTGTAGACGGTGCTGGGGCCCTGCTCGATCAGCAGCCAGGGCTTGCCGCCGCCGAAGGAGCGGGCCCGGTCGGCGCCGAAGGCCGTGTCGGCCGCGGCGTCGATGCCGGGGGCGTCGGGGTAGTGGTCGATGCCGACGAAGTCGACCTCCCGGCCGAACTTCCACAGGTCGAGCACCTGGTAGCCGGGCAGCATCAGATTGGTCGTCACCGGCAGGGCGCTGTGCGCCCGGATCGCGTCGCGCTGCTCGCGGTAGGCCGCCAGTGCCTCGTCCGACCAGAAGCGGCGGAAGTCCAGGGTGTGGCCCGGATTGTGGTGCCACTGGGTGGCGCGCGGGGGCGTGATCTGCTCCCAGGAGCCGTAGCGCTGGCTCCAGAAGGCCGTGCCCCAGGACTCGTTGAGCGCGTCCAGGGTGCCGTACTTCGCCCGCAGCCAGCTGCGGAAGGCCGCCGCCGACTGCTCGCACCAGCACACCGTGGCGTACTCGTTGTGGATGTGCCACATCGCCACCGCCGGATGCGAGGCGTACCGCTCCGCCAGCGCGGCGGCGATCCGCAGGGCCGCCCTGCGGTAGGCGGGCGAGGCGAGGCAGTAGGTGTCGCGGCTGCCGTGGGTGAGCCGGGTGCCGTCGGCGGTGACCGGCATCGCCTCGGGGTGCGCCAGGGTGAACCAGGGCGGGGGTGAGGCGGTGGGGGTGGCGAGGTCCACCGCGACGCCGTTGGCGTGCAGCCGGTCCAGCTGGGCGTCCAGCCAGCCGAAGTCGAAGCGGCCCTCCTCCGGTTCCAGCAGGGCCCAGGAGAACACCCCGACGGTGGCCAGGTTCACCCGGGCCTGGCGCATCAGGAGGTCGTCCTCCTTCCACACCTCTTCGTCCCACTGCTCGGGGTTGTAGTCGCCGCCGTAGGCCAGCCCGCCGAGCCGTCCGGTGATCCGCTGCATCACGCCTCCGTCCGGGGCAGTCGGGCGCCGTCGCCGGGGAGGGGCGCGGGGTGCTCCCGCGGGGTTTCCATACGCAGGGTTCCGCGCTCGGCCGGCCGCTCCAGGGCGGTTCCGGGGGCGTGGCAGTGCAGCGGCATGGTCGGTTCCTCGGGGGGATGGGCTCGTGGGTCGGCTGGGCAGGTCGGCGAGGGGGACCGGGCGGGGTTCAGCGTGTCCGGGGTGCCGGCCCGGTGCTCTCCCGGGTGGTCAGTACGGGGGTGAGCAGGGTGACCTCGGCGGGTGTGCCGTCCTCGATCCGGCGCATCACCAGGTCGACGGCGACCCGCCCCAGTTCCTCGGCCGGCCCGGTGACGGCGGTCAGCCGGGGCGAGTACTGCTCGGCCAGGCTCTCGGGGCACAGGGCGACCACGGAGGCGTCCTCGGGGACGATCCGCCCGGTCGTCCGCAGCAGGCTCAGCAGCGGGCCGATGGCACCCTCGTTCTGCACCACGAACCCGGTGGTCTCCGGGCGGTCGGCGAGGATCCGGGCGAAGGCGCCGGCGGTGCTGTCGTAGGTGCCCTCGCATGGCCGGTGCAGGATCCGCAGCCCGCGTTCCGCGGCACGGTCCTGGAAGCCGGTCAGGGTGCGCTCGGCGTAGCCGGCGTGCCGCTGGTAGACCACGGGGCTGTAGCCGATGAAGGCGACGTCGCGGTGGCCGAGGTCCGCGAGGTGGTCGGCGCACATCGCCCCTGCGGCGGCGAAGTCGTGGTCGACGCAGGCCAGGCCGCTGGTGTCGTCGGGGAGGCCGATCAGTGCGGCATGGGTGCCCTGGGTGCGCAGTACCGGGATCCGGTCGTCGTCGAGCTCGACGTCCATCAGGATCACGCCGTCGGCCAGTCCGCTGGCGGCGACCCGGCGGACGCCCTCGGGGCCCTCGTCATTGGTGATCAGCAGGACGTCGTAGCCGTACTGGCGGGCGGCCACGGTCACCGCGATGGCGATCTCCATCATGATCGGGACATAGACGTCCGTCCGTAGCGGTACCACCAGGGCGATGATGTGGCTGCGCTTCCCGGCGAGGGCCCGGGCGCCGGCGTTGGGGTGGTAGCCGAGGTCGCTGATGGCCTGTTCCACCCGCCTGCGGGTGGCCTCGGAGATCGAACGCTTTCCGCTGATCACGTAGCTGACGGTGCTCGACGAGACGCCCGCGCACTTGGCCACTTCGGCAAGTGTCACCATCGGTGGTGGCTCTCCCTTATGTCTGTGCTGTACCTGTGGTGCCTGAAGTGTGCATTACGGATGGCCTGGCCCAGGCGCAGACCCCGAACCGGGGTGGCGACTGCTGCCCGGCCCGGAGGGCGCTGCCGGTCACATGGGCCTTCTCCTGGGATCGCGTTCCGACGGGGGCCGGTCCCCTCGCGGGGGACCGGCCCCGGCCCGGCGGTGTCAGCCCTTGATGGCACCGGTGAGCACACCGGTCCTGAAGTGCTTCTGCATGAAGGGGTAGACGAGCAGCAGTGGCACCAGGGTCAGGACGACCACGGCCATCTGGAGGGACAGCGGTGCGGTCTGCGCGTGGGCGTTGCCGAATCCGCTGTTGAGGGAGCCCGGCAGGCCGTTGCCGCGGTTGACGTAGGTCAGCAGCACATACTGCAGGGGCCACTTCTGGCTGTCCGTGGGCATGTAGAGCATGACGTTGAAGAAGGAGTTCCAGTAGCCCACGGCGTAGAAGAGCGTGATCACCGCGGTGACCGCGCGGGAGGTGGGCAGGACCACGGACCACAGGATCCGCCAGTCGCCGGCGCCGTCGATGCGGGCGGCGTCGATCAGCTCTGCCGAGGTGCTGGAGTAGAAGGCCCTCAGCACCAGGATGTTGAAGACCGAGATCGCGCTGGGCAGGATCAGCGACCAGTACTGGCCGTAGCCGCCGAGACCGGTGACCACCAGGAAGGTGGGGATCAGGCCGCCGCTGACGAACATGGTGATGATCAGCAGCATCAGGATCACCCGGTGTCCCAGCGAGCGGGAGCGGGAGAGGCCGTAGGCGCACAGGACCGAGACCGCCATCGAGACCACGGTGCCCACCAGGGTGATCAGCAGGCTCACCACCAGCGAGGTGCGCACGGTGGAGTCGCTCAGCATCTCCCGGTACGCCGCGGTGGTGAGGCCGTCCGGCCAGATCACCAGGCCGCCGGCCCGGTTGATGGCGGCCTGGGTGGAGAAGCTGGTGACGACGATGATCCACAGCGGTACCACCACGGCCGCGATCACCACGGTGAGGACCGCGCCCTTGCCGGTCCGGCCGGCCACGCTCGACTGCTCGTCCCAGACGGGGCGGTTGCTGCTGCGGCGCTGCCGCAGGGGGAGAGTGGTGGTCATTTGCGGTACAACCCGTCCTCGCCGAAGTAGTGCGCCAGCTTGTTCGCACCCCAGATCAGCAGCAGCGAGATGACGCTCTTGAAGAGGCCGGCCGCCGCTCCGTAGCTGTAGTTGTTGGTGGCGATGCCGTAGTAGAAGGAGAAGGTGTCCAGCACGTCCGCGGCATTGTGTCCGACGGCGAACCGCTGGACCAGGAACTGCTCGAACCCGACCGACAGGGCGTTGCCCAGGCGCAGCACCAGCATCAGCACGATCACGCCGCGCATTCCCGGCAGGGTGATGTGCCAGGTCCGGCGCCAGCGGCTGGCGCCGTCCACCGCCGCGGCCTCGTAGAGGTGGGTGTCGATGGCGGCGAGCGCCGCCAGGAAGACGATGATCCCCCAGCCGGCCTCCTTCCACACCGCCTGCGAGGTGACCAGCAGGGCGAAGGTGTGCGGGTTGGTCATGATGTCCCAGGTGCCCATGTCGTGCTGGCGCAGGAACTGGTTGAGGATCCCCGCGCCGCCGAGCATCTGCTGGAACACGGTGATCGCCAGCACCCAGGAGAAGAAGTGCGGGAGGTAGACGATCGACTGGATGAGGTTGCGCAGCCGCTCACTGACCACGGTGTTGAGCAGCAGCGCCAGCACGATCGGGATGGGGAAGAAGAGGATCAGCTGGACGAAGCTGAGGTAGAGCGTGTTCTCCAGCGACTTCCAGAACAGCGGGTCCTGGAAGAGCGCGGTGAACTGGTCGAAGCCGGCCCATTCGCTGTGCCAGACGCCGACCAGCGGGTCGTAGTACTGGAAGGCCGTGAGCAGGCCGAACAGCGGCGCGTAGTTGAAGACCAGGAGCAGCACCACGGCCGGGATCGTCATGATGATCAGTGACTTGTCGCGGCGCAGCCGGATCCGCCAGTTGAGTCTGACGTGCCCGGAGTCGGAGCGGTCCTCGGGGACCTTCCGCTTGCTCTTCTCGGTCTTCGTGGCGACGGTCGCGGCCACGGCTCCTCCTTGCTCTCGACACTGGTCTGGTGCCCTGCGGGTCCGGCGCAGACGTCCGGACCCGCAGGGCGGCTCGGCGGTCCTACTGACCGGTGCCGTACTTGGCCAGGATGTTGTCCGTCAGCCACTGCTTGAGCCGGGTGCCGCCGCCGCTCTTCCAGGAGGAGATGGCGGCCTGGACGTCGGAGACCTTCGCCTTGCCGTGGTAGCAGTCCTTGAGCGTGTCCTCGACCGCCTGGGCGGCGTCGGCGGTGGCGAGTGAGGTCGGCATGGAGATGTTCATGTTCCAGAACACCGGCTTGTAGAGGTACTTGACGTTGGCGGCCTGCCAGGCGGCGTAGTCCTGGGTGATCTGGTTCTCGCCGGGGTTGCTGATCACCGCGGGGGGCGAGGCCAGGAACGGGAAGGTCTGCGCCTGGACGAACTTCTTGCCGTCGTCGGTGGCGGTGGGCACCCCGTCCACCATGGTGTAGTGGGTGCCCTCGACACCGAAGTTGACCATGGTGTACTCGGCGGAGCCGTAGGGGGCGGCCAGGTAGTTGGCGACCGCCAGGCACTCCTCGATCTGGTCCTTGGTGAGCTTGGCGTTGAGGTAGCTCATGATGCTGGCGGAGGTGCCCAGGAACAAGCTCGGGGTCGACTTGCCGTCGGCGGCGAAGATGTTGAAGGAGCCGCGCCGGTAGTCCTTGTTGGCGGCGGCGCCCGACTGGTAGTCGGCCAGGTTCCAGGCGCCGGTGCCGCCGCCGGCGATGAGGGTCTTGCCACCGTAGAAGCGGGTGGTGCCGTCGGCGTCCTTGCCGGCCAGGGCGTCGGGGTGCATGTAGCCGGACTTGGCGAGCTTGTTGTGCCAGTCGAGTGCCTCGAGGAACTCGTCGGTCTCGTACTTGTGGACCAGCTTGCCGTCCTTGACCGTCCACCTGTTGGGGACGCCCCAGAAGGGGAAGAGGTAGGTCCACAGGTCGTCGAAGGCCCAGACTCCGCGCTTGGAGTCGGTGAGCTCCTTGCCCAGGGCGAACAGGTCGTCGGCGGACTTGACCTGGTCGGCGGTGATGCCCTTGGCCTCGAGAACGTCGCGCCGGTAGAAGGTGGTGCCGGCGATGACGAAGCCGCTGGAGAAGGACGGGATGCCGTAGATCTTGTCACCCCAGGCGCCCGCCTGCCAGGCACCGCTGGGGATGGCCGCCAGGTTGGGGTACTTCTTGATCTTGTCCCCGGCCAGGTACGGAGTGAGGTCGGCCAGCTGGGTGCCGGCCAGGCCACCGACGTTGAAGTTGGGGTTCCACCAGGTGGGGAGCTGGATCCAGTCGGGCAGCTTCTTGGCGGAGGTCATGGTGGGGACGATGGTGGCGTAGTTGTTGCCGTCCGCCGGCTTCATCGTCATGGTGACGCCGAGGGCCTTGTTCATGGCCTCGTAGAAGGAGTTGCCCGGGGTGGGAACGGTGCCCCACAGCGGGGTGACGGTCGTGTAGCTGCCGCCCTTGCCCGGGACTCCGTCGACGGTCTTGACCGGGTTGGCCGGGTAGGTGAGGAAGCCCGGGTCTGTCATGACGTCCGCGCCACCGGCCACCGACGGAATGTCCGCCTTGACCGACGTGTTGGCCACATAGGTCGGCAGCGCGGCCTTCAGGCCCGTCTTGGTGCTGGCACTGCCCTTGTTGTTCTGCGAGCCGCCGTCACCACAGGCGGACAGCAGCGGTGCCATCGCGGCGGCGCCGGCCACGGCCACGGCCGTGTTCACGAAGGTTCTGCGATTCATCTCGATGCTCATGGTGGGGGCGGCCCTTCGCCGTTGAGGTCCGAATAGAGCTTCGTCACCGCGCGGCCCGGGACCCCGGGGCGGTGATGCGATGGTGCGGCTTGGCAGTCAAAGCGCGTCGAAGCGCTTCGATGTTGCGGCGAGACTAACGACGCGTTACTGATCCGACAAGAGGCTGAGTGAGTCACTTTTCGATTACGGCGCCACGGCCTGGGAAACTACCCCACCCGGCCGGAGAGGGGGTCTGCACCGGGGCCACCACAGTGCATCCGGCACCGGCCGGGAAGTCTCGTGGGAACGGTTGACACCGTCTCGGCTGCATGCCACTTTCGAAACGCTTCAACATCACGACTGCGCCTGGCCGCCACCCACGCCGCGCCCCGCCTGCCCTCCCAGCGACCTGCCAAGGGGTTTCCCACGTGAGTTCCACGTCCGTGCCCGCCGAGCTGCCCCTCGACCAGCTCCCTTTCCGAAACCCCGCGCTCGGCCTGCGCGAGCGCGTGGAGGACCTGCTGGGACGGCTCACCCTCGACGAGCGTGTCGCGATGCTGCACCAGTACTCGCCGGAGGTCCAGCGTCTGGGCGTCGCCCCGTTCCGCACCGGTACCGAGGCACTGCACGGCGTCGCCTGGCTCGGCCCCGCCACCACCTTCCCGCAGGCGGTGGGCCTCGGTGCGACCTGGGACGAGGAACTGCTGCGGGCCGTGGCCACCGCCACCTCCGTCGAACAGCGCGCCTTCCACTACCACCGCGAACCCGCCGTCGGCAGCGGCACCAACAGCCTCCAGGCCTGGGCGCCGGTGGTGAACCTGCTGCGCGACCCGCGCTGGGGCCGCAACGAGGAAGGCTACTCGGAGGATCCGCTGCACTCGGCGCGCCTGGGCGACGCCTTCTGCAAGGGCATGTCCGGGGACCACCCGGACTATCTGCGCACCGCCCCCGTACTCAAGCACTTCCTCGCCTACAACAACGAGGACGACCGCTGCACCACCTCCTCCGGGCTGCGCCCCCGGGTGCTGCACGAGTACGACCTGGCCGCCTTCCGCACCGCCATCGCCTCCGGCGCGGCGACCGGGGTGATGGCGGCCTACAACCTGGTCAACGGCAGGCCCTGCCACGTCAGTCCGCTGCTGGAGACCGAGCTGCGCCGCTGGGCCCGCCCCACCGGCCATGAGCTGTTCGTGGTCAGCGACGCCGAGGCGCCGTCCAACCTGGTCGACCCCGAGCACTACTTCGACGACCACGCCGAGTCCCACGCCGCCGCGCTCAGGGCCGGCATCGACAGCTTCACCGACCATGGCGAGGACACCGCGACCACCTTCGGCCGGATGCAGGAGGCGCTGGCGCGCGGACTGATCACCGAGGAGGACGTCGACCGGGCCGTACGCCGCCAGCTGTCGATCCGGTTCCGGCTGGGCGAGTTCGACCCCCATCTCGACCCGTATGCGAAGACCGGCTGGGAGGTGGTGGACAGCCCCGAGCACCGCGAGCTGGCGCGGCGCGCGGCAACCGAGTCGATCGTGCTGCTCAGCAATGACGGACTGCTGCCGCTGGCCGGAGAACGCACCCGCAGGGTCGCCGTCGTCGGGCCGCTCGCGGACACCCTCTTCGAGGACTGGTACAGCGGCACCATGCCCTACCGGATCACCGCCGCCACCGGTCTGCGCACGGCGCTGGCCGAGCAGGGCGGCGAGGTGGTCTGCGTGGAGGGCGTGGACCGGATCGCGCTGCGCTCCCGCTCCACCGGCGCGCTGCTCTCCGTCCCCGCCTTCGACCCGGCCGGGCCGCTGACGGCCGACGGCCGGGCCGCGGAGAGCGACGAGGAGGCCGGCTTCGACCTCTTCGACTGGGGCGGCGGGGTGCTGACGCTGCGCAGCGCACGCAGCGGACGCTATGTCAGCGTCAAGGACGAGGACGCCACACTGGCCGCCGACCAGGTGCAGCCAGGCGGCTGGGACGTCCACGAGACCTTCCGTCTGGAGGCCGCCGAGGACGGCGGCGAGGTGCTGCGCAACATCTGCACCGGCAAGTACGCCGTCGTCGACGCCCGGACCGGCCAGGTCCGCGTCACCGCTGGGACACCGGAGCAGGCCGAGCGCTGGCAGCGCACCGTGGTGCGCGAGGGCGTCGCCGAGGCGGTGGCCGCCGCGGCCGGCGCCGATGTCGCCGTCGTCGTCCTCGGCAACGACCCGCACATCAACGGCCGGGAGACCCAGGACCGCGAGGGCATCACCCTGCCGCCCGCACAGGAGCAGCTGCTGCGCGCCGTCGCCGCCGCCCGTCCGCAGACCGCACTGGTGCTGATGAGCAGCTACCCGTACGCGGTGGACTGGGCCGACGAGCACCTGCCCGCCGTGGTGTGGACCTCGCACGGCGGCCAGGAGACCGGCCGCGCCCTCGCCTCGGTGCTGCTGGGCCGGACGGAGCCCGCCGGACGTCTGCCGCAGACCTGGTACCGGGCGGGCGACGAGCTCCCCGAGCGGCTGGACTACGACATCATCAAGGCCGGCTGGACGTACCAGTACCACCGCGCCGCGCCGCTCTACAGCTTCGGGCACGGCCTGTCGTACACCAGCTTCGGCTACTCCGACCTGCGCCTCTCGTCCGGCACGGCGGCGCAGGACGGGACGGTCGAGGTGACCGTGACCGTGGCCTGCACCGGTGGGCGGGCGGGCACCGAGGTCGTCCAGCTCTACACCCGCGCCCTGGACGCCCGTTATGAGGCGCCGCGGCTCAGGCTCGCCGACTTCCGCAAGATCGTGCTGGGTCCCGGTGAGCGCCGGGAGGTCTCCTTCACCCTGCCGACGGAGCGGCTGGCCCACTGGGACGTGGCCACCGGCGCCTTCACCGTGGACCCGGGTGCCTACGAGATCCTGGTCGGGCACTCGGCCGAGCGGATCGTGCTGACCGCGCCGCTGACGGTGACCGGTCCCGCCCCCGGCCCCCGTACGGTCGTCGACCGCCGGGTCCTCGCGGTGGACTTCGACGACCACACCGGCCTCACCCTGGTCGACGCCGACCGCACCGCGGGCGATGCGGTCACACCCGGCGGGGAGAGCGCCTCGCTGGTGTTCCGCGCGGCCGACCTGGACGGCGCGGTCTCCCTGGAGGCCGAGGTCTCCCGTACCGAGCCCGGCGAGGCCTGGTTGGAGCTGTGGGCGGGCAGCCCCGGCAGCGGTACGGCGCTGGCCCGGATCACCGTCCCCTCCACGGGCGGGCGCTACGCCTGGACGAGTGTGACGGCGCCGCTGAGCGAGCGGCCGTCCGGTGTCCACGATCTGCACCTGGTGCTCACCGGCGGGCAGCGCCTGGCTGCCTTCACGCTGCGGAGCTGACCCGCCTCCCGGGGCGCCGGGGACGCCTTACGGGCGGCCTGCCGTGGCTGACGGCAGGCCGCCCGCCGGTGGTGACCACCGGGTCAGTGCAGGTCGGCCCGGGCGGGGGTGTCGTCCAGGAAGCCGCCCGACTGGTGCTGCCACAGCTTGGCGTAGGCGCCGTCGGCAGCGAGCAGCTCATGGTGCGTGCCCTGCTCGACGATCTGCCCGCGGTCCAGGACGACCAGCCGGTCCATGGTGGCGACCGTGCTCAGCCGGTGTGCCACCACAAGCGCCGTCCGCCCGTCCATGAGCCGCCACAGCGCCTCCTGGACGAGGATCTCGCTCTCGGAGTCCAGAGCGCTGGTCGCCTCGTCGAGCAGCAGGATCGGCGCGTCCCGCAGGATCGCCCTGGCGAGGGCGACCCGCTGGCGCTGTCCGCCGGACAGCTTGACGCCGCGCTCGCCCACCATGGTCTCGAAGCCGTCCGGCAGCGCGTCGGCGAACTCCGTGACGTGCGCCGCCTCGGCCGCAAGGCGGATCTCGGCGTCGGTGGCGTCCGGACGGGCGAATGCGATGTTCTCCCGCAGCGTGCGGTGGAACATCGCCGGGTCCTGCGGCACATAGGCGATCAGGCTGCGCAGGTCGGCCTGGCGCAGCCGGCTGATGTCCTGACCGCCGATCAGGATCCGTCCGGCGTCGATGTCGGTCAGTCGCAGCAGCAGCCGCGTGAGCGTGGTCTTGCCGCCGCCGGACCGGCCGACGAGACCGATCTTCGCCCCGCCGGCCACCGACAGGTCCAGGTCCTCGAAGAGCGGATCGGCGCCCGCGTGGGCGAAGGTCACCTGCTCGAAGCGGACGTCGGCGGCCCGGGACCGCAGCGGCTCGGGTGACGCCGGGTCGAGTACGGTCGGCGGCGTCAGCAGCAGCTCGGTGAACTGCGCGGCCTCCGTCATCGAGCTCTCCAGACGGCGGTAGATCTGGTTGAACTCGAACATGATCCGGGTCGCATTGCTGTAGTAGGTGAAGGCGACCACGACCGCCTCCACCCCGTGCCTGCCGCCGCCGAGGGCGACCGCGAGCAGCAGACCCAGTCCATTGGTCAGCACGGACATCGGTGCGACCAGTGTGTCGATGCGCAGATTGCCGTAGTCCCACGACCGCAGGGTGAGCCGCCGCGACTCCGCGACGCGGGACCGGTGCTCGGCGGCCTCGCGGTCCTCGGCGGCGAACGCCCGGACGGTGTCCATGTTCATCAGACTGTCGGCGACATGGCCCGACACCCGGGCGATCGCGGCCTCGCGCTGTCTGACGAGCGCCTGGCGGCGGCGGATCAGGGGCGTCACACAGAGCGCCGTCAGCGCGATCATCGCCAGCAGCCCCACGACGAGCAGCGGTTCGTAGCGCCAGAGCACCACTGAGCCGAAGAGCAGCGGCACAAAGCTGCCCACCACCGAGAAGGTCATCGTGTCGACGAACTCCTCGAAGCGGGAGGCGAAGCTCAGCACCCGCTTGGTCAGCGAACCGGCGAAGTTGTCGTGGAAGAACGCGGCGTCCTTGGCGAACAGCTCGTCCATGCCGATCACATACAGGTTCTCGATGCCCAGGCCGTCGACGCGGTTCAGGCAGTGCAGGCCGATGCGCCACAGCCCCTCCGCGAGCAGCAGCACACCGGCGAAGACGACGACATACGGCAGTGTCGATCCGATGTCGATGCCGTCGTCACCGGCGATACGGCCGACGAGCTTGGCGACGACCAGCGGTGCGATGTAGTTGAGGCCGATGTTGCCCACAGCCGGCAGCAGCATCGCGGGCAGCGTCAGCCGCCGGAGCCGGGCCAGCTCTCGTCCGTAGTAGCGAAGTGCGAGGAGCACCGGGCCCCTGCCCGGCGAACCCCCGGGCGCTTCAGGAGATCCCATCCCAACCCTGTGGTGTCGTGCGGCCGGCCGCTGTTCGGCTGCTCCGGCCATGCGGGTCTTCGGTTCGAGCGAGTGCCCCGCCCGCGATCGTCCTCCTGGAGGCAGGGCATGACGAAGGGGCCCCCGCGTCGCCTGTGGCGACGCATCCGTGCGGGTACGGACAGGCCAGTAGCCGCAGTGTCCCGCGCGGGCAGCGGCGGAGTCCAAGTGTTTTCCCGGCCGGGTGACGCAGTCGCACAGAGGCGCGATCCGGCCGGCGTACCGGGCTTGCGCCCGGCGTACGGGTGGGAGTCCGACGCACACACTCCGCGCCGTCGGCCCGCACGTGACCCGAGCCCCCGCGGCGCCCTGCACACGCACCGGCGGACGACCCGGCCGGCATGGACGCGGCTCGTGGCAGCTGCGCGGCGGGGTGCTGCACCAGGGGCAGCAGCAGCGGGTGCGGCGGCGGCGAAGTGCGTGCCGTACCGCACGGCAGGCGCCGGCACAGCGTTGACGCCCTCAGCAAGCGCTTGCTACGTTGAACGACGCGTCACGAGCATCGCGTGGCAACCTCCACAGCCTACTGCCTCTTCAGGTGGAGAGTCAGCCAGCAAACGCTTTCATCCGCTGACCGGCTTCCCGCCACGGCAGCCTCCGCCCAACAGTTCTGGATGAGAGGTCTCAGCATCGTGAAGCGCACTCGGATCTCCCCTGCCCTGCCGCAGAATGCCGCGACCCGCGGTGAGCGGCCCCCGCTCCGCTTACGCGGCATCCCCGCTGCCGTCGCGGTGGCAGCGATGGCGTCGGCAGGTCTGCTGGCGGTCCCGCCGTCCGTCTCGCAGGCCGCAACCACGCTCAACAGCAACGCCTTGTTCGTGTCCCCGAACGGCACCGCCGGAGCCGCCGGAACGGAGTCCGCCCCGACGACGCTCGCCTCGGCGATCACCCGGATCACCGCCGGCGGGACGATCTACCTGCGCGGCGGGTCCTACGGCCTCACGCAGACGGTCACCATCGCCACAGGCAACGACGGCACCTCCAGCGCCCGCAAGGAACTGTCCGCCTACCCCGGCGAGACCCCGGTGCTGGACTTCTCGGCCATGAGCGAGGACCCGGCCAACCGCGGGCTGGCCCTCAACGGGTCCTTCTGGCACGTGTACGGGATCACCGTCGAGCATGCCGGCGACAACGGGATCTCCGTCGGCGGCAGCAACAACATCATCGAACGCACGGTGACGGCCTACAACCGCGACACCGGGCTGCAGATCTCCCGGGCGTCCTCCGACGCCACCCGGGACCAGTGGCCGTCCAACAACCTCATCCTCAGCTCGGAGTCGCATGACAACCGCGACTCCACCGGCGAGAACGCCGACGGCTTCGCCGCGAAGCTCACCGCCGGCCCCGGGAACGTCTTCCGCTACGACGTGTCGCACAACAACATCGACGACGGCTGGGACCTCTACACCAAGAACGACACCGGCCCCATCGACCCGGTGACCATCGAGGACTCCCTCTCCTACGACCAGGGCACCCTCAGCGACGGCACCCAGGCGTCCAACGGCGACCGCAACGGCTTCAAGCTGGGCGGCGACGACATCCCGGTCAACCACATCGTCCGGGGCAACATCGCGTACGGGAACGGCAAGCACGGGTTCACGTACAACAGCAACCCCGGTTCGATGTCGGTGTCGGACAACGTCAGCATCGACAACGGCGAGCGCAACTTCTCCTTCGACAACGGCACCTCGGTCTTCCGCGGCAACACCTCCTGCCGCAGCAGCAGCGGGTCCAACGACAAGACCATCGGCGACGCCGACAGCTCCAACCAGTTCTGGACCGGCACCAACGGATCGCGGTGCTCGTCCTACTCCGGCGCCCTGGGCTGGTCCTTCGCCTCCGACGGCAGTCTCGTGGTCACCTTCGGCGGCAAGGCGACGACCGGCGGGACCGCGACAAGCGGCGGGACCGGCACGACCGGCAGCACCACCACGGCCGGCGGAGCCACCACAACCGGCGGAACCACGACGACCGGCGGAACCACCGGCGGCACCGGCACAGGCACCGGCTGCACGGTCACGTACACCCCCAGCACCTGGGCCGGCGGATTCACCGCCAATGTGACCGTGACCAACACCGGCTCCAGCGCCGTCAACGGCTGGGCGGTCGGCTTCACCCTGCCTTCCGGCCAGGCGGTCACCAGCGTCTGGAACGCCGCCGTCAGCCCGTCCTCGGGGGCGGTGACCGCCACCAACATGGCCTACAACGCCCAGATACCGGCCAACGGCAGCCAGTCGTTCGGCTTCCAGGGCACCTACTCCGGCAGTTTCGCCCAGCCCGCCACGTTCAGCCTCAACGGCACCACCTGCACCACCGGCTGATCCCGCCCGCCGGACCCGTCCGGATGCCGACGCGGGCGCGATCCCCGCGTCGGCATCCGACCGTCGGCGTACCGGTTCCTCCTCGGTGCCCGCACCAGCCCGCTCACCCGGCCCGGGACGCCTCCGACCTGACCAGGGCGTGAGCGCTCCCTGCCCCGATTCCGCGCAACCGTCGGGCGGGCCGTGCCGCCTCTGGCGGCCGGGTCAGCGGGCGCCGCCGTTGATGTAGAGGGTCTGGCCGCTGACGTAGGAGGCGTCGTCGGAGGCGAGGAAGGCCACCGCGGAGGCGACCTCCTCGGGCCGGCCGACGCGGCCCAGCGGGGTGCGCTCGGCGGCGAGCCGCTGGTGCTCCTCGGCGGTGGAGCCCACGCGCTCGGCGGTGGCGGCGGTCATGGCGGTGGCGATGTAGCCGGGGGCGACCGCGTTGACGTTGATGTTGAAGGGGCCGAGCTCCAGGGCGAGGGTGGCGGTGAGGCCCTGGATGCCGGCCTTGGCGGCGGCGTAGTTGGCCTGGCCGCGGTTGCCGAGCGCGGAGCGGGAGCTGAGCGAGACGATCTTGCCGTACTTCTGCTTCACCATGTACTTCTGGGCGGCCTGGGTGCAGTTGAAGGCGCTGGTGAGGTTGACGGTGAGCACCGCGTCCCAGTCGGACCTGGGCATCTTGAAGAACAGGTTGTCCCGGGTGATCCCGGCGTTGTTGACCAGGATGTGGATGGTGCCGAAGTCGGCGGCGATCTGCGCGAAGACCGCCTCGACGACCTCGTGGTCCGCGACGTCGCAACCGTAGGCACGGGCGGTGCCGCCCTTGGCCGCGATGGCGTCGGCGGTGGCCTGGGCGCGGTCGGCGGTGAGGTCGACGACGGCGACCGCGGCGCCCTCCTCGGCGAGGCGGTGCGCGGTGGCGGCGCCGATGCCCTGGGCGGCGCCGGTGACCACGGCGACCTTGTTGCGGAAACGGCTCATGGTGGGGTGCTCCTGAGGGTGCTCGACGGTGGTGCCTGCTCGACGGTGCTGTCAGTCGCGGTCGACCAGCACCGCGGTGCCCTGGCCCACGCCGACGCACATGGTGGCCAGGCCCCGGCGGTCGCCGGTGCGGTTCATCCGGTGCAGCAGGGTGGTGAGGATGCGGGCACCGGAGGCGCCCAGCGGGTGCCCGAGGGCGATCGCGCCGCCCTGCGGGTTGACCAGGGCGGGGTCGATGCCCAGCTCGCGGACGCAGGCCAGCGCCTGGGCGGCGAAGGCCTCGTTGAACTCGGCGGTCCGGATGTCGTCCAGGCTCCGGCCGGTGCGGGCGAGCACCCGGCGGACGGCCGGGACCGGGCCGATGCCCATCACATCCGGGTGGACGCCGGCGCTGGCGCCGGCCACATAGCGGCCGAGCGGCTCCAGGCCGAGTTCGTGCAGCGCCTCCTCGCCGACCAGCAGCAGGGCGGCGGCGCCGTCGTTCATCGGCGAGGCGTTGCCGGCGGTGACCGTGCCGTCCTTGCGGAAGACCGGCCTGAGGGCGGCCAGCTTCTCCGCCGTGGTGTCGGGCCGGATCGACTCGTCCTGGGTGACGGCCGTGCCGTCGGGGAGGGTGACGGGGAGGATCTCCGCGTCGAAGAGGCCGTCCTTGCGGGCAGCGGCGGCCAGCTGGTGGCTGCGCAGCGCGAAGGCGTCCTGCTCCTGGCGGCTGACGCCGTAACGGGCGGCGACCTCCTCGGCGGTCTCGCCCATGGAGAGCACGCCGTGCAGGTCCTTCATCCTCGGGTTGGTCATCCGCCAGCCGAGCTTGGTGTCGAAGAGCTCCTGCCCGTGCGGGAGGGCCTGCTCGGCGCGGGGCAGGACGAACGGGGCGCGGCTCATCGACTCCGAGCCGCCGGCCAACACGATGTCGGCCTCGCCCGAGGCGATCGCGCGGGCAGCGGTGGTGACCGCCTCCAGGCCGGAGGCGCACAGCCGGTTGAGGGTGGCGCCGGGGACGCTGTCCGGCAGTCCGGCCAGCAGCACGGCCATCCGGGCGAGGTTGCGGTTGTCCTCACCGGCCTGATTGGCGGCGCCCCAGTAGACGTCGTCGATCCGGGCCGGGTCCAGCGCGGGCACGGCCTCCAGCACGGCGCGTACGGCGGTGGCGGCCAGGTCGTCGGGGCGGACGCCGGAGAGCACTCCGCGCAGGCGGCCGATGGGGGTGCGCCTGGCGGCGGCGAAGTACACGGGACGCATGGTCGGGCTCCTCGGCTCGGTGGGCGGGTGGTCAGAAGGCGTTGATGTCGGTGAGGGCGCGGCCGATCAGCAGTTTCTGGATCTGGCTGGTGCCTTCGTACAGGGTCATCACCCGGGCGTCGCGGACGTACTTGCCGACCGGGTACTCGTCGATGAACCCGTAGCCGCCGAAGACCTGGAGCGCGGTGTTGGCGGCCTTGACGGCGGCCTCGGAGGCATGGAGCTTGGCGACCGAGGACTCGGTCCGGAAGGGCAGCCCGCGGTCGATCAGGTCGGCGACCCGCCAGACCAGCAGCCGGGCGGCGTCGAGATCGACCTTGATGTCGGCGAGCATCTCCTGCACCAGCTGGTGGGCGGCGACGGGCTTGCCGAACTGCTCGCGCTGGGTGGCGTAGGCGACGGCTGCGTCCAGGGAGGCCTGGATGATGCCGACGCACCCGGCGGCGACCGACATCCGCCCCTTGGCCAGGGCGGACATGGCCACGCTGAAGCCCTTGCCCTCGGGGCCGAGCATCGCCTCGGCGGGCACCCGGACGCCGTCGAGGACCAGCTCGGCGGTGGGCTGGCCACGTAGGCCGAGCTTGCCGTGGACGGGGGTGCGGGTCAGCCCGGGGGTGTCCGTGGGCACCAGGAAGGCGCTCACCCCGCGGGGGCCGGGCTCGCCGGTGCGGGCGAAGACCAGTGCGACCTCGGCCCAGGTGCCGTTGGTGATGAACATCTTGGCGCCGTCGAGCAGATAGGAGTCGCCGTCGCGCACCGCCCGGGTGGTCAGGTTGCCCGCGTCGGACCCGGTGCCGGGCTCGGTGAGGGCGAAGCAGCCGAGGGCCTCGCCGGAGGTGAGCCGGGGGAGCCAGTGCTGCTTCTGCTCCTCGGTGCCCCAGTGGGCGACCGATTTTGCGACCAGGCCGAGGGAGACCGAGACCAGGCCGCGCACCGCGGAGTCGCCGCGGCCGAGCTCCTCCATGACCAGTGCGTACGCCAGGTGGTCGCCGCCGGAACCGCCGTACTCCTCCGGGATGGTCAGGCCCAGGAAGCCGACCGTGCCGAGCTTCTTCACGATCCCGGGGTCGACCTGCTCCGCGCGGTCCCAGGCGGTGGCGTGGGGGGTGATCTCGCGGTCGACGAAGTCGGCGGCGAGCTCGCGGACGGCTGCCTGCTCTTCGGAGAGTTCCAGATTCACGGCGGTGGTCCTAAAACTAGCGGTGCAAGTTTTACGGCGACTCTAACCCCATGGGGCATGCTTGGGTCAAGAGCGGTCGCCTCGATCGTGGACCCGGAAGGACGTGCCGCTGTGGCAAGGCCCCGCAACCCGCTGCTCAACCGGGAGCGGATCGTCACCGCGGCGCTGGAACTGGTGGACGGCGAAGGGCTGGCGGCGCTCTCCACCCGCAGGCTCGCCGCCGGGCTGGGCGTCAGCGGCCCGTCGCTGTACAACCACTTCCCCACCAAGGACGCCCTGCTCGACGCGGTCGTGGACACCGTCCTCGGCGAGGTCGACCTCAGCATGCTCGGCCGCGACCCCTGGCCCGAGGCGCTGCGCGACTGGGCCCGCTCCTACCGTGCGGCGCTCGCCGCTCATCCGAACCTGGTACCGGTGCTCGCCCACGGTCCCGGGCGCCGCGCCAATGCGCTGCGGCTGGCCGACGCGGTCTTCGGCGCCCTGGTGGACGCCGGCTGGCCGCGCGGGGAGGCGACCCGGATCGGCGCCCTCATGCGCTATCTGGTCTTCGGCTCGGCACTCGGCTCGTTCGCGGGCGGCTTCGTCGACGACCAGCAGGTGTACACGGCCGACTACCCCCGCCTCGGCCAGGCCCATCTGCTGGCGGAGCATCAGCGGGCGATCGACGAGGGTGCCTTCGAGACCGGTCTCGCCGCACTGATCGAGGGGCTTGCCCTCCGCTTCGAGCGGCTGCACCCGGCGGTGTGAGAAGGCCGGACCGCGGCCCTCCGATCCCGTCCGCCGCCTCTGTGGGAAGCGTCGGACCCTCCGGACCCGGCGCAGCCGGTGCCGCCGCGTCGCCGCCACCCCTTCCTGCGGACAGGACCAGCGGGCCCGTCGTCTCCGACAGACCCGCTGGTCGTCCATCTGGCGGCGACAGGACCTGGAGCTGCGACCCGTCGACCTCCGACAGTGGAGCTGCGCCGGGCGCCCTAGCCGAATTCGCCGTCGCGCACGCCGCTGCGGAACGCCGCCCACTCGCCTGCGGTGAACCGCAGCGGCGGCAGGTCCCTGTTGTCCGAGTCGCGGACCGCGACGGCTCCGCCGCCGAGGTCTGCGACCTCCACACATGTCTTGGTCCACCTGTTGGTGTAGCTGCTGGTGGCCCAGTGCACATCGCTCAGGTCCATTGCGTACAGTCCGGTCTTCGCTGCGTCCATGACTGGGTCTCCCTCGATGCCCGTTCGGACGTTCTCCTGCCAGCATCACCCCGATGGTCCGGGGGTGCATCCCGCCGCCGGCCGGTCTGCTACGGAGTGCCCACCGAGGTTCAACGGACGGTTCTTCGGGTGCGGCGGCCGGAGGCGGGTGTCCCGTCCGGAATCCATGGCACCCACCGCTGCGGTGATGACGTCGGCGCTGTCCGTATACGGTCGGTGACACCGGCCCGCCGAGGTCCGGGCGGGCAGGCAACCGCCAGGGAGCGTCCGCACCGCGCGCAGGGCCTCCGATCCCGCGTCGCTGTGTCAGCGCGAAGGGCCCGCGGGCCGGCGCCCCCAGAGCAGCAGGGTGCGGACGGCCGCGTCGCTCTCGATGGTGGTCGGGCCTTCGGGGGCGGCGAAACCGATGCTGGTGCCGTCGGCGTCGGCGGTGATCACCACATCGTCCGTGCCGGAGACGCGCAGACGTCCCTCGACCCGGCCGCGCCCCGTCCGTGGGGTCCCGCCCGCTGCCGAACCGGCGGACGGGCGGGCAGACGGACAGTCACCTGATCGGCCGTACGGTCCCCGCACCCGCACGGTGTGCGGCCGCCATGAACGCGCCGACGCGGTGCCCCGGCGGGCTCACAGCCCGCCGGGGCACCGGCGCAAGTGGCGCGGTCGGCTTCAGGAGCCGAAGACCGAGAAGCGGGCGCCGCCCGGTCGTCGGCCGCCCGCCCGAGGAGAGTTCAGGTCCATGAGCCGGACGGCTGCGACCGTCAAGGGCTCGGCCAGGCCCCCAGGAGGACGTCCTCGGACCCCGGCTCCGCCGGTACCCCGTGCGCGGCACGGAACTCCCCGACGGCCGGGTCGGTGATCCGGACGGCGAACGTCAGGCCGCTGTTCGTGTCCGACGCCCGCCGCTTCCCGTCCGGCCCGACGGGGAGCAGCGCGGGGGGCACCGACACCTCGAGGACGAGCGGCGCGTCCCCCCGCACGACCGGGACGACCGGCATCCCGGCGCCGCCGGCAGACCGGGGATCGACAGTGGTCGAAGCGGCCCGCGCCCCGGGGCCCAGGACCGTCAGCTGCATCCGGAGCGGTGCGGACAGGGCGAGGTCGGGGGCGCCGACCATTCCAAGGGCGATCGACACCGCGACCGCCGGACCGTCTTCGGTGTCCCGGGGGCCGAGCACGGTGAGTGCCGGCGCCCCGGGCGCGGAGAGCGCCGCAATCCGCTCCGGGGTGAGCCTGCCCCGTCCGAGACCCCGGCCGAGACCCCGGCCGGGACCTCCGCCCAGCCCCCGGCCGGGACGGGACGTGGGCGTCCGGGGAGTGGGGCACGCGGGCGGGGTGCCGTCCGGGACGGCCACCGTGGTCCCGTCGGGCTCGAAGAGGACCAGGCCGCCGTCGGGCAGACCCTCGGCGGCCTCGTTCGCGGCGTAGAGCTCCTCCAGGTACTCCCAGGGGTCCGTGCCCGCCTTCCTCAGCAGCCGTTCCTCGACCGGGCCGAGGAACCGGGACCTGGGGGCGCCGTAGAGCCGGGGGCTCTCCAGCGGGCGCTCCGCCCGGGGCCCGAGCATCCGGAGGATGAACTCGGCCATGCCGCAGCCGTGCCGGGTGAAGGTCCCTTCACGGCTGCGGGACACCACCGTCCACGCGTCGGGGTCGGCCGCGGAGGTGTCCCAGTAGAGCTCGGCGGCGTCGGCGGTCGCCCCCCAGCCGAGCAGCGCGCCGCGCTCCGGCCACAGGGGGTACGGCCATCCTGCGCGGCGCCGCCCGGACGGCTCCGCCGCCGGCGTCCGTCGGCGCACCGTCAGCGCACCCCCGTCCTCCGCCGGATCGACGGGGGTGGCGACGAACAGGTAGTCGTCGATGGCGCCCGCCCCGTAGACCGCCAGGAACTCACGGTAGTCCGCGGGGAAGCCGGTCCCCCAGGCCTCGGAGAGGGCGTCCCAGTCGGACGGCTCTCCGGCCCGCTCGTGCGGCGGCACAAGGACCGCGGTCAGGGACCGCAGCAGGGGTCCTGCCATCGTGTGGTCACCTCTTCCGAGGACGGCGTCGGGGCGGGCGAATCACCTGACCCCTGGTGTGGGCAGCGGCTTGCTGCAGGCGGGGGCCGGGCATGAGGCCTGGCCGATGTTAACCCAGGCGTTCTTGCGCGGACTGTAGATGACGTTCGGGACGACGTCCGCCGCCCACTCGCCCGTCGAGCTCTCCGCGGTCATCACGAAGGCATAGGGCACGGTGCGGTTGCCCAGGTACTCGGGGGTCACCTGGTAGCGCACGGTCGCTCCCCCCTCGACCTCGTCGCGAACGGTGTTCTCGAAGTCGAGCATGGGGCCGTCGCGGCCCGGGTCGGTCACGTCCTGCTCCGCGGCGTTGGTGGAGCGGCCGCAGGTCGCCAGGTTGGGACGCCCGCCGAACCCGCCGAGCTGCTTGCCGAGCAGGTGGCAGGCGTTCACCGACAGCTTGGGATCGGCAGCCCCAAGATAGGTGGAGAAGTCCTGCGCCCACTTGTAGCCGGGCGGGTTGGATGCCGGGTCCTTGCCGCCGGCCTCGACCATGGCCTGGGTGATGCAGGCCTCGATACCCGTGGACCGGTTGCCGTTGGCCTTGTCCAGCGGCCCGTAGTTGGCCCATCCAGCGCCGCAGCCGTTGTCGTCACGGCCCGAACCGAAGAGCGAGGAGGTGTCGGTGGAGCCCTGGAGCATGCTCTGCAGGATGTCGTTGATGTCGTTGCGGGCGTCCTGCAGCTGGTAGGCCGCGCCCAGGGTCCCGGTCTGGTCGGTCACCGTGGTGGCGCCGTCGGTGGAGGTCAGGTCGACGGCCGTGGCGATGGTCTCGTCCTTCTTCGGGCCCGGGGGCACCACGCAGTGGTGGTGGGCGCAGGGGTCCTGCGGCGGCGGAGGCGGGGGCGGCGGGAAGTACGGCGGCGGACACGCCGCACACGTGCCGACGCCGGTGCCGCCTCCGCCGCCACCACCACCGCCGCCACCGCCGCCCGGGCGGGTGGGCCGGCGCTGGGGCGTGCGGCTGCCGCCGCACTGCACGGTCCACGGGTGGGTGTCGCAGAACTGGTCGCGGTACGACGGGCCCCTCGGCCGGCCGAAGTAGTCCGAACAGCTCATGCCGTAGAGCGCCTCGCAGCTGTCATCAGGCATCGGCGTGGCGTCGGCGACGATGTTGACCAGGACGCCGACGACCCCCAGGACCCGGCCGCCGTACTTGAGGCCGTATCCACCGACCTCCTCGGCGTAGCCGCCGGCCGTGTTGGCGTAGTGCTCGAGGTCGTTGATGCCCTTCGAGATGTAGCTGGTGGAAATGCAGTGCCCGAAGACGCAGACGGAGTGGCCGGTGGGGTCGGTGCCGTCCATGGGGTCGCCGTTGGCGTAGGTGTAGCGGTTGGCCTGGATGGAGGGGCTGGCGTTGAGCCGGTAGCTGTCGCGGGAGTCGAAACCGCCGGTGGCGGGGTCGTACCAGCGGGCGTTCATGTCGACCTGGCCGGTGGCCGGGTCGGTCCAGGCACCCTGGTAGCCGACGGCCGGCGTGGTGCCGGACTGCGCCGTGACCGCGCCGAGGGGGCTGTAGGCGGTGGAGCTGCTCAGCCCCGTGGCCTGGCGGGTGAAGGTTCCGGTGAGGTCGTCGTGGCTGTCGTTGTAGGCGAGGCTGGCCACTCCGCCCTGGCCCAGGGCCACCAGGGCGCCGCCGGGGTCGCGGCTGTAGGTGGCCGACCCGTCGGAAGTGATCTGGGTGGAGGCGCCCGCGTACTGGAAGGTGGCGGTGCCCCGGGTGGCGAGGCGGTCCAGGCCGTCGTAGGCGGAGGTGGTGCCGCCGCCGGAGACCATGCGGTCGAAGGCGTCGTAGGTGTAGGTCTGCGGCTGGTCGCCGCCGGTGACGGAGGCGAGGGTGCCGCGTGCGGTGTAGCTGTAGGCGGCACCGGTGCTGTCGCTGGTGCGGCGGTTCTGCTGGTCGTAGACGGCGGTGGTGTCGCCGTTCTTCACCAGGTTGCCGGAGGCGTCCCAGCCGTACTGGGTGGTGGTGCCGCCGGTGGTCCAGGAGGAGAGCCGCCCTGACGGATCGTAGGTGTAGGTGTCAGCGGATGCCCCGGCGGTGCCGGTGGTGGTCTTGGAGGTCAGGCGGTCGTTGGTGTCGTAGTCGTAGGAGGTGCTGGCGACGGTGGTACCGCCGGGCGCGTTCAGGGTGTCGCTGGTGAGCCGGTCCAGGCTGTCGTAGCCGAAGGTCCGGGTGTCACCACCGGTGCCGTAGCCGACCGTCTTGGGGTTGCCGTCCTGGTCGTAGCCGTAGCTGAGGGTGGCGCCCGTCAGCGGCTCGGCGGCGGTGGTCAGCTGTCCGGCGTTGTCGTAGCCGAAGGCGGCCGTACCGGAGGCGTCGGTGCGGGCGGTCATCCGCGCGGCGTCGTCGTAGGTGTACGAGCTGGCGCCCTGCGGCCCGGTGGCGGTCAGCAGCTGGCCGCGGTCGTTGTAGGTGAAGGTGTCCGGGGTGGCCTGGCCGTCGGTGGCGGCGGTCAGCATCCGCCCGGCCAGGTCGTAGGTGTAGAGGTGGCCGCTGGTGGACGCCGCCTCACCGCCGGTGGCGGTGCGGCTGGTGACCCGGCCGAGCGCGTCGTACGCAGCGGTCTGCACCACGCCGCCCGGCTCGGTGGCGGTGACGGCCTGCCCGTCCTTGTCGTAGGCGGTGGTCCAGGTGCGGTCGGCGGCATCGGGCCTGGCGCCCGTCGCCGGCTCCACGGTGGACTCCGGCTGCCCCAGGGAGTTGAAGGTGTACCAGGTGTCGTTGGTGCGGCCGTCGGTGAACCGGGTCTGGTGGCCGGCCTTGTCGTAGCCGAAGCCGGTGGTGACCGCCGTGGTCCCGTCGCCCGGCTCGACCTGCCGGGTCAGGCGTCCGGCCGCGTCGTAGCTGTAGGCGGTGGTGCGCGGCGGGTTGGCGTAGTCGGTGACGGTGGTGGTGTTGCCGTTCGCGTCGTAGCCGACGGAGGCCGAGCGCAGGGTGGTGCCTGCCTTGGACTGGACGGTGGCGGTCTGCCGCCCCGCCGGGTCGTAGCTGTCGGTGGTGGTCAGGCCGCTGGGGAGGGTGGTGCTGATGGTCCGGCCGTCGAGGTCGTGGGTGAAGGTGACGGTGTGCCCGTCGGGGTCGGTGACACCGGTCGGCTCACCGGCGGCGTTGTAGGCGGTGACGGTGGTCTGGGAGTCGACCTTGACATCCATGCCGGGCAGCGCGTTGCGGGTGAGGTTGCCGGCGTCGTCGTAGCGCAGGGTGGCCGTCAGATAGCGGGTCGGATCGGGGTGACGCTCGACCTGCGTGGCGGTGATGGGCCGACCCAGGTCGTCGTAGGAAGCCAGGGTCTGGGCGCCCGTCGGATCGGTGGCGCTCAGCTGCTCACCGTCGGTGTCGAAGGTGAACGAGGACACCCCGCCGTCCTCGCGGGTGCCGTCGCCACGCTGCAGTCCCGGCTGGGTCTGCTGGGTGAGGTGGCCGAGCTGGTCGTAGGTGTTGGTAGTGGTGTTGCCGTAGGCGTCGGCGGTGCTGTGGACCCGGCCCTGGGCGTCGTACTCGGTGGTCGCCGTGACGTTCACGGGGGTACCGGAGCCCGGCGCGGTGTAGGCGGCCGAGGAGACCTGGGTCGGGCGGCCGTCGCCGTCGTAGGCGGTGGTGCTGGTGTTGCCGTCGCCGTCGGTGGCCTGGATCTGGTCACCGAAGGTGTCGTAGCCGAGGGTGGTGGTCGGCCGCCCGGTGGCGGCCTGCTGCCCGTAGCTCTCCACCTGCACGGCCGGGAGGGCGGTGGTGGTCAGGCGGCCCAGGGTGTCGTAGGTGTAGCTGACGGTGTGGTCGGACGGGGAGTTGCCGCTGGTGTTGCCCAGCGGGTCGACCATGGTCAGCGGAAGGCCGCGCTGGTCCAGAGTCCAGGTGGTGGTGAGGTTCTGCGAACCGTTGTGGACGCTGGTCGACAGCTTTCGACCCATCGCGTCGTAGGTCGCGTCGCTCTGCTCGGTGACGCCGCCGCCCGTGCGGGTCTCGGTGACGATGTTGCCCAGGGCGTCATAGGCGTCGGTGCTCACCCGGTTCAGACCGGTGGGGTCCAGGACGGTACGGGTGGTGCGGCCCGCCGCGTCGACGGTGTAGTCGGTCTCGACGGCCTTGCTGCCGCCGGTGATCTGCTTCACCAGGTTGCCGGCACCGTCGTAGGTGTCGGACTCCAGGGTGATGTCGCGGGTGGTTCCGGTGTCCGGGTCGTGGTAGCCGGTGGCCGTGACACCCGCCTGGATGTCGTCCGCGTAGTAGGTGTAGGAGGTGGTGCGGCCCATGGCGTCGGTCACCGAGGCGAGGCGGCCGGCGGGGTCGTAGGCCCGCGACTCCAGCACCAGGTCCTGCGGGTCGGACGGGTGGGCCGGGTCGCCGGTCCAGTCCTTCAGCGTGGTGCTGGTGAGCTCGCTGCTCAGGTTGTAGGCGTAGTCGGTCTCGGTCTGCTGGTCGGTGCCCACGCCGGTGGTGACCGAGCTGTGGTTGCCGAACTGGTCGTAGTCGTAGTTGGTGGTCAGCCCGGCGGGGTCGGTGAACGTGTTCACCCGGTCCTGGGCGTCGTAGTCGTAGGCGCTGGTGCGCGTCGGGTCGCCGCCGGTGAGGTCGTCGACGGTCTGCGTGGAGATCTGGCCGTCGTCGGTGTAGGCGTAGGTGGTGCGCGCCTGGTGGGTGGTGTGGTCCACCGCGTTGGCGGCCGCTGGGTCGGTGCGGGTGGCGACGCGGGAGTCGGCGTCGTAGGTGTAGCTGGTGGTGGCACCGGAGGGGACGGAGTCGGAGACCACCGACTGCGTCAGGGTGCGGCCGATCCCGTCGTAGGCATAGGTGGTGACCAGCCCCGCCGGGTCGGTGGTCTTCGCCAGGTCGCCCTGGGCGTTGTAGGCGTAAGCGGTGGTGCCGCCGCTCTGGCCGTTGGTAGAGGTCTTCAGCAGGCCGGCGGGGGTGGTGCCGCCGCCGACCGCGGCCTCGGTGCCGTCGGTGTAGGTGCGGGAGGTCTTGCAGCCGCTGGGGCAGCCGGAGCCGACCGGGCCGGTCACCGAGGAGACATTGCCGTCCGTGGTGTAGCTGTAGCTGGTCAGATAGGTGTTGTCGGTGGCGCTGGCCGAGCGGGCATCACGCTCCGCGGTGACCTTGTCGTTGCGCAGGTCCCCGGAGTCGGAACCGTTGAGGTAGTACGAGTAGTAGCTGGTGTAGCAGGTCTTCGCGGCCTCGTCCCGGCAGGTGGTGCGGGAGAGCATGTTGCCGCGGGTGTCGTGGGTCTGGGTGACGCTGTGCTCGTTCTCGTCGGTGGTCTTCGTCAGGAAGCCGCCGGTGTCGTACGTGTAGGTGCGGTCGCTGCCGTCGGTGAGCGAGTAGTCGGTGATCCGGCCGCCGTTGAGCGGGTCGTAGCCGTAGGACTGGTCGTTGCCCGACGGGTCGGTGACGGTGACGTCGCGGGTCAGGTCGGTACCGGAGCCGGAGACGCTGGTGGCGCCGAGCTGCCAGGTGCCGCCCTGCGGGTCGGTGACGTCCGACACCCGGTCCAGGGTGTTGTCGTAGTCCACGTCCCAGGTGTCATTGCCGCTCGGCAGCGTCACCGCGGTCAGCTCGTCGGCGGCCAGGCGTGACGCGTAGTGAGCCTGGACGACCTGGGGGCCGAGCGAGTGGTAGTAGAGCGCCACGTCCTGGATCTGGCCGTTGAAGTAGCCGTACTTGGTGGTGAACGGGGTGGACGGCCAGCCGGTGTTGAACCAGCCCGCGCCGACGTAGGTGTACGGCTTGTCCGTGCTCTTGATCGGCGCGTCGTTCAGGGTGCCCGCCTGGGCGCCGTCCAGGTAGAGCGTCTGCAGCGTGCCCGCTCCGGTGAGCACCACGTGGTGCCACGCCCCGTCGGTGACGGTCTTGGTGGTGGTGATCGGCTCCACCGCACCGTTGCCGAACTGGCCGCGCAGCTTGCCGTCGGCGCCGATGTACAGCGCCGGCACATAGTGGACGGGTGTGGTCGCGGAGCCCAGCGGCTTGTCCTCGTACTCCAGCAGCGGTCCCACATGTGTGGTCTTGAACCACAGCTCCGCCGCCAGGTAGGCGCCGCCGTTCTGGATCACGGCGTCGGGCAGCTGCACCGAGGAGCTGGTGCCGTTGAAGGACGCGGCGGTGGCACTGGTGCCCGCGAGGGCGCCGGCGGTGCCGAGGGTGGTGGCGGAGTAGGTGCCGTCCTCGTTGCCCTGGTTGGTGTCCACCTCGTCGGTGGCGTCGGTGTCGGAGGGGTCGCCCATCCGCCAGTAGGTGTGGGGGGAGGCGTCCAGCACCACCGTGCGGTAGTGCGATCCCGACCCGTAGGAGTAGGAGGTGCACTTGGTCTGCGACACGGGCGAGCAGACCTGGCTGAGGTCATCGCCGTTGTAGGCGTACGACCAGGTCAGCGGGGAGCCGTTCACCGCGTCGGTGGCGATGCTGCCGATGTGGGCGCCGCTCCAGGTCACATGCAGGGAGCGGCCCGAGGTGGTGTTGGTGACCGTGGCCAGCTTCCCCGAGGCGTCGTAGCTCAGGGTCTCGCTGATGTGGTTCAGGTCGGTGATCTTCGTCAGCCGGCCGGCCGAGTCGAAGGTGTACACCGTCTTCGACTTGTCGGTCAGCGTCCAGCCGCCACCGAGGGTGCCGACCAGAGAGGCGAACTGCCCGGACGGGGAGACATAGCTGCCGTAGTCGGCCGCCATCCTGGTCGGGCCGGCGAAGTCGGTGCTCTTGTAGAGGAACAGCTCCTGCGTCGCACTCTTCACGGCGAGGAAGTCGTCGGCTCCGTCGCCGGTCCGGTCGCCGACCCCGGCGATCTGACCGATCGTGCCCCAGCTGGTACCCGTCTGCACCTTGGCGGCGAAGGTCTTGTCGCCCTTGCCCGCCCACAGGTAGAGGTTGCCGGTGGTGCTGTCGGCGGCGAGCAGGTCGTTCTTGCCGTCGCCGTTGAAGTCGCCGGCGGTGACCAGGCGGTACGGCAGCCAGCCGGTGCCGATCTGCACCTTGGTGCCGAAGGTGCCGTCGCCGTTGCCGGGCCACAGCCACAGATATCCGGTCGCGTTGTCCACCGCGACCAGGTCACGCTTGCCGTCGCTGTTGTAGTCCTCGGCGATCGTGTCGATGTAGCCGGTCCAACCGGTGGTGAGCTGGACCCGCGTGTTGTAGCCGCCGCCCGCCTTGCCCTTGTAGAAGAACAGGATGCCGGTGCTGGCCTGCTCGCCGATCACATCGCCGATGCCGTCGCCGTCGAAGTCGCCGCCGGTCAGCTGGGTCATGCCGGTCCAGCCGGACGAACCGACCTTGATCCGCTCGGTGCCGGCGAAGTCCGGGCCCGGGTACATCCACAGCTGCCCGGTGACCGGGTCGACGGAGTCGATGTCGTCGATGCCGTCGCCGGTCTGGTCCCCCACGTCGAACATCTGCGTCAGCGTCATGGTGCTGCGGCCGAAGCGCTGCTGCTGGCCGCTGGGGGTGGTGAGCACCACATTGCCCGAGCCGTCGGCATCCGGCGTGATCTTCATATCGAAGCGGGAGGACCAGCCGGCGCCGAAGGCGTGGGTGGTGTCCGCGTCGAGGCTGTTGTACGTACGGGCGACCGTCAGATCGGGACCCACGGTGGCGACGGAGGCGTCGGTGGCGGCGGTGGTGAAGTTGCCCACCTGCGCGTCGAATCCGTGGTCACCGGCGCTGGCGCCCAGATGGGAGGTGACCGGTGGCTGGGGTATCTGGGTGGTCAGCGTGCTGGGGCCGATGGTCTGCGAGGACGTGCCGTCCGAGACCACCACGCTCCAGGTGTAGGACTTGCCCCACTGCAGCAGGCTCGCCGGAACACTCCACAGGTGGTCGGTGATGGACCCGGAGTCCGCCACCGTGGTGGTGCCGTCCAGCACCGTGAAGTGGTACGTCAGACTGGCGCCGTTGTTGTCCGAGGCGATCACGGTGAGCTGCGGCGTCAGCGTCTGAGCGCTGTAGCCGTTCGGCGGGAGCACATTGCTCACGCTCGGCGCCACCACGGGCACCGTCAGCGCCATCTTGCCCACCGGCACGCTCTGCGAGGAGAACGAGGTGCTGCCGGAGTACATGTCCCAGTCGATCAGGTACTTGCCCGGCACCAGCGCCTTGATCGTGGGGCTGAGGGTGATCGAGGCGTTGGGCGCCACGCTCGACGGCATGGTGGCCGCCGAGGTGTTGGTGGTGATCAGCTTGCCGCTGGTGTAGTCGTAGACCTTGTAGCCCAGCTTGTAGCCGTTGCTGGACGTCCAGGTGTCGGTGCCCAGGTTGGTGACCTTGACCTTGACCTTGCCGTCCTGGGAGCCGGTGACCGGCGGGCTCGGCGGCGTCGAGGTCAGGGTGTAGGACGCCCCGTACTTGGTGTAGGTGACGGCCAGATACGGGTCGCCGGTGCCGTTGTTGGCGGACTCGATCTTCTTGTAGCCGTAGGAGCTGGTCGTGGACGCCTTCAGCGCCAGACCGTAGTTGGCCTTGCCGTGGGTCCAGCCCTCGATCAGGGTCTTGCCGCCGGTGCCGAGGTCGATCGGCTCCCACTTGGACGCGCACGACGAGGACGTGGCACCGCTGGGCTTCCAGCCCCGGGCGAAGCTGGCGCTGCCCAGGGAGGAGCCGACCGCCGGGCCGGGGTAGCTGGAGACCGAGGTGGAGGTCCACGACCCGGAGATCGGGTAGGCGGTGACCGACGCCGCGGTGCAGGAGTAGGCCCAGGTGTTGTACATGTACAGCTTCGCGCCGAGCACATACTCGTTCTTCAGCGAGGAGCCCACATCGTCGAACTTCAGGAAGGCGTTGGCCTTGTGGCCGCCCCCGTCGTACGTACCGATCTTCAGCTCGACGTCACCGGCGAAGTTCTGGTCGTACGGGTACTCCACATAGGTGTCGGAGTTGTCGTCGACATTGCCGACGCTCGGGTCGATCCGCACCGGGAAGACACGGGCCGGGTCGTGCAGCCACGTCTCGTCGGCCTGCATCCGCAGCGCCTGACCGCCCTGGTACTGCACCAGGCTGAAGGTGACGCCGGTGGATATCGCGCCGTCGCCGGAGTGCGGGTCGACGGCCGAGTCCTCCATCCAGCCCTTGGGCATGGAGGCGCGGACGGTCCCCTTCTCGTCGGTGAACACCACCGAGCCGTCGGCCGTCTGCGAGGCCTTCAGTCCCTGAAGGTGCAGCGGGAAGGTCCAGTCGGCCGGTGCGGAGGGCGAGTTGAGGACGACATCCTCCTTGACGCCGGCCGCCGTCGCCGTCAGCTGGAGGTCGGCCCCCGGCCGCGCACCGTCGTAGCTGACCGTGTCGCCGGAAGCTGCACCGGGCACCGCCGCGGCGTCGGCCACGCCGTAACCCACCGTGTGGGAATCGTCCAGACGGACCGTCACCACCGGGTCGCCATCCGCCGTGGGGGCGAACTGCACCGGGTTCTGGCTGTCGGACACAGCCCAACCGGAGCCGCCGGCGGAGGGGCCGATCAGCCGGGCGAGGTTCTCCGCGCCCGCGGTGGTGCTCCGGTCGCCGAACAGCGACGCCGCCAGCTGCTCGGTGCGGGGGACCACCGTGGTGTCCACCGGCGCCCACTTGCCGTCGGAGCCCTGGTGGAACTGCGGGTCCTTGTAGATCCGGGTGGTGTAGCTGCCGTCGGCGTTGGCGAAGGTCCGGGTCCGCTCACTGCGCTGACCGGTCAACTCGTGGCTGGAGGCCGCGTCATAGCCGTGCAGCTGCTGTGCCGCCTGGGCGGGCAGCACCTGCACACTGTCCGGCTGCCGGTCCGCCTGCCGGGGCAGGGTCAGCGGCTTGGCCTGCCGGTCCTCCGGCAGTGCGCCCTTGGGCCGGGGTGCGGAGCCGTTCCCGCCGAGTTTGTCGGCAGCCGCGGTCGAGGAGGACGCCGCCTTGTGGCTGCGGCCGGCCGCCGTCCCGGAACGCTGCACGGGCGCCGAACCGACCACCGAGGGGGCCGTGGGAACCGAGGTGGGACCGAAGGCATAGGCGGTGCCGGTCGGCATCCCCGTAACAGTGGCCAGACCCAGCGAGACCGCCAGCGTCACCAGCCGGCCCCATCGACTCCGCGTGTGCATCCGCATCCCCATCACCCGTGCTGCGCTGAAACACCTCCGGCTCATGACAAGTCGAAGATCGGAGCATCATGGCACTCTTTTCGAACATCACATCTTCCTATTGTGAAAGGAATGTGACGGTCTCTCGGCTGCTTATCCCGGCCACATCCGGTGACTCCGCGATGCTTGTGTCGATTTGTCAGGACATCACGGACAGCGCAGCACCTGAAGATCACTCATGCACTTGGTGAAGTGAAGAGGAAAGCGTGCTGATCTTGTAATCGATGGAGCGGAACTCCCGGCCGTGAAGCACCCCCACTGGCCGCGTTCCACCGCTGCGGCGGGCCCTCGGCCCGGTGGCGCCGCAATCCTCATCGGCGCTGGACAGTCGCCGTGTGGGCACGGCCGCGCCGCCCTGCTGGTGGGTGGTGCGGGCAGGGCGTGCGATCGGCGGTTGTGGGACGACGGGCACGAGGCTCCTGTGTGCATCTGTGCGGAGCGGAGCTGGGGCGGAGCTGGGGCGGGGCAGGGGCGGGGCGGGGCAGGGCAGGGCAAGGCGGAGCGGGACGGGGCGAGGCAGGGCAGCTGCCGGTCGGCGCGTAGCCCCCGGACTGAGCGTCAAACCCGCTTCCTCGGGAGCTCGCTGAGGTCACCGGCCTGCTGGCTCCCACCCCGCGACAGCAGACCTCGAGAACGTCCCCCTCGGGGCTGCGGCGGGCGGCTACCCGGCGTCGGCCTCCAGATCGGCGAGGCGCCCGGCGAGGAACGTCCGCTCGGCCCCGTTGCCGGCCAGCTCCAGCGCCTGCCGGTATGCAGCCGCCGCGTCCGCCGTACGGCCCAGACGCCGCAGCAGGTCCGCCTTGATCGCGGGCAGATAGTGGTAACGGGCGAGCCGTCCGTCCTGCTCCAGTCCCTCGACCTCGGCCAGCGCGGCCGCAGGCCCTTGGGCCATCGACAGCGGCACGGTGCGGTTCAGCGCGACCACCGGTGAGGGCCAGCGCACCAGCAGTCTGTCGTAGAGGGCCACGAGCTGCGGCCAGTCCGTGTCCTCGTACGCCGGCGCCCCGGCGTACAGCGATGCGATCGCGGCCTGCAGCACATAGCGCCCCGCACGGCCGCCGCGGAGCCCGTCCACGATCAGGTCGTGCGCTTCCGCCAGCGCGGCGCGGTCCCACAGGGAGCGGTCCTGCTCCTCCAGGCGCAGCAGCCTTCCTTCGCCGTCGGTCCTGGTGGCACGGCGGGCGTCCGTGACGAGCAGGAGGGCCAGCAGGCCACGCACCTCCGGCTCGTCGGGCATGAGGTCGCGCAGCGTCCGGGTCAGATGCAGCGCGCGGTCGGCCAGGTCGGTGCGCATCAGCGCAGGGCCCGACGGAGCCGTGTGGCCGGCGGTGAACAGCAGGTGGATGACGCCGAGCACAGCCGCCAGCCGGTCCGGGAGTTCCGCCGGGCGCGGCACCCGGTAGGGGATCCGGGCGGCGGAGATCTTCTTCTTCGCCCGGGTGATCCGGGCGGCCATGGTCTGCTCCGACACCAACAGCGCCCTGGCGACATCCGCAGTCGGCAGACCGCACACCAGCCGCAGGGTGAGCGCGAGCCGGGCCTCCTGTGCAAGCGCGGGATGGCAGCAGATGAAGACAAGCCGCAGGCGTTCGTCCGGCACTGCCTCCTCGGGGTCCATGGCGGCCTCCTCGTCGGGCTCCTCCAGGGCGAGTTCGTCGACCGCCGCCTCGGGCTCCACCAGCAGCGGCAGCTTCGAGCGGAAGGCCCGCTCGCGGCGGACCGCGTCCATCGCCCGCCGCTTGGCCGCGGTGGTGAGCCAGGCCGCGGGGTTGCCGGGGACGCCGTCGTGCTCCCAGGACGCCAGCGCCGCGGCGTACGCCTCCTGCACACATTCCTCGGCCAGGTCCAGGTCGCGGGCGACGCGCACCGCCGCGGCGAGCACCAGAGCCCACTCGCGGCGGTGCGCGTCGGCGACCGCCTGGCCGGCGTCGGGCGCAGTGGTCATCGGGGCGGGATGCTGCCGGCGACGGGCCGCACCTCGACACCGCCGCGGCCCCACTGCAGGGCCGGGTTGCGCCGGGCCAGCTCCAGGGCGGCGTCCAGATCCGGAGCCTCGATGATGCAGACCCCGGCGACGACCTCCTTGGCGTCGACGAACGGGCCGTCGGTGACCATGTCGCCATGGAGTGAGGTGGCGGTGTCGGGGGACTGCAACGCGTACGCCGCGACCATGGCACCGGAGTCGACCAGGTCGTTGGCGTGCCGCTTGCTCTGGGCCTGCTGCTCGGGCGTGTACTCGCCGGCCTCGGGCGTGTCGTAGATGAGGATCGCGTACTGGGCCATGGTGTCTCTCCTTGCTGAGTGATCGGTCGGTACGCCTGTACGTCGCACGGGCAACGAGAATTCGACAGACCCTACGTGAACTTTTTTCGGGGAGCTCCCGGGCACGGTTCGAACGGCGTGCCGCGGCTGCATACCGGTCGCGCGTCCTGGCGTGACGACGGGCCTGCGCGGTCCCGCCCCCGCTCGCTTCACTCGCAGCAGCAGGCTTCGGATCAGCCCCTCACGCTCCTCGCCGCCCGCGTCGTCCAGAGTGAGGGCGAAGTCTGCTGCGGTGTCACTGTCGAACGGACCGATGGCCCAGGTGCCCATGGCGCTCCCCTCCCGCTGCTGTCAGGACCGTCACGCCGACCGCTGACATTGACGCGGCCGGCGATCAGCTGACGGCGATCAGCTGACGGCTTGGGCCGGTCGGGCGCCGCGTCACATGACCCCGCGCGGGCAGGGGTTTGCCCAGCTCTCACACGTCGGCGGGCGCGGCGTCAGGGGTCCCGTTCACATCCGGTTGCTGAACGGAGAGACGCCGCCTGCTGAGGACCAGGATCAGCAGGGTGACGAGCGTGCCCAGGACACCGCAGGCGGCTGCCCGGTGCTCGTCGGTGTGCTCCAGCACCGTGCCGACCACGGCGGAGCCCAGTGACGTCCCCGACGCGAAGAGGGTGACCTCCCAGGCGAAGGCCTCTGATGTGGTGCCGGGTGGGGCCAGTTCGCCGACGAGCAGGAAGGTGACCGTGAGCAGCGGGGCGAGGAACGCTCCGGTGAGCAGCATCAGTGCGTGCATGTAGGGCGGGGGCGGGACAAGGGTCAGCAGTCCGTAGCCGCTGACCAGGCCGGCGGCGAACAGGACTGCCCGGGTTGCGGGTGTGCCGGGCCAGTTGCGGGTGCCGTAGATCAGGACGCCGATCAGCGCGCCGCCGGCGTTCAGGGCGAGCAGGGCGGGCGCCCCGCCGGGCGTCGACCAGTGCTCGGCGTAGGAGATCACCAGGACATTGAGGGTTCCGATGGCAAAGCCGGTCCCGGTGAGCGCGGCGAGCAGGGTGACCAGGGCGGGACTGCGCAGCGGGCCCAGCCAGTGGCTGGAGCGGGCTGCGGCCTTCCAGCGGCGGGAGGGCGGGGCGGTCGCGACCACGACGACCCCCACCACGCCGAGCAGCGCCTGGGCGAGCAGGGCGAACAGGGGCGACTGGACGGCAACGCAGGCGGTCACCACCAGTGGTCCGGCGACAAAGACGAGTTCCTGGGCGACGGAGTCAAGGACGTACGCGGACTCCAACCGGCCGCTGGGAGCGATGTCGGGCCAGAGGGCCCGCAGGCAGGGCTCCAGGGGCGGGGTCATGGCGCCGGCGAGGAGCGCTCCGACCAGAACCGGGAGCTTGTGGCCAGGAGCGAGGGCGATGGTGATGAAGCCCGCCGCGGCCAGGCCGGCGGTGGGGGCCAGCACCCTGGTCTGCCCCCAGCGGTCGACCGCCCGTCCCAGCAGCGGTGCACCGACGGCTGCGGCAATGGCGAAGGCGCCGGCCGCGATGCCCACGAACCCATAGCTCGCACCGGCCCTGCGCAGGGCCAGCGGGATGGTGAGGGCGGCCATCGCGGGTGGGAGGCGTCCGACCCAACTGCCGGCCAGCAGTCGAGCGACGTGAGGGGCACGCAGTAACGCCAGGTAGGCCATGGTGGGGACCTTAAGGTCGGCGATGGCGGGCTCGCGACGTGTTTTCGCGGGTCTGCGCCGACGGAGTCAAGGCTGCGGACCGCACCGCGAATCTCGTCGGCCGGGAGGGCCCGGCGGACGGTCAGGGGAACATTCGGCCGGGCCTTCGCCGGGCGACGGGGCCCCCTCCGACGACACGGTGGTGCAGGCCCGGGTGGGGGGCGGACCCTGATGGCCATGCGCCCCAGCGACGTCCCGCCGTGCGCCTGTGGCCGGGTGCATCGCAGTCGAAGCCGGGCCTACCCCCAATGTCCCGGCACCCCGTCGGGTCCCGGCTGATGGTGGGTCCTGGCCCATTACCTGACTTGACACCTCATCATTTCTGGGCGCTCCATCCCGGGTCTTGCGGCATCGGCGCCTGCGTGCCGGCCTGGTGATGGCAGGATCTGTGCTGAGGGGGGCCGGATGGATGATCTTGTGGCCAGGCGATGGCGCAGGAACGGCCAGGACCGTGTGTATGTCAGCCGCGTGGGCTCTCGGGGTGAGTCGGTCGCGTACTACGACTTCCGGAGCGGTGAGTTTCGTGTCCTCGTGCCGGCTGCCGAGGAGGCGGCGCGAGCGTGCATCGCCCGGTGGAAGCGAGAGCAACGGGCAACACAGGCACACCGATCCGGTCCGCGGTCTGCTGCTGCGTCGGAGGGGCCGAGTCCGGCGGCGGTCCCGCCCTTGCCTCCCCTGACACCGGACGAGGATCTGGCAGGCAACCGCCCCGGCGCTGCGCTGATGGCGTTGGCACGGGACAGGGAGCGGGCACAACGGCAGTTGGTTCGCTGGTCGGCACGCACAGCCAGGGACCCCCTTTTCCCAACGGAGATCCAGATCGGCATCGCGGGGGAAGTCTTTGTGGGCCAGGCACTGGGGCGGTTGCCCTCGGACAGCTGGCGAGTCCTGCACGGGGTGCAGTGGCCGAGCGGCAGCGACATCGACCATCTGGTGATCGGACCGCCCGGTGTGTTCACCGTGAACAGCAAGCACCACGCCGACGCGAGCGTCTGGGTCGGCGACGCCATGCTGCGGGTGGACGGACGAAGCACCGATTACCTGCGCAGCAGCATGAACGAGGCCCGCCGGGTGGCCAGGTTGCTGCTGAAGCGGTGTGGCTGGGCGGTGCCCGTCCGTCCGGTCATTGCTGTGGTCGGGGCTCGCTGGATCCGCATCGAGGCGGACGTACCAAGCGTGTCCGTCCTCGACGGGGCAACCGTGGACCAGTTTGTGACGCGACTCCCCGCCACGCTGACCACGGAACAGGTGGGCAGCGTGTTCGAGGTCGCTCGACGGAAGCGTGTGTGGTCGGAGTCGGGCGGACGTGGCTCCGCATCCATTCCGCCGCCCACAAGCCCCGCGCAGTGACCACCAGTTGAACGCCTGCCCCTCCCCTGCAGTCACCAGCGTCGGAGCTGCACAGCAGGCCGTTCCCGCAGCGCTGCGGAAACGGCCTGCGAGCTGTGCAAACGCCGGCCGGGACGAGAGCGTGTCAACCTACGCCCCCTGACTCCCTGGCCCGCGGTCCTTCTTCGCCCGACCTCTCCGCACTGACCTCGGACGATCGGCCCCGGTGCTCAGGTGCGGCTCAGGCTGCCGCACGCGGCGCTGCGTCCGGTGCCGACCGGCTTGCTGCGGTCGTAGGGGTCGACAGCCGGGCCGGACGGCGTTATGGAGGGGGTGGCACTGCCGGAGGGTTGCGGATCGACGTCCGTGTTGAACTGCGGGTGGAGAAAGCCGTCGTGGATGCCGCAGGCCGAGTTGCCGAGGTCGGAGTCCCAGCCCATCACCGGAAGAGTGCCGCGCGTGACGCGATACCGCTGCGGGTTCAGGAGTTCGAAGGTGACCGTGCGACGGACGATGGTCCGGACGACCTCAGCCGCAGTGCTCTCCTGCTTCTGCACCCGGGTCAGCGGATAGACGAAGGTGTAGTCGGCGACGATCCGCAGTCCACCGTGCTTGCCCTTGCCCACCGTCATGCGGCCGCGCACCTTGACGACGGAGCCGACCACCCGCACCTCACGGGGGTTGAACCGGGTGAACAGGGTCAGCGGGTCATGGTTCTCCCTCGGGTGCGCCAGGAACTCGCGCGCCATCTCCCGCGCATCGTTGGCGGTGGGGTCCATGATCGCGAGGGCCTTCTCCGGCTTGCCGCCGGCCAGCACGGCGGGGTCCAGGTTGGACGCGACGAGGAAGTCCTTGGCCGTCCGCAGCGCCTTGGCGACCTCCGCCTTGGTGTTGGTACCGACCGCCTTCGCCGTGGGCAGCACTATGCCGTCGGCGCCGTCGGCATACTGCTCGGCGGGCGAGCCGGCGAACGGCCGGTGCAGGGTGGGAATGTCGGGGTCCGCGGCGGACGGCGCCGCGGTGGGGGCGGCGGTCTCGGGCGGCAACGGTGCGGCGGCGGCGGCCGAAGCTCCCCAGCCGTGGCCGGCGAGAACGGACCGGACACCCTGCGGGTTCAATGCCGCCAGGACGAGCACCACCGCCAGCACGACGCCGACCAACCCGAGGAACTTGCGACCACGCGGCTTCCGGCCCTCCATCTCACGCCATGCGGGCCCGGTGCGCCAGCCATCGGGCAGCGCCGGCGTCTTGGGCTTGCGGCCGAACCTGGACCGCTTCGCCGCCTTGGCCGCCGCCTCATCCTCCAGGCGCAGCCGCTCGGTGACCAACCGCGCCCGAGCCGAGGCCTCCTTGGGCGCATTGGCGCGGATGTCCGCCTCGGTGTCGCGGGTGAACTGCTCCCAGACGTCGTCCGGCAGGGACGGCGGCTCTTCTCCGGGCGCGGCTGATCTGGAGGTCAAGGTACCGGCTCTCATCATCGATTGATCACTGAAGCGCCACATGTACTACCCGAACAGCGGTTCGCACAAGGCGGCTTTGGATGATCTTTACCGTGGCATCGCGAGGCCCCCACCAGCGGCGGGCCGTTACCCGGACAGGGTCGGACGCATCACATCGGCAGCCGCGGAGTTTGCATCTCGCGCCGCGGATTCGTGCGTCACCGGGATGGCAGGCCCCTGGGGAGGGAACCGCTCCGCCGCGTGGCCGCACCGCACGTTGTGCGGGGCCGACAGCTCCGCCGCTTGGATCACGCCCCCTGGTACAGCCGCTTGAGGTCGACAAGCTCGACGTCACTGCGGCTGCCGGCCACACGGCGCAGTTGGTCGGTGAAGCCGGAGCGGGCGAACAGCAGGAGCTTGGGCAAGGGCCCGACGCGTTCGCTGGGCAGCAGGCCTCGCAGGTGGTCCAGCCGCTCCAGTTCCGGCACGTCCACGGGCTTGGCCGTCCCCTTGGCCTCCCCGATCGCGGTGATCCGCTCCGACCCGAAGGCCGGGGACTCCCCGACCACCAGGTCCAGTTCATGGCCACGCCGGTGTTCCCGACACGGGATCTCCGTCGGACGCACCCAGCTTGCCCTGCCACCCAGGGTCTCGTCGGAGGCATGCTCGAAGCACCACTGCCGGGCCAGCTCCTCGAAGTGGGGGCCGTAGATCTTCCCGGCGACCGTGTCGGCGTTCTCCGCCCAGACCCGGTCCGCGCGCCCCACGACCAGCTCGGGCTCGTGACGCTGGATCAGCAGCTGGTGCAGTCGCACCACCGGTTCCGCTACCTTGAAGGTGCTGCGCTTGTCCCGCAGCGCGTCATCGACCTGTTCCAGCAGCCCGATGTCCTGCAGACCGGAGAGCAGATGCGCCAGGGCGCTGCTCGGACGCCCGAGCGCCGCCGCGATCTGTGACCGGCGGTGGTTGCCCGCGCTGACCGCGGTCAGGGTCGCCGCGTACGACGTGGGGTCGGAGATCGACGGCTCCTCCCGCAGCAGCAGACCGCCCTCCCGGAACATCGCCGACGCCGGGTTGAGCAGCCTGCGCTGCACCCACACATCGAAGTCGGCCACACTCCCCGGCCCCACTCCCCCGGACATCTCCCGGTACGCGGGCGTCCCGCCGACCAGCGCGTGCAGCCGGAAAGCCAGCTCCGGATCCTCCTCCACACCCCAGAACGCGGCCGCCTCCCGGAACCGGAACGGCCGTACCACCAGCTCCATGCTCGCCCGTCCGCGCAGCGGCGCACCGCCGCCCAGCAACTGGGCCATCGTGGTCAACGCACTGCCGCAGAGGATCAGCCGCGTGCGAGTGTGCTCCTTCGCATGGCTCAGCGGACTGAGTGATGCCTGAAGGTAGGAGGGCAGCGCCGGGCTCGCGGCCACCAGGTAGGGGAACTCGTCGATGACCACCGGCACCTGAGCGTCCTCACCGATCCGCAGGACCTCATCCAGAGCATCCCGCCAGTCGGAGAACAGCACCGGCCGCCGCAACCCCCGGAACGCCGCATACGCGCTCCCGAGGTCTGCCAGATTCTGCGCCTCGCTCTGCTGGGTCGCGGCGAAGAGGAAGCCGCCCATCTCGCGCACCAGCAGTTCCAGCATCAGCGTCTTGCCCTGCCGACGGCGGCCGTAGACCAGCCCCAGCGAGGCTCCCGGCTGATCCGAGGCGGCGAACTCACTCAGCGCACCCCACTCCGCATCCCGCCCGAACAGACGCCTCGGCTTCAGCGGCATAGCGACACCTCCAGCTATGATAGTAACAGCTATCATAGCTGGAGCAGCTATTTTTCGAGGTCGCGGCCCGTGGTCGGCGCCCCGCCGATCACCTTGGACGCTCGAGTTCCTCGACCGCCTCCTGATCCCGGACGAAGCGCGTGCCCGACCGGGCACCGCACCCCCGAATCCAGGGACGACCAGCGGATCTCTGCCCTGTAGATGGCAGAGCCCATCACCGGACCCGACCGGCTCCCCCGCCCCGGCGTCCTCCGATGCGTCCGGCCCGGCGGCCTTCTGCACAGGTACTGACCTGCGGCGAGACCAGCCGGGACGCGGGTCTCGGCAGCTGCGCGCCAGATCTATAAATCAGATCACCCACAACAAAAACGTCTATTGGACAGAATTCCGGATGGGCCCCGAGGATTTCTCGTGCGGTAGCACGGTCGACGCGACACCGGATGGACTGCCGCCTGACGGAGGTTGAAATGCCGAGTGAAAAGACTGAAGTAGTCGTCGTCGGGGCGGGCCAGGCAGGCGTGGCGATGAGCGAGCACCTAGGCGCTCACGGCATACCGCACATCGTCCTGGAGCGGCACCGGATCGCCGAGCGGTGGCGCTCGGAGCGGTGGGATTCCCTGGTTGCGAACGGGCCCGCATGGCACGACCGGTTCCCGGGGCTGGAGTTCTCCGACGTCGACCCCGATGCCTTCGCCTCGAAGGAGAGGGTCGCGGACTACTTTGTCGCGTACGCCGAGAAGATCGGCGCCCCGATCCGGTGCGGGGTCGAGGTGACCTCGGTGCGGAAGCACTCCGGCCGGTCCGGCTTCCGGGTCGAGACGTCGGAGGGCGCCATCGACGCACGCTTCGTCGTGGCTGCGACCGGACCTTTCCAGCGGCCCCTGATCCCGCCCATCGTTCCGGATGGCGCCGTCCCCGTGCAGATCCACTCCAGCGGCTACCGCAACCCGGAGCAGCTGCCCGAAGGCGCGGTCCTCGTGGTCGGGGCCGGCTCCTCGGGGGTCCAGATCGCCGACGAGCTGCGCCGGTCCGGTCGCCGGGTCCTGCTCTCGGTGGGTCCCCACGACCGTCCGCCCCGCGAGTACCGCGGACGTGACTTCTGCTGGTGGCTGGGCGTGCTCGGGCTCTGGGACGCACAGACGCCTCCGCAGGGTGCCGGACATGTGACCATCGCGGTCAGCGGCGCCCGCGGCGGCCACACCGTGGACTTCCGCGCCCTGGCCGCCGACGGTGTCGAACTCGTCGGCCTGACCGCGTCCTACGACAACGGCGTACTGCGCTTCGCGCCGGACCTCGCCACAAACATCACGCTCGGCGACGGCAACTACCTGGCGCTCCTCCGGGCGGCCGACGAGTATGTCGAGCGCATTGGGCTCGACCTCCCCGAGGAGCCTGAGGCCCACGTCCTCGGGCCGGAGCCGGACTGCGTGTCCAACCCCCTCCTGGAGCTCGACCTGGCCGCGGCCGGCGTCACCTCGATCGTCTGGGCGACCGGCTTCGCCAGCGACTACAGTTGGCTCGAGGTCGACGCGTTCGACGAGAACGGCCGACCGGACCAGCGGCGGGGAGTGTCCTCGGAGCCGGGCGTCTACTTCCTGGGCCTGCCCTGGCTGTCCCGCCGCGGGTCGAGCTTCATCTGGGGTGTCTGGCACGACGCCAGATATGTCGCCGACCACATCACGATCCAGCGAAGCTATCTCGCATACGGCAGCACCGACGGGCCCGGCGCCGCGTCCAGGGCCGAGGTGAACTGAGGAGCCGACGGGGCCTCCCGCCGTCATCGAGTCGACCAGCGCCACTTCGGCCAGCCTCGCGTGCGACGGCTCCATCAGCCAATCAGGGCGATCTCCGCGGTGCGTCAGACGGGTGCCATCGCAGCTGCATGACCGACGCGCAGCGGGCCGAGGCCCGTGCCTCGACGCCGGTGCCGGCCGGGCTGGGAGCCAGGGCCGGCACCGGGGAGGCACTCCCGGCGGGATCTCAGTCAGGGGGCGGTGCAGGGCGTCCCGGGATCGTGACCTTGTGGCTGGCTGGTGCTGCACGAAGGTGCCCTGCGAGGTCTCCCGGGTCTGCTCGGGCTGATCGGGCTGATCGGAGTTGATCGCGGGGACACCTCAGAGGCCGGACCAAGTGCCCGCAGAAGGCCTCTCGGGGCGGGCCTGACCACCCTGCACACTTCGACAGCCCAGAGGTCCGGCAGCGCGCGTCACCGCCGGCGCAAAGACCCGGTCAGGCGGGCTGCCACAGCTCGATCCGATTGCCCTCGGGATCGGTGACCCAGCCGAATCGACCGATGCCCTCCATGTCCTGCGTCTCTTCGGCCACGTCCGCACCCTTGGCGCGCAATTGCGCGAACATCGCATCCAGGTCGTGGACCCGGAAGTTGAGCATGGTCTGCTGGGCGCGAGACCCGAAGTAGTCGGTCCCGGACTCGAACGCGGCGAACACCGTCGGCCCGGCTCCCTGATGCCACAGGCCGTGCTCATCGATGTCCAGGCCCAGGCAGTCGCGATACCACGCGCTCAGGGCGGCCGGGTCAGCGGCTCGCATGAAGTATCCACCGATGCCAAGCACACGCTCCATGCCGCCATCTTGTCAGGACAGCAATAGCGCGGGCTGACACCACACCGTCGCCCGCTTCACTCCCCGTCTCAATCGCGCGGGGGAACTCGTCAGGGCGGTGTCCGCAGCCGGAGACCGCCTTTTGTTGCGCCGGGGGGCAGCATCATCCGCCGCAGTTCCTGGCCTCTGCCCACGTGGGGTGCCGGGCCACTCGTGTGGGAGCCCGCTTTGGCTGCCAGTGAGTTCCGCAGCCCAGGACGCCCGGACAGCGCCGGCGCGCCGCGGTGTCGGCGCACTCGGGGATTGTGCCCAGCAACGTACGGACAGACGAGCCCCGCCGCTGATCTTGTGTCCGGTCCGCGCGATCACCGGTGCCCACGAGGTCATGTTTTGGGCTCGTCGCCAGGCGTCCAACCCAGTACGTTGACGACCTTCGGGTAGTGCAGACTCCCGGAGTCCCGGATGGCGCTCCCATGACGAACCTCGATCAGACCACCGCACGGCGTCGCCTCAACACCGCACTGGACACCTTGGCCGTCACTTTCCGCTCCGTACCCGGCTGAGCGCGTTCCCCCGTAGACCGGCACGTGGCAGTTCGGTCGCCGCGCGGTGCGCCACAGCCGGATCTGCCCCGGAACCGTGGCATCCGGGGCAGATCCGGCGGAGCGCTGAAGATCCTCAGGCGTCGTCCAACGGGCCTGTCGTCACCTTGCCGGGAGTGGTCGCGTCGTGGCAGCGAGGTTCTCCGGGCGGAGCAGTTGATCGAGTTGGTCCGCGGTCAGCAGGCCGCGTTCGAGGACCAGCTCGCGGACGCTGCGTCCGGTGGCGAGGGCCTCGGCGGCGACGCTGGTGGCGGCGGTGTAACCGATGAACGGGTTGAGGGCGGTGACCGTGCCGATCGAGTGGTCGACGTTGCGGCGCAGCTGGTCGGGGTTGGCGGTGATGCCGGTGACGCAGCGCTCGGTGAGCGTCCGGCAGGCCCCGGCGAGCAGGGCGAGGGAGTCCAGCAGGCTGTGGGCGATGACCGGTTCGAAGGCGTTGAGCTGGAGCTGGCCCGCCTCGGCGGCCAGGGTGATGGTGGTGTCATGGCCGATGACGCGGAAGGCGACCTGGTTGACGGCCTCGGGGATGACGGGGTTGACCTTGCCGGGCATGATGCTGGATCCGGCCTGGACGGGCGGGAGGTTGATCTCGCCGAGGCCGGTGCGCGGGCCGGAGGAGAGCAGGCGCAGATCGTTGCAGACTTGGACAGCTTGACCGCGATCCGCTTCAGTACTCCGGAGAGCTGCACGAACGCGCCGACGTCCCAGGTGGCCTCGACGAGGTCGACCGCGGTGGTGAGCGGCAGGCCGGTCAGCTCGCACAGCCGCGCGCACACGGTGGCGGCGTACTGGTCGGGCGCGTTGAGGCCGGTGCCGATGGCCGTGCCGCCGAGGTTGATCTCCAGCAGCAGTCGACAGGCCTCGGTGAGGCGCTCGACGTCCTCGCGGATCGTGACGGCGAAGGCGCCGAACTCCCGGCCCAGCGTCATGGGGACGGCGTCCTGGAGCTGGGTGCGGCCCATCTTCACCACGGGCGCGAACTCGGCGGCCTTCGCGGAGAAGGCGTCGGCCAGACCGGTCAGGGCCGCGTGCAGGTGCCGGGCGCCCATCTGGAGGGCGATGCGGACGGCCGTCGGGTAGGCGTCGTTGGTGCTCTGGCTGAGGTTGACGTGCTCCAGCGGGTGGAGTTCGCCGTAGTGGCCGCGGGCGTGGCCGAGCAGTTCCAGGGCCCGGTTGGCGATCACCTCGTTGGCGTTCATGTTGGTGGAGGTGCCGGCGCCGCCCTGGATGACGTCGACCATGAACTCGTGATGCAGGTGTCCGGCGCGGATCTCCTGGCAGGCGCCGACGATGGCATCGGCCCGGCGGCGGTCCAGCAGACCGAGCTCCTGGTTCGCCCGCGCGGCGGCCTGCTTGACGCAGGCGAGGGCGACGACCAGTTCGGGGTGGGCACTGACGGGGATGCCGGTGATCGGGAAGTTCTCCACTGCCCGCAGGGTGTGGACGCCGTAGTAGGCCTCGTCGGGGACGTCGCGGTCGCCGAGCAGGTCGTGTTCGGTGCGGTGCGGGACGACGGCGGGGACGGGGACGGTCATGACTGGTACTCCGCGAGGGCGCCGGCGGTCGGGGCCTGTTCGGTGCGGCGGTCGTTGCGGCCGGCGACTACGCGGCCGAGGAGCCCGATGGTGAGCAGGACGGCGACGGTGCCGAGGGTGAAGGTCTCGAAGGCGGTGCGGGAGACGCCCCAGGTGCCGTTGAAGTCGTAGCCGACGCCCAGGACGTGTTCCAGGACGCCGGGGAAGAGGGCGATCCACGAGCCGAGGACGATCCAGGCGTAGACAAGACCGAGGCTGATCCGGAAGCCCCAGGTGCCGAAGGGCACCCGGTACGGCCGCTGGACGTCCGGGTGGTTCTTGCGCAGGGTGCCCAGCGCCGGGATGACGGCGAGGTAGGACAGCAGCAGGGTGGTGACGGCCACCGTGAGGACGACCTTGAAGACGGCCGCGGCGGTGCCGTTGACCAGGAGCGTGGCGGCAAGCATGAACGCGGTCGCGGTGACGCCGGAGACGAGGTTCATCCGCACGGGGGTGCCCAGGCGGGGGTGGAACGCGCCGAGCGCCCGGCTGAAGAAGCCGCCGTCGGCGGCGGCCATGGCCTGCATGCGGTCGCTGACGATCATCCAGGCGCTGCCCTGGGTCATCAGGACAAAGACGAACAGGACGCTGGTCGCGGTCAGCAGCGCGTGCCCGGCACTGCCGTAGCTGCCAAGGACGAGGGCCGCGGCATCCAGGAAGCCCGCGACGCCGGTGATCTGCTTGGCCGGGACCACGGCGAGGATGGCGAACACGGGCAGCAGGTAGCAGCAGGCGGCGACGGCGCCGGAGACCCCGATGGAGACCGGCACGTCCCGCTTGGGGTTGCGCATCTCCTCGCCCGCGGCGTTGGGGGCCTCGAAGCCGACATAGGCGAAGAGCAGGATCGGCACCAGCGCGAGGAGCCCGCCGGTGGTCGGCGCGAAGCCGGCGCCGGACAGACCCTTGAAACCGTGCTGGAGGCCGTAGACCAGCGCGGTGGCGGTGACGGTCAGCATGACGGCGACCTTGGCGATGGCGCCGACCGTCGTGATCCATTTGCCGCGCCGGAGGGAGACCACGGCGGTGAGGATGGAGACCCAGATGAACACCAGCTTGAAGGTGTAGTCGCCCACGGTGCCGCTGCCCAGCGTGGTGACATGGCTGTCCCATGCGCCCGCGGCGGCGAAGACGAGTGAACCGCCCAGCCAGACCGGGTTGGTGACCCAGTAGAAGAGGGTGGTCAGCGCGGCGGCGGTCCGGCCGTGGGCGAGCTTGACCCACACATACGGGCCGCCCTCCTGCGGGAAGGCGGCGCCGGTCTCGGCGAAGAGCAGCGCGTAGGGGACGAGGAAGACCAGCCCCAGCAGGGCGGTCCAGGTGACGGCCTCGCCGCCGCCGGTGGCGATCTGCCCGATCACGTCGGCCGAGATCACGGCGGCGACACCGAGGGCCATGATGTCGAAGCGGCCGAGGCTGCGGTGCAGGTTCGGCACCGAGTCGGGTCTGTCGGCGGGTTCCTGGCTGTCCGGTGCGGGGGTGGTGGACACGGGAACTCCTCGAAAGGGTGTGGGGAGGGGGAGGTGTTCAACGCGGTGCGGTGAGGGCCGGGCCGTCCCGGGGAGGGTGGGGTGGTGGGACGGCCCGGCGGTCTTCCGGTGACGGTGACGGGCGCTGCGCAGTGCCCCGTCACCATGCGGGTCAGTTGCGCATTTCGCCGGTCGGGGTGACACGCTCCAGGACCTGACGCATGGCGGCGACGGCCTCCTTGGCCTCCGTCTCCGTCATGATCAGCGCCGGGGAGAGGACCAGGCTGTGGGCGCAGTCGCGGACGATGACACCGGTCTCGCGGCGGATCACGTCCGGCAGCAGCGGCTGCAGCATCGGCAGCGGCTCGCGGGTGGTGCGGTCGGCGACCAGCTCGACCGCGAGCATCATGCCGACGGAGCGGATCTCGCCGACCACCGGCAGCTCGCCCAGCTGCGCCTCCAGCTCGCGGTGGAGGAAGCCGCCGATCTCGGTGGCGCGGGCGAGCAGGCCCTCGCGCTCGATGATGTCCAGGTTCTCCAGGGCGACGGCGGCCGCCACGGGGTGGCCGTTGTAGGTGTACCCCATGGGGAAGCCGTGGTCGGCGAGCAGCTGCTCGGCGACGTGGTCGCCGACGAGCAGCGCGCCGAGCGGGATGTAGCCGGAGGTGATGCCCTTGGCGGTGACGATGATGTCCGGCGTCACGCCGAAGTGCTGGGCGGCGAACCAGGTGCCGACGCGGCCGTAGGCGGTGACGACCTCGTCGAGGATGAGCAGGATGCCGTGGCGGTCCAGCACCTCGCGCACCCGCGGCCAGTAGTCGGCCGGCGGGACGAGCATGCCGCCGACGCCCATGATCGGCTCGCCGATCATCGCGGCGATGTTGCCCGGGCCGATCTCGGCGATCCGCTGCTCCAGCTCGGCGATCAGGAAGTCGGTGGGGTCCTCGCCGCCGTAGAGCTCGCTGCGGTACGGCCACGGCGGGGTCAGGTGGGAGACGTGCGGCATCATCGGGGCGAAGCCCTCGTGGTAGACCGGGAAGCCGGTCGCCGAGCCGCCGCCGTAGCCGATGCCGTGGTAGGCCTTGTGCCGGGCGAGGATCCAGGTGCGGTCGGTCTCGCCACGCCGGTGGTGGTAGAAGCGGGCCATCTTGATCGCGGCCTCGTTGCCCTCCGAGCCGCCGGAGGTGAAGTAGACGTGGCCCAGGCCCTCCGGCGCGATCGACGTCAGCTTGGTCGCCAGCTCGATCGCCCGGTCGTTGGAGAACTCCCAGAAGCTGGTGAAGTACTCCAGCTGCGCCATCTGCTCATAGGCGGCGCGCGCCACCTCCTCCCGGCCGTGGCCGATCTGCGCGAGCCACAGGCCGCCGGTCGCGTCCAGGTAGGAGCGGCCGTCCACGTCGGTGAGGCGGCAGCCCGAACCGGCGGTCATCACGACGCGCTCGGCGACGGAGCCGGGCAGATACGGGTGGATGATCCGGGCCCGGTCCGCGTCGCGCAGCTGGTCCGGGGTCATCGGGGTGCGGCTCATGGTGGTGCCTTCCGTGCAGGTGATGAGGGTGGAAGCTCAGGTGGGGACCCGGCGGGTCGGGCCGGTGCTCAGGTGGGAGCCCGGCGGGCCGGGCCGGTGCTCAGCCGAAGGAGACCCAGGTCGTCTTCAGGCCGGTGTACTTGTCGAAGGAGTGCAGCGAGAGGTCGCGGCCGTAGCCGGACTGCTTGAAGCCGCCGAACGGGGTGGCGGGGCTCAGCGCGTCGACCGTGTTGACCGAGACCGTCCCGGCGTGGAGCGCCTCCGCGACGCGGTGGGCACGGGCGAGGTCGCGGGTCCAGACGGAGGCGGCCAGGCCGTACGGGGAGTCGTTGGCGATCCGCACGGCCTCCGCCTCGTCCCGGAACGGAAGGACCGTCAGCACCGGCCCGAACAGCTCCTCGCGGGCGAGCGGCGCGTCGGCCGGCAGGCCGGTGACGATCGTCGGGTGCAGATAGGCGCCGATGCGGTCGGGCCGGGTGCCGCCGAGGACCACGCGTCCGCCGTCGGCCCGTGCGGCGTCGACGGCGGCGAGGAGGCGCTGCGCCTGGGCCTCGTCCACCAGCGGGCCGATGCGCGTGGCCGGGTCGAGCGGGTCGCCGGGGAGGTAGCAGGACGCGTGCTCGGCGACGCGGGCGGTGAACTCCTCGGCGATGTCCGCGTGTACGAGCAGCCGGGTGTTGGCGGAGCAGACCTGGCCCGCGTTGAAGCAGAAGCCGAACGCGGCGCGCTCGGCGGCGGCGTCGAGCTCGGCGTCCGGGAAGACGAGGTTGGGGCTCTTGCCGCCCGCCTCCAGCCAGACCTGCTTGCCGTTGGACTGCGCGGCATAGGAGAGGAAGAGCCGCCCGACCGCCGTGGAGCCGGTGAACGCGAGCACGTCCACGTCCTGGTGCAGGCCGAGCGCACGCCCGGCCGTCTCGCCCAGGCCCGGGACGACGTTCAGCACACCGTCCGGGATCCCCGCCTCGACCGCGAGGCGCGCGAGCAGCAGCGCGGACTGCGGCGACTGCTCGGCGGGCTTCAGCACGACGCTGTTGCCGGCTGCCAGCGCGGGGGCGAGCTTCCAGGACGCGAGGTCGAGCGGGAAGTTCCACGGCACGACCGCGGCGACGACGCCGAGCGGGACGCGGCGGACCAGCGCCAGGTTGCCCGGCGCGGCCGGGGCCACCTCGTCGTAGAGCTTGTCGGCGGCCTCGGCGTGCCAGGCGAAGCAGCCGGCCGCGCCCGGGACGTCGACGGCGAGCGCCTCGGCCACGGGCTTGCCCATGTCGAGCGAGTCATAGAGGGCGAACTCCGTTCCGTGCTGCTCGATCAGCTCGGCGAGCCGCAGCAGGCGCTTCTTGCGCGCCTCGGGCGCGAGCCCGGACCAGCGGCCGTCGGCGAAGGCGGTCCGGGCCGAGCGGACGGCGTCGTCCACGTCCGCGGCGTCGCAGGAGGCGATCTCGGCGAGCGCCTTGCCGGTGGCCGGATCGGTGTCGGTGAAGGTGGCACCGGAGCGGGCGTCGCGCTGCTCGCCGTCGACGAAGGCGCGGGTCTGCGGGGCCAGGCCCGAGGCCAGCCGGCGCCACTCGTCGGCGCCGGCGGGGGTGCGGCTTGCGGGGGTGCGGCTTGCGGGGGTGCGGCTTGCGGGGGTGCGGCTTGCGGGGGTGCGGCTTGCGGGGGTGCGGCTTGCGGGGGTGCGGCTTGCGGGGGTGCGGCTTGCGGGGGTGGGGTCGCTCATGGTGGGGAACCTCAGGAGTCCTCGAAGGGCAGTCGACCGCGGTCTCGTCCGCCGGGGTCTGGGGCAGCTGCCCGAGTTCTTTGATGCGAGATTCAAACAACGCGTTAAGCTCACGTCAATGGCAGAAGCGGGTTGGGACTGTTAAATCTGCGATCCCCATCAGAGAATGGGAGCCATGGGACGCCCGAAGAACCAGGAAGCCCGCCGCGGGGCGCTGATCCACGCCGCCGGACGGGCCATCGCGGACCGGGGCATGGCCGGCCTGCGGATCAAGGACATCGCCGCCGAGGCAGGTGTCTCGGCGGGGTCGGTCCTGTACTACTACCCGGAGCTCGACGACCTCGTCCTGGCCGTCCACCAGGACGCCGTCGAGAACTACCTGGCCGAGCGCCAGCGCCGCACCGACGAACCCGACGGACCGGTGGCCCGGATGCGCGCCGCGCTCGCGGGCGGTCTGCCGTCCGGCCCGGACGACGCGGTGCACCGGCTGCTGTTCGAGCTGCACGGCCTCGCCGACCGCAGCGCCGCCCACGCGGCGTTGATGTCGTCGCTGTTCGCCCGCGAGGTCGCGCTGTACTCGACGCTGCTGCAGGTCGGTGCGGCGGCGGGCGTCTTCACGCTCGCCGCCGCACCGGTTGCGGACCTGGCGCGCAACCTGGTCGCGATGGAGGACGGCTACGGGCTCCACATCGTCGCCCGCAACCCCTCCGTCGACCGGGCCACGGCGCTCGGCCTGCTGACCGCGCACGCCCGCGCGATCACCGGCTGCCCGGATCTGTAAGCCCTCGGTTCACCGATTCGGGCAGGCCAGATCGGCTGCGGTCAGGGCGAGCGCAAGCGCACCGTCGAGCAGGGCGGCGTCCGCTGCCGGGGTCGCGCAGGCGGCGGCGAACTCCCGCTGGTGGTTGACCGCGGGCAGTGAGTCGATGCCGATGTAGGGGTGCAGCGCCCGCAGGACGCGGGAGACATTGCCCATGTCGGTCGAGGCCCGGTTCATCCGCGCCGCCGGATCGCCCGGCGCGGCGAAGCGGCGGCCGATGCCCTCGGCATTGCGGCGGTAGAGCGCGATCAGCTCCGCGTCGTTGCGGAACTCCGAGTACGGGGGGCTCTCCGGCTCGATCTCCAGCGCGCAGCCGGCAGCCAGCGCCCCCGCCCGGAAGCAGGCCTCGACGCGGGGCTGGACCCGTTCCAGCTCCTCCAGGTTCGAGGCGCGCACATACCAGCGCCCGGCTGTGCGCTCGGGGATGGCGTTGGGCGCCTCTCCCCCGCGCGTCACCAGCCCGTGCACCCGCGTGGTCGACGGCAGCTGCTGGCGCAGCAGGCCGATGCCGACCTGGGCGACGGTGAAGGCGTCGGCGGTTGCGGCCCTGCTCCGGATAGGCCGCGGCATGGGCGGCCCGGCCGGTGTACTGGACGCCCAGATGGGCCACGGCGAAGGGTTCGGCCTCGGCGACGTCGACCGGGCCGGGGTGGACCATCATCGCCACGTCCACGCCCTCGAAGGCGCCGCGGTCCAGCATGAGGATCTTCCCGCCGCCGCCCTCCTCGGCCGGGGTGCCGAGGACGGTGACGGTCAGCCCGAGGTCGTCCGCGACCCGGGCCAACGCGGCGGCGGCGCCCACGGCCGAGGCGGCGATGATGTTGTGGCCGCAGGCGTGGCCGAGGCCGGGCAGCGCGTCGTACTCGGCGCAGAGCGCGACATGCAGCGGACCGCTGCCGACCGTCGCGGCGAACGCGGTCGGCAGCCCACAGACGCCCGGGGTGACCGTGTAGCCGAGGTCGTCGAGGAGCGAGGCGGTCCAGCGGGCCGCCTGCACCTCCTCCCAGGCCGTCTCCGGGTTGGCGTGCAGCCGGTGCGACAGCGCGACCAGCCGGCCGGAGGCCCGCCCGACGGTCTCCGCCAGCAGCGCCCGGACGGCCGCGGAGGCCTGGGCGGGCGTGGATGCGGGGGCTGTTCCGGGGGTTGCTGTTTCGGGGGTTGCTGTTCCGGGGACTGCCGTTCCGGGGGTCATCGCAGGTCCCCTGGAACGCCGTAGCTCGGCGCCAGCTCGGGTGCGAGGGCACGCTGGACGTAGGCGTCCTGCTGGGGCTCCCACAGCCGCCACAGTGCGCCGAGTTCGGCGACCGGGTCGCCGTCCGTCCAGTCGACCCGCAGGTCGACGACGGGCCAAGGCACGGTGTCGGCGACGAGCAGGCCGGCCGAGTGGACGGGGCCCTCCTCGCCGCCCGCCGCGAGACCGGCTGTCAGAGCGTCCAGCAGGCGCCGGGCGAGCGGGAGTTCGGGCTGCGCGGCGAAGGCGTCGGCCATGGCTTGCGGCACTCCGTTGTGCAGCAGCATGTTGCCTGCGGCCACGCAGTCCGCGTCCACGGCCTGGGCGTGGACACCGAGCGTGTGCTCGCCCGAGAACGCGGCAGGACTCCCGTCGGCGCCGACGGCCGTCAACTGGCGCCAGGCCACGAGCGTCTCGGTGTCGGCGGTGTGGCGGACGGCCTCCCGGGCGCTCGACCCAGCGGCGATCAGATCGAGCAGCCACGGGCCGAGCCGGGGGTCGGTGACGTTCTGCGTACACGCCGCCCCGATCCCCGCCCGTACGTACGCGCAGCGGGAGGCGACGGCCGGGCTGGAGGAGGTGACAGCCACCCCGACCTGCCCGGTGCGGGGGCACCGCGCGGCGATGGAGAACGTCACAGCAGCTCCCCGCGTTCGGCGGCCTTGGCGTGCCGGATCCCGACCGCCTCGGTCCGGCGCGAGGCCGGGATGACAGCGGTGGCGTCGATCTCCACCAGCCACTCCGGCCGGGCCAGGGCCGAGACCACCAAGCCCGTCGAGACGTAGTGCACGCCCCCCAGCCAGCGGCCCATCACCCGGTAGACGGGCTCGCGGTAGCGGATGTCGGTCAGGTAGATCGTGATCTTCACAATCTCGTCCAGCGCACTGCCGGACTCCTCCAGCAGCATGGCGATGTTGGACATCGCCCGCTCGGCCTGCGCCTCGATGTCGCCGACGCCGACGCTCTCGCGGGTCTCCAGGTCCTGCCCGATCTGGCCGCGCAGATAGACCACGCCCTCGGCGACGACGGCCTGCGCCAGGTCGTTGGCGAGGTTCTGCTCGGGATAGGTGTCGGCGGTGTTGAAGCGCCGCAGTCGGTGGTGCACCATCAGCTCTTCTTCCTCCCGAGCGTGCCCAGCACGCTGTCGGACAACGGCGCGGTGACCGGTGCCGTGGCGAGGGTCGTCATGACACACCTCTCCCGGGGCTTGTGGGGGTGGGGGCTTTCGGCCGGTGGGGCCGCACCACCACTATGAGAGTGACACTTCCCCTGGTAAAGCAGATCTTTTAGGGTTGAGTCATCTTGGATTCAGATGAGGACTTGGGGACGTGGCGGCAGGTATGACGGAAGCGGTCGGGTTCACGCTGGCGCAGTTGCGGTACTTCGTGGTGGCCGCCGAGGCCGGCAGCATGACCGCGGCCGCCGAGCGGCTGCTGATCGCCCAGTCGGCCGTCTCCACCGCGGTCTCCAATCTGGAGCACGAGCTCGGCGTGCAGCTGTTCATCCGCCGCAAGGGCAGAGGCCTGGTGGCCACCCCCGCCGGAGAACGGTTGCTGCTGCAGGCACGGGAGCTCCTCAGCCACGCGCTCGACCTGGCCGCCGAGGCGCGCGGCGTCGAGGGCGGGCTGAGCGGACCGGTCCGGCTCGGCTGTTTCGTCACGGTCGCCCCCTTCGTCCTGCCAAGGCTGCTCGCCGCAGCGACGGAACGACACCCCCAGCTCCGGATCGACGTCCTCGAAGGCGAGGCGGACGAGCTCGACCGGGCCCTGCGCACCGGCCGGATCGACTCCGCCATCACCTACGACCTCGGCCTCGGCTCCGGAATCGCGCGCGAGACCATCGCCTCCCTCCCCGCCCACGCGCTCGTCGCAGCCGGCCACCCACTCGCCGGCCGCGGCACGATCGACCTGGCGGAACTCGCCCACGAACCGTTCGTCCTGCTCGACCTGCCGCACAGCCGCGACTACTTCTGGTCACTCGTCACCGCCACCGGGATCACCCCCGTCGTCCGCCACCGCTCCCACAACTACGAAGCGGTCCGCTCCCTCGTCGCCCTCGGCCACGGCTTCTCCGTACTGCACCAGCGCCCGGCGACCGACGACACCTACAGCGGCGCCCGCGTGGCCACCCTCGCGCTCACCAACGAGCACCCGCCGCTCGACCTCGTCCTCGCCCGGATGGACGGCGTACGCCAGACCGCCCGCTCCGCAGCCATCACGCACCTCGCCCACGAACTCCTCGGCCCGGCCGCCCCACTCGCCGGCCGAGCGTGACCGGCACCGGAGACGGGCCCCCGGCGAGGCGGGAGCCGGGAGCGACAAGCAGCCTCGCCGACCGGCGCACCCTGCCTGGTGGCACGGCGGATCAGAGGCCATTTGTGATCGCGACCCTGACCCCTGCCGTGCGGTATCCGCCGCGCCCGGCGCACGCTGATCCATAGCGGAGACGTTGGTCCGGCGGTACGCGGCGGGTGCAGGTGGCCTCGGGAGGAACGAGGAGGGTCACGACGCGTCCGTGGGCGTCGACGGTGGACGCCGCGACCTGCCTGTCGGTGTAGCGGTCGGGCAGGTGGGCGTAGGGCGTGAGGCGGTGAGGCGGTGCGGTCACGGGCGTGTCTCCTGGGGGTCGTCCGGCTTGGGTTTCCCGCTGGCGCGCAGGTGGGCAACGGCCTCCGGGGTGCGGGTGTCGGCGGGCCATGCGGCGAGGGTGGTCAGCGCGGTGCGGCGTACTTCGGGCGTGCTGCTGGCGAGTGCGCATCGCAGCAGGGGCCAGCCGTGTCCGGGGTGGCGTCGCAGCAGATGCGCGAACACCAGCAGGGCGTGGTCGCGCTCGGGTTCCGGGGTGGTGGCAAGACGTTGCTCGGCCAGGACGAGGATGTGTGCGGCCTGCCGCTGGTCGCTGTTTCGCAGAGCGTGGCCCCAGGTCGGGTCGAGCAGGGGCGGGCTGGTTTCCAGGCGGGCGAGGAGTTGGGCCGTCGGGCGTAGGCGCAGGACGGCAGCGGGGCGCAAGGCGAGAGGGAAGTCGGGCCGCCGGGGGTCAGCGAGGTGGTCGAGGACCAGGGTGGGCCAGCAGGGGTCGTGCAGCAGGGTTTTGTAGCGTGCGGTCAGGTACTCGGTGTCGGCGGGTGTCCAGGGCAGGTCCTGGGGCGGGTGGTTGAAGAAGGTCGTGATGCTGATCATGTCGTGCAGCCTGGCAGTGGTGGGCGCCTGGGCCTGGATCAGGTCGGCGTAGCGGCGCAGCACGGGGACGGCGTCGGGGTAGTCGGTCAGGCCGGGTGCGGGGCCGCCCTGGCTGTCGGCCAGTGCGGCCAGGATGCCGCCGGCGCCGTTCAGGAGTGGGATGTCGACGTGTGGGTGGCTCAGTGCGCTGTGCAGGTCGCCGGTGGTCGCGGCGAGGTGGGCGAGGTACTCGTTCATGATGGTGTTGCGGAAGCCCTCGCGGAGCAGCCATGCCCTGATCGTGGGGTCGGTGGTGTCGCGCAGCGTCCGTACCGCTTGGATGCGTCCCCAGCCTGCGACCCGCCCAGCGAGAGTGTGGACGGCCAGGTCTCCGTCGGGCTGGGAGCGGTGGAGTGCGATGGCGGCGTAGAGGGTGAGCTCGTCCAAGGTGCCGAGCAGGAGCAGCAGTTCGCGGTCGCGGATGTCCCCGCCCAGGCCCAGGAGCACCAGGCCGATCTTGACTGCCGCTCGGTGGGTACCTTGCTGCGCCAAGTGTCGGCCCACCTGGCGCAGGCCGTTGGACGGCAGGCCGCGCCGGCGGATCTCGGCGCTGAGCTCGTCGGCGACCTCGATCGGCGAGCAGGTGGCGAGCAGGTCATGGAGGACCCTGAGCGTGCCATCGGCGACGCTGGGCACCGGTGCCGGCAGTAGGTGTTCGAGGTGGTCGGCGAGTGCTGCGCCGGTGAGAGGAGCGACACCGTCGCTGCTCGGATCGTGCCTGATGAGGGCGTCCTCGCCGCCGCCGACGAAGACGAGGCGGGAGCCATCCGGGCGCAGGTCGGGAAGCGGATCGCCGAACCTGGGCCACGGGCCGGGACCGTAGCGGGAGCGGAGGGTGAGCGCGTGGTCGAAAAGGGTGGGAGTCTCGCGGGCGACGCCGCGGTCGCGTTCCCACCGCGCGCCGGTCAACGGACGGAGGGCTGGGTGCCCTTTCGTGTAGTCATGACGTCGGATGGTGCCCAACGCAGGCCCACCTTGGCAACCATCCGACCCCAGATGCTGAGGATCGGCAATCTCGGCTCTGACCGCAGTCTCTGGGCGACGCCTCGATTCTGCTTGCCTCGAGGTGGTGATCGTCGCGCATGCTGTTGCGTCGAGTGATCTGGAGAAATCGCTACGAACCCAATTCGCAGCCATCGGCGCAGCTGATGCCCAGGACTGGACCAGGTCGCAGATCAACGAGAATCTGCCGCATCTCGCCCGGTATCTCCTCCGAAGCCTATGGAAATCGACCAACGCCTGGAGCACACCAGGCGCAATCGAGCAGCTCCGGTCACATGCCGATTCAGGTCCCATCGCAGTCGTCTGGAACCACTGGCGCCCGGCAGCGTTGATGTCACCAGCTGATGTCGGTGCGTTCGCCCGATCAGTTGTCGCGTCGCAGCTGAGCGTGATGGGCGCGATGGTAGGCCAGGTGCGCAGGGTCGATCTGGTGGGCCGGCTTCTCGCGCAGAGGTCCGAGGCTGACACCGGTCGACTCGTCGGTGATGGAACGATCGTCGGCGATGCTCAGCATGCCGAAGTCAAAGAGGGTGTGGTGGTTGGGGCACAGACACAGCACGTTGGCCGCGACGTCGGGCCCGCTGTGGGGTCGGCCCAGGGCACGTATGTGGGCGGCTTCTGCGTAGGCGCCGGTCGGGGTGGCCAGCCGGATGCCGCAGACCTGGCAGGTGAAGTCGTGGATACGTTTGACGTAGTCGGCCACTGCGGTGCTACGCACGATGCGCCGGATCGTGGCCTCCAGGCGGCTCGGTGTCTCCTCGCCCTCGGGCACGGGAAGCATGGCCCGCAGGGGCTGGTCCGGTAGCTGGGTGTCGGCGATCTGGACGAGGCGGTAGCGCCACACGAGGTGGCCGGCCTGGCCATGGTCGCACCAGTAGTCCTCGACGCGGAAGAGTCCGTCGTAGCGCAGGCCGGAGACGGGTGAGTGGGCGGGTTCGCCGTTGGCGCCGCGCACCACGCGTATCGGGGTGCCGGTAGTGAGGCTCGTGACCAAGGCGGCGTTGCCGAGGGTGAGTTCTTGGTCCTTGACCTGCTGGCCGGTTCGCTCGTCGCGGCCGCCCTGACCGGTATAGATGATCACGTCACCGTGGTCTTCGTCGTCCTCGTAGCCGCCAGAGACGACGATGGATTCGGCGCCGCGTTCCTGGGTGCCGCAGATGCCGGCCTGAAGCTGGCGGTGCACTCGCGCGTCAAAGAGCGCACGGCGATTGGGAAAGACCTGGCCGACCGCGATCCCAGGGACGAGTCCAAAGCCGTCGAAGATGGGGGCGGCCAGGTGGACCGCGCCCAGCAGCAAGGTGGGCTCGGCACCGTCGAAGAATCGATGCAGCAGGGTGTCGACCACCCGTCGCCGAGCAACGAGGTTGGTAGCCATGAGCTCGTAGAGCCGGCCCTCCAGTCCGCCGCGTGGACTGTGTTCGTCCAACCAGCGCCGAACCCCCGAGCCGCGCGCCACTGGCACCTCGCCGGCCGCGCCGTCGAGCTCCCAGAGCCTCGAGCGGCTCAGGGCAACAAATGGGTACTCCGGGGCGGGATCGGAGCCAGGGCGCCCATGGTCCTTGAGTAGGCGGCGCAACGCGGGACGCGCATCGCTCCAGGGAACGAGCCGTGGCTGTCCCCCCGCTGCCCGGCCGATTGCCCAGAGCAGCGTTATCGGCTGATGCCGGGCCGGCTGCCCCGAGGACTGGTCGACGCGCAGCGCGTTGATCTCGGCGCAAACCTCATCGACAAAGGCCATTGCTGACATGGCGCTTCCCCCTCATGTCGTGTGAATGTTCTCCAGATTCCACTGGCTGACCAGTGCCCCAAGACGAACCACGGTCAAGTGCTGACGGGCAGTTCCCTTGCACGTCCCCGTACTTGGGCGCGTAGCTCGGTCAAGGTTGCGTGAAATCGGTTGTGGCGGTTTTGGTCTAGATTGAGTGGTAGGTCCAGTCGGGAACTCAGGTCTGACTCCACGTTCCACGGCTGCGGATGCTCCATCCAGCACACCTGGGCGTACTCGGCCATCCACTGGCTGAGCGTCGCCTCGCCATCCTTCCCAAAGGTCATGCGCTTGCCGCTGCCCACGGGCCGCAACTCCAACCCCAGCAGGCATCCGAGGGTGAGGCGCAGCGTGGAACCGGCGGCGTTACCACAGAAGTGGTAGCGCACCCTCGTGCGCAGATTCTGTGTGCTCTTCCGCTGGGCCATGTACCGCGGCGCGATCCCCCGTAGAGAAGCCGCTCGACCGGCAGATCGGGGTGCGGAGCCTGCCGGAAATGCCACCCATATCCTCCCGGGACAGCCGGCACCGGCGTGGGCTGGGCCAGCACCTCACGAGCCGACCACAAGTAGCCCGGGCTGCTCAGCACGGCAGCGTACAAGGCACCCCCCTCAGGAACACTGTCTCTGCTCGCGCAGGCTACTCGCTCACGCACGCAGACAAGGACGTCCGAACACCTTTGCAGCAGTCAGCATCCGAACTGTGGTCAGCTACAACTGCGTAAGTTGCACAAGCGGGCGCTGAATCGGACGGCAGCCGGATCCGGGAGAGGGCAGGATGTCCCGGTTACACGTCAGCGCCCGCCCTCTCTTGCGCTCTGCCGCGTGGGCCGCCGATCAGTGCACGTCAAACTCGTAGCCCCCGTGCAGGCCGAAAGCAGCGCGATAGCTGCCGTGACGCCGCTGGCCATCAACCACAGCTGCTTCCGGTTCACGCGCCCTTACCCCCAGATCGGCCCTTGAGCGCGTCACCTTAACCCGTGCCGATCAAGGTCCGTCAATGTGACGGCGACCGCATGGTCCACGCAGGACCCGCAGGCCGGAAGGCGCGCAGGCCAGGCAGCGGGAGCGGAATAGCGCATCCCCAGATCAACCGCACTGCACCGCAACCCCGCCACTTCGGCGGGTGTGTGCCACGCGCCGAACCTCCCGCGCCCGCGGTCTAATTGGCGTCCTTCTTCGGCAGAGGGTCCCAATTGAGGATCAGCAACGTGGCGATCGGTCCGAGGAACAGCGACAGCAGGAACCCTGGCCAGGCGCTACGCCCCTTGCTCTGTCCCAGACCGGCGTTGATCAGGGCCAGCGTGAACCAGCCGGTGCCGCTGGTCGTGACGTTCATGTGGCTCCCTGCCAGGTCGATTCGCCCCCGCGCCCGAACGGGTGTCGTCGCAGGCTACAGCCCCTCAACTCCCGGCGGGAGAGCTCAAAAGACGAGGTCAGGTCCACAAAAGCCGTGCCACGGGACGGACCGACCAGCGGCACTTCTGCGCAACCCCGGGGTGCACCCTCGCTTGCCCGCATCTGGCGCGCCCGGCACCTCCCATTCGCAGCACGACCTGCCCAAAGAGACACCCAGAAGCGAACCACCACGCACCTGACCCGAACGATGACCTGTTCGCCCGACTGGAGGCGGACCTGAACACCGAACACCGACTTCCCCAGCGAGGGTGAGGCGGTGGACCTGGACAAAGCCCGCACCACCCGCCGCCCAGCCGACGAAACCCTGCCCATGGTGGCGCCGGTGGACACCGTGCCGGATGCGGACGCCGACCCCGAAGCGTCGGTGCACGTGGACAACCCCGATGCCACCGCCCCGACTGCCGTGGGGTGGCTGCTGGAGCCGATCCTGCCGAAGTGGGCCAGCAACGCCGAGCAGTTCAAGGCCGCCGCGAACTGGGCTGCCGGCAGGCCGAATACGTCACCGCCGAAGCCGTGCCGTAGACGCTGACCGCGACGAGGAAGACGCTCCTCCGGCTGACCAGGTCAGCCGTGCGGCCGCCGAGGAGCAGCAGACCGCCGAAGCCGAGGACGTACCCGCTCACGATCCACTGCAACGCGTCGGCTTCAAGACGCAGGTCGCGGCCGATGGAGGGAAGGGCGACGCCCATCATCGAGGTGTCGAGGCCGTCGAGGAACAGCGCGCCGCACACGACGATCAGCAACAGCCAGGTTCCGCCGGTCCAGTCGAGGTCGTGTACGACCTTCGTATCCCGCTCCGTGGTCGCGACCGCCGACGGAATCGGCGAAGACGTCTCGTCCTGCCCGTCCTGCCTCACCACGCAATCGGCCCGTACCGGTCGATGATCCGGCCGGTGCCGGCACTCGGGTCCTCGATGGCGAGCGTGACGATGGCGTCGGTGCCCTCGGTCACGGTCTGGGTGCCGGTGTGGCCGTTGAGGTCGGTGGCGGTGTAACCCGGGTCGACCGCGTTGAACCGGATGTCGCCGAACGCCTTCGCGTACTGCATGGTCAGCATCGTGACGGCTGCCTTGGAGGCCGCGTACGCCGGCGCGATCACCTGCGACTCCACCCGGTCCGGGTCCTGGGTGAGAGTGACCGACCCCAAGCCGCTGGTCACGTTGACCACCGCAGGAGCCTGCGAGGCGCGCAGCAGGGGCAGGAAGGCCGTGGCCACCCGCACGACGCTGGCGGCGTTGGTGTTGAACACCAACGCGGCCTCCACGCCGGTCAGTTCCTCGGCGGAGACGAGGCTGCCGGTGATGCCGGCGTTGTTGATCAGGACGTCGACTCGGCCCTCGTGGGCCGCCACGTCGGCGGCCGCGGCGGCGACCGAGGCGTCGTCAGTGACGTCGATCTGGATGAAGCGGGCACCGAGCTCGGCTGCCGCCGCGCGTCCGCGCTCGGCGTCGCGGGCGCCCAGGAGGACGGTGTGGCCGAGCTCGGTGAGGCGGCGGGCGGTCTCGAACCCGAGGCCCTTGTTGGCCCCGGTGATGAAAGTGGTCTTGGTCATGACTCCACCTTCGGCCCATCGACCTACGACAGCCAGGGACCGGTGTTCGGTAGGACGACCAGTACCACCCGCGCGATGCGGTGTACGGCGTATGACCCCGCATTATGGACGGGTGAACAACGCAGTTGCTGTGGAAAACCAGTTGGGGGCGACGCTACGAGCCTGGCGCGATCGGCTCTCCCCCGAAGACGCCGGCATGCCGACCCAGCGAGCCCGGCGATCGCCGGGACTGCGACGTGAGGAGCTCGCCGACCTGGCCGGCCTCTCCGTCGACTACGTCATACGCCTGGAGCAGGGTCGCGCCGCAAACCCCTCCGATCAGGTCGTCGGCGCGCTGGCCGGCGCACTACGGCTCAGCGAGGCAGAGCGTGACCACCTCCACCAGCTGGCGGGCTTGCGGCCACCGCAGGACCAGCGGGTGATCGACCAGATCCCCCCGAGCATGCGGCGGCTGCTGGCCCTGCTCGACACCACGCCGGTCGCGGTCTTCGCGGCCGACTGGACGCTGGTCTGGTGGAACCGCAGATGGGCGGCACTCTTCGGCGACCCCACGCACATCGGGGTCGAGGAGCGCAACCTGGTACGACTGCGTTTCCCGGTCGCCTCCGACCGCGGGCGTCTGACGAGCTGGCCGGTGATCCCGGCCAACGCGGAGGGCTCCGACCGGGCGCTGGTGGCCGACCTTCGTCGCGCCGCGGCCCGGTTCCCCGACGACCCTCGCGTGCGGGATCTGGTGGCCAGCAGGGTCGCCGGCAACCCGCGGTTCGCCGCGTTCTGGGCCGAGGCCGCCGTGGGCCGGCACGCCGAGGACCACAAGACCATCCGGCACCCCGAGATCGGCGAGGTGCGCGTTGACTGCGACGTCCTGACCGACGGCGACACCGATCTCAAGATCATCGCCTACACGGCGGAGCCGGGCAGCGTGGACGAGGCCGAGCTTCAGCGCGCCGGCGTCATCTCAACCCCGAGGAGCGACGCGTGACCACGATCGGCATCATCGGAGCGGGCGAGGTCGGCGGCCAGCTCGCCCGCGCAGCCGTCGCCCACGGCTATTGGGTCGTCATCGCCAACTCACGGGGGCCGGAGACGCTGACCCATCTCGTCGACGAACTCGGCCCCCCGGCACGTGCCGCGACAGCGGCCGGAGCCGCCGAGGCCGGCGACTTCGTGATCATCGCCGCCCCCCTCAAGCTCGTCAACGACATGCCCACCGAGGTCCTGGCCGGCAAGATCGTGCTCGATACCAACAATTACATGCCCTGGCGCGACGGTCACTTCCCGGCCGTCGACTCGGGCGAGAAGACCGTGCATGAAATACGCCAGGAGCAACTGCCGACCTCGAAGGTCGCCAAGGCCTTCACCCACATCCAGGCACCGCGCCTCTTCCTCTCCGCCAGCCCGCCCGGCACTCCGGGACGGCACGCGCTCTCCGTGTCCAGCGACCACCCGGAGGCGGTCGAGCTCGTCACCCGCCTGTACGACGAATTCGGGTTCGACACCGTCGACAACAGTCCGCTCAGCGAGTCATGGCGCAGTGGGCCGGGCCAGCCCTCCTGGACGTCACATGCCCACCAGACCCGCGAGGAGTTGGCCGCCAACCTCGCGGCGGCACGCCGGATCCACTATCCCGTCCGCGGCTGAACCCGGTCAGCGTTGCTCAGGCAAGTGCCGCCGCACCGCCCGGCGGATGGCGGCCCCGTCGACGTCGTCGACGAGGCGTACCGGCCCTGAAGGTCGGACGACGGTGCGACCGCACCGAACAGTGCGGGACTCTGTCGCCCGATTCATGGGCGTCGTTGGCGGGGCTTCCTGCCTGGTCGGGGTGTGAGGTCGAGGTCGGCGAAGTGGGTGCGGCGGGTCGTGCCTGTGGGATGCCCGGTCAGGTGGGCGTCGATGCGGTGGAGGTTGACCGCTGCAGCGCTGAAGACGTGGGCGAGGCCGGTCTTGGCCCAATGCCGGGAACTTTAGGTCCTCCATCTCCGTGTCCGGTCGGTGGCTGTGGCGATAGTGATGGCGATCTTTGCGTTCGTGATCGGGGAGTTCTTCCTGGTCACGTTGTAAGCGAAGGTCGAGATCGGGCGTTGTAGCCGCAGGCTCGCAGCCGCGCAGAGCGCCAGCGCCGACCGCTACGCTCCACGATCATGTCGACCACACACGCGTACACCTGTCGTTGCTGCCACGGCCAACATGACGGGCCCGCCCTGTCCTACGGCGCCCCGGCACCCGATCTGTGGCACCCCAAGTACGCCAAGAACAAGGACAGCTTCCTCACCGAGGACCTGTGCGTCGTCAAGGGGAAGGCGTTCTTCATCCACGGCCAGATCGAAATCCCCGTCACCGACACGGGTGACGTCTTCTCCTGGGGCGTCTGGGCCTCGCTCAGCAAGACCAGCTTCACCCGCACCACGGAGCACTGGGACGATCCCGAGCGCGAGCAGGAGCCTCCGTACTTCGGCTGGCTGTCCACCGAGCTGAGCCTCTACAGCGCACCTACGCTGAACCTCAAGACACACGTCCACACCCGCCCGCTCGGCCGGCGCCCCTGGATCGAGCTGGAGCCCACCGACCACCCGCTGGCCGTCGAGCAGCGCCACGGCATCACCAGCGCCCGCGTCGCCGAGATCGCCGGCCTCGTACGCGAAACCGGCGGGCGCAAGCGATGAGCAGCATCGGTCGGCGCGTCCTCCTCCCCCGCGTGCGGGGTCTCGGGCGCGTGCGATGACCGCCCGTGTGAGGGTGAACGAGGCGATGGCCGCGTTCGGCGCGACGGGCACGCTTGGACCGCTGCGGTGCTGCGCCGCCCTGTCGGACATCGCCGCAGTGCTCGGCCCGCCGATGGACGGCGGGCGCGTCAGCAAGCGGCACCGCTGGCCGCACTGGTTCCTCTACGAGAGCGTCGAGCTGGTCGTCTGCCGCTGCCGGCTCGTGGAACGCATCGGCGTTCCCACCTGGCACAACGACTGCCGCATCCCCGGCCCGCAGCCCGGAGCATGGCTGTCCGAACTGCGAGGCATGACCTACCAGCGCCTGACAACGGCTCTCGACGCGACCGACTGCCCCTGGCAACTCACCTACCAGACCGACGACCAAATCACCGTGTCCACCGATCCGGGCGATGCGATGGTGGCCTTCACCTTCATCACCCGGGAAACCTATGACGGCCCCGAGCTCCCTGAACCGGTCCTGTACAAGGCCCACGCATGGAGACGCGACCACATGTGCCCGCCCATTCCGCCGAACCAACCGGACGACGGCATCGGCCTGCAGCCGCGGTACACGACGACATCCCTCGTCCGAGGCCCCGGCCCACGGACCACATCCGGTCTTGCCGGACCGTGATCAGGTCGGGGCACACATAATGCAGCCTGTGGACCTCAGATCCGAACTGCTGCCCCCGCCTGTACCCCAGGACCGCTTGGGCGAGACGTGCCAGGAGATCGAGTGCATCGCCGCCCTGATAGCGCTGGGCAAGTCCGAGGTTGCGGACGGGGCGATTGCCGCCTTCAACGAGACAACCAGTCACAGCTACAAGCCTCATGACTTCGCGCACTACCAGAGCTGGCGGGACCTGAAGGACTTCGCGAAGGAAGCCGCTCGGCCGGCAAGGCCGCACATGGCCAGCATCACCCACGACGAGCTGACCGAAATCGTTCAACGGATTCTGGCTGGCGCCCCCGAGAGCGACTACTAACTGTTGATCCTCCAAACCAATGTGCCGCATCCACGCGCAAGCGACCTGATCTTCCATCCCTCAGCAGAGCTGAAGGGCGCCACGGCAGACCAGTGGAGACGACCTGGGCCTGCCGGTGATGACCTGGGAGCGGTTCTGGAGTCTGATCGAAGTTCTCGGCGGCGAGGCCGGCATGGAGACGTGCGAGCGCTTCGAGGAGGCCTGCGCCCGTCTGACCGACGTCCTCGCGCACGAGCCGGCAGGTCAGATCATCGGCTTCGGTGAACGTCTCGCAGAGGCTCTCTACCGACTGGACCAGGAGGTCTTCGGCACCCTGCCCGTCCTCGGGATGGCGCGGTCCGACGGCTCGCCGTTTCCGCAGTCGGACGACGGCTTTCTGTATTCGCGCGGCGCCGTGGTGGCCGCCGGCCGCCAGACGTACGAGAGTGTCTTCGGCCATCCGGAGCGCTTCGCACGGTTCACTGCGCACCAGTGCGAGTCCCTGCTCTACGTTCACGAGGAGGCATTCGAGCAAGTGACCGGGACCGAGTGGGATCGCCTCACCCGCTACAGCTACGAGTCCTGCTCGAACACGGACGACTGGCCCGAGCTCCGCGACTGAACGCCGGACGACCTGAAAGGAACCCCGCTTGTCAGGTCGCGGTGGGGATGTGGCGCGCTGCGGCAAGATTGGCCGCTGTCCGAAGTCTTGTGAAGTAGGAGGCGCAGTACTCCTCGTTGGCCAGGGGCACGATCTTGTCGAGGTCAGCGATGCACGCCCAGAGAATCGCGATCCCATCGCTGTCGAGTCCGCGGTTCAGCTCTCTCTGGATGAGGCCGGCAACGTCGGCGTCCAGGAGGACCAGGTCCACGCCCTCGATGTCCACGCCGCGGAAGCTCGCGGGGAACAGTGCGCGGCGACGTTCCTCCCACAGCCGGGCGAGTCGGTCTCCAGGCTGAGCTCCGCTCATCTCGGTGGCTATCGCTTCTGCTGCTGATGGTGGGCTCAGGAGCAGGGAAACGGCGCTGAAGACGGCACGCGTCATCTCTGCGGCCCGGAGTGGGCCGAGAGCGGCGCTGGTCACAGCGCTCTGCGTGAGTTTGTCGCGCAGCAGTCGGCTGCGGTCGAGCTCGGCGGCGAGGTCCTGCGTGATGAGCCCTGCGTCGTCGGCCTGCTTGATCAGGTCCTGGAGTGGTTTGTTGACGGCCAGACGCTCGGCAAGGACGTTCTCCAGGGCGACCAGAGAGTGCACGACTGCGACGGTGGCGAATTCGTACCGGTAGTAGGAGAACCGGATGAGCTCACGGGAGGTTTCCATCGCGCTCATGACGTGCATCGACGCGTTGCTGGGCAGAACCAGGTCGGCGACCATGGCGTGCATGCCCGCATAGTCGAGAACGACGTCTCTGACGCGCGGGTCCAGTACAGGCAGAGGAAGCGGACCAGACAACGGTGGCGGGGTGTTCACCCGTGCAGTCTTGCCCCCTGACGACTTTCGACGCCATCGGATCTGCTCAGATCACGGCCAGTCACCCTGGCACTCAAACGTGGCCTCGCCCCCGGAGCAGTGTGCGGGACGGTGCACGAGGGACTGCGTAACGCGTGTAATACGGGACCTCGGGGCGGCTGGAAAACGGCGCCATACGGGGCCCTTGATACACCCCAAAGGGCGTTTGCCCTGTTCAGCCATGCGTCGTCTCCCCGGCGCCCTCGAGAGGATCGCCTCCTTGGCACCACCAGGTGGCAGCACCGGCTGCGACCACGTTGCGACCACCCGGCCGGGAAAACGACTCAGCGGGTCTGCCGAATCCGGCAAACCCGCTGGTCACACGTGTCGGGACGACAGGATTTGAACCTGCGACCCCCTGACCCCCAGCGTTCGGAAGTGCGTTCGCCTATCACTTTCCTGTCCGACTTGTTCAAGTCTTGGGCTATCCCGTCCTCCCCCGCTGGCGCCAGATCCGACCTCATGACGACCAGTCCGTGAGAGGCGTGTGAGAGGCCCGTGAGCCGCAGTGAGCTTCTGCGCTGCGGCTCACTATTGGTGAACGAGCCGTCCTCCGACGGCGGCCAGGGTCGGACCGGAAGGACGCAGGGTGATCCATCATGCTGGCACCCTCATGACGGGCAAGGCAGGGGGCAGGCATGGGGCAGTATGTGGCGGGGGCTGGGCGCGGTGGGATGGTCACGGTGGGCGTGGACCTCGCGGGTGGGCCCGGTAGGCATGCGGGCGGCCGGTGACCAGTTCCGCCTCACCGTGGCCGACCGCGGTCACCGGGGCATTCACGATCGCCCCGGAGTTGGGTCAAGCCGGCGGGACAACCTGGTGGGCCTGAACGAATCCCCGGGGAGTCGTCGGTTCCACCGCAGGCCGGTCGCGGTAGCGACCCACCGTCCTCGGTGGCGCGCGGTGGCGCCGCGCCGTGCCGCGCGGTGTCACCCCTGCTCGGGGACCCAGTCCACCAGCAGCATGCCCCGGTGCGGCAGGTCCGTGTCGAGTTCGAGTATCGCGCCCTCCACCGTGAGCGGCACCACCGCGGGAGCGGCCAGCGGCGCGAGCAACATCGCCTCCGCGTTCCGTGCTCGTCCGGGCAGCGTGAGCCTGGGACGGGCAGGATCAGCACTGCCGTTGGCGACGGCCAGGGACAGCCCCCGCTGGGTGCGGGCGAGACGGGGGATCAGGTGCGGTCCGCCACTGAGCAGGGGCAGGCGCGGGTTGTCGCCCTCCAGGTGACGCACCATCGCGTGCAGGAGTCGCTGCCCGTCGTCGTCGTACGGGAGCAGGTGCGGTGCGGTGGCGGCGAGGACGCCGACACGGCCGCCGAGGCTGTTGGTATGGACGCATCGGCCGGCGCCCCAGTGCTCGCGATCGGGGGTGAGGACGCTGCTCCACACCTCGGCGCCGCCGTCGGCCTCCAGCCGCGCCAGCGCCGGCTGACCATTGACGCTCAGGCAGACCTCCTCGTCGCCCAACTCTCCCACCGATGCGGTGAGTTCGAGGGAGTACGGGCCCGGCACGGTCGGCTGCTCGCGCTCGACGACCTCCCGGACGGTAACTCCCAGCAGGTCGGCGAAGCCCCGCTTTCCAAGCACGTACGCGGCGATGCCGTCGAGCAGCACACCGCCCGCGAGCAGGCGTCGCAGCTCGTCGTCGGTGAGCGCCCACGCGGCCCGCCCGAACAGGGCGGACACGGGCGCCTGTCCGGCCGTCACCGGCACGCCGTAGCGCAGGAGGAAGTCGGCGGTCGCTCCGGGGTTGGCCGTCAGATCCTCGAGCCTGCCCGGGTGGCTGGTGCGGACCCGTGCCGCGGTCTCCGGGTGGACGGGTACGCCCACTCCGTGGGTGCCCAGCATCTCCTTCCCGCGCTCGGCGAGCAGGTCCAGGGCCGGTCGGGAGCGGCGCAGCAGTTCGGCGATGCGCGGGTGGCGTCGGGCCTGGCCGGAGTGCATCGGATGCAGGTTGAGGAACAGCGCGTCCACGCCGGACAGTTGGGCTGTGGCCATTTCCGACCACGTCTGCGTGTCGGACTTGGACCAGGCGGTGTGGGGCCAGTTCTCTATCTCGGGCTCGGTACTGATCCCGGCGGGCCGCAGGGCTCGCTGGGCTTCCAGCAGCCATACGGAGCGGCTGAGTTCGCGGCCGGGCGCGTCGCTGTAGACGGCGAAGTGCGGGCGGTGGACGGCCTCGCCGTCGATGCTGAGGGCCTCGAACAGAGCCGACCAGTCCCGGCCCTCGACGCTGTGCACCGCGGGCTCAGAGCTCATGAGACCGATGCGGGAGCGGCCGCCGGAGTGCTTGTCGACCGCCTCTGCGACCTGCGCGGCCACCTCCAGTTGCGCGGTTCGCCATACCTCCTGCAGGCATGCGCGCCAGGGGTGCGGTGTCCCGGGAGCGGTGACGGCCGCCACCACCTGCTCGCGCGTCACCGGTTCACCGACCAACCGGGCGAAACGCTCGAGCATCAGCGGCTCGAAGCCTCCACCCCACTGAAGCGGTGCGTGATTGTGGAAGCGGAAGTCGTCCTCCAACCACAGCACCCGCAGCCCGAGCCCGGCGAATCGGGCATAGTGCGCGGTCAGCCAGGAGCGCCACAACGGGCAGGCGAACGACGCCTGTCCCTTGGCGCTCTTCCCGTCGGGACCGACCATGAGGGCGAAGCCGTGCCGATCGCTGCGGCCCCGGTCGGCGTGCCCGGTGGTCACCCACGGGTTCAGGCTGACCTCCAGCCCGGCATCCCGCAGGATCTCGGCCGAGGCGGCGGTGGTGTCGTAGAGGAGGTCCTCCTCCACGCCCGCAGGGTGTCCTCCGTAGAACTCCTCGGCGGCGAGCAGCAACACGACCTCGTCGACGCCGGCCTCCTGGCAGAACGCCGCGAGGTCGGCGGCCTGGCGGGTGGCGGTGGGGCCGGACGGGATCTGGAACCGGAGGTGGTACCGGGCGGGCATGTGGGGTCTCCTCAAGGGGGCTGCCGGCTGGGGCCGGCAGCCCCGATGTGTGGCTGTCTGGTTGATCGCTGCGTCCGAGGGGCCGGACGCGGTGTCAGTTCTTCTTACGGGCGGCCGAGGTGAGGCGGGCCGTCACGGTGGGGCGCGCCGCGTGGTGGTGGCCGCCGCGCGTTCCGGGGCTCCCCGCGACGTGGAGGGTGAGGGTCTGCTCGGCGGCGGTCCGGCCGTCGCCGACCGCGCTTCCGGTGGTGTCGGTCCAGGACCGCGTGGGGGTGGTCTCGGCGAGCCGGCCCGCCGTCCCGGACATCCCGATCACCAGCCCGCTGTAGCGGTTGACCAGACGGAAGGTGTCCGCCGGCCGGCCGCCCGCGGTCCGGCCGGGGACGACGAACCACTGCTGGCCCACGGTGGGCCCTGCTGCGGGCGCCGTGGTCACGGTCGGCGCGGCACCCCATGCACGGCCGGCCTTTTTGCCGGAGTCCACGCCGAGCTTCTGTCCGGTGGCGGCGTTGGCGATGAGGTACGAACCGTCGCCGTTCGGGGTGAAGATCCAGCGGTTGAGGGCGGAGCCGTCGTCCGTGGCGCGGGAGGCAGTGGCGGTGCCGTGGTTGACCTGGGCGAGGATGCGGCCGTCGCCGTTGGCGATGGTGTAGGCGACGCCCGGGTCGACGGGGGCGGCAGGGGCGCTGGTGTCGATGGTGGTGTTGTAGTACTCACCGTCGGCGTTGTCCGAGCAGAAGTACGAGCAGTAGCTGCGGAACGTCTTGCCGACGACGGTGGAGCCTGTCTTGTTCACGGAGTCGACGATCCAGCGGTACCAGGAGCCGGACGTGTAGTCGCCGGAGTCGCCGGCGAGTGTCCACTTCTGGGTGGCGAGGTCGTCGGTGACGTAGAAGCGCTGCGGCTCGGTGCCGTCCTGCCGAATCGTCTCCGGTTCGCCCACGTACAGGCCCAGATACGCGTCGTAGGTGATGTTCATCGTCAGCAGGTCCGACTTGGGCGGCAGGGTGCCGGCCGCGGTCTGCTCGGGGACGGTGCCGGAATTCGCCGGGTTGTAGTCGTTGGCGACGGGTGTGTAGCCGGTCGGGTGGTCGGCGTCGACCGGCACCATGTTGCTCTCCAGGCCACCGACGCCCGGCTGGGACCAGGAGCCGTCGTACCACTTCTGCCATGAGCCCGGCGCCATCTTGGCCGACATGGGAGCCCGGGCGACGTGCGCCAGACTGTCGTTGCCGCCGCCGACCCCGCCCTTCGAGACGACGCGGGAGTTGTAGAAGACGTAGAAGTAGCCCGAAGCGGTGTCGACGAACAGCCGCGGGTCGCCGTCACCGTAGTCGTACGACTGGTTGGGGAAGGCCGCGTTGTCACCGCGCCCGGTGCTGTACGGCGAGGTGATGATGTGGTCCTTGATGTCCCAGGTGCGGCCCTGGTCGGTGGAGACCGCGTAGTCGATCGAGTCGTAGTGCAGCCCGTCGCCGAACGGCTGGGGGGTGAACTCGTTGTGGACCAGGCCGTACCAGTGACCGGTGTCGGGGTCCACCCACACGCCCATCAGGTCGCAGAAGTTCTTCTGCGAGTAGTACGAGGTGTCGCTGTTGTAGGTGGCCTCGCGACCGGTGGGGCTGGTGTTGCACCGCCAGGTGGTGTCGCTGTTGCTGTCCTGCGCGTTGGCGGGATTGACCGCGTCGCTGATGGCGTTGCGGGTGGTGCTGTCGAAGTCCTTGCCGCTGTAGAAGGTCCAGGTGCGGCTGTCCGCGGCGCCGTACAGGGAGTGCGCGGACTGGTAGTAGAACGTGCCGTCCTTGTCGATGTACGGGCTCGAAGGCGTGTCGTCGGGGCGGTCCCATGTGCCCTTGGCCCCGACGGTGACGCTGTACGTGGGGGTGTCCGCTGATGCCGGCACGGGAGCCAGCGGGCCGATCAGCGCAGCAGCGGCTGCGGTAAGTGCACCGACGGTCATTCTTCGGGAACGAGCTGACACGGGTACGCCTCCGGTGGCAGGCCTGGTGTTGGGGGGTGCTTCCCAATCGGGAATTAGTTTCAATAGAATCCGAACTAACAAGGAGCCTGTCAAGGCTTGCGACCGGATCACTCCGGCCGGAGTGATGCCCACATGGCGGCAGGGCCGCGAGAACTTGCCATCATGGGGGCTGTGCCGGCCAGAAGCAGAGACGAGGAACACGTGGAAGCTGACCCCCGCGCGGCGCGACTGTCGAACGTCGCCCTCGCCGGGCCCTCACAGGCGCGCGACCGGCGGTCCATCCGCCGCACCAACCTGGGCTTGGTGCTGCGCATGCTGCGTGACGACGGGCCACGGTCACGCGCCCAGATCGCCGCGGACACGGGCCTGCCCAAGCCCACCGTGACCAGCCTGGTCGCCGAGCTCGTCTCCCTCGGCCTGGTGCGGGAGGGACCCGCGCAGCGCGAGGGTGCCGTCGGCCGGCCCGGCACGCTCGTGCACGTCGACGGGCGGGACATCTGCGGCATCGGCGTGGAGATCAGCACGAGCTACATCCACGTTCTGGCGCTCACGCTCAGCGGTGCCACCGCCTTCGAGCACCGGTCCGCGGTGGCGGTCGCCGACGCCGAGGCCGCGGCGGTACTGGATCTGACGGGCCGGTCCATCCGGGCCTGCCTGGCCGCTCTCGAACGGGACGGCATCCGTCCCGTCGGCATCACGCTCGCCGTGCCCGGAGTGGTCGACGCGCGCACCGGCACCGTCGAGTACGCGCCCGCCCTGGGATGGCGCGACCTGGGAGTCGTCGACGGTCTGTCCGCCCGCCTGGATCAGCCCACACCCCCGATCGCCGTGGGGAACGACGCAAAGCTCGTGGCCATCGCCGAGTACGTGCAGGCGCAGGGCAAGGGTGTGCAGGACATGATCTGCATCACCGGCGAACGCGGCATCGGCGCCGGCATCATCACCGACGGTCGACTGCTGCGCGGCTCCACCGGTTTCGCCGGCGAAGTCGGCCACATGCCGCTGGACCCGGAGCGGCGCCGCTGCGTGTGCGGGCGCCTGGGCTGCTGGGAGACGATGGTCGGCCTGGACGCGATCTTCCGGCTCGCCGCGGACGTCGGCGACCCGGTCCACGACCCGCACGTCGAGCTGGAGGACCGGCTCGCCGAGCTGCACCGCCGCGCCCGGTCCGGTGACGTGCGCACCCGGCAGGCGCTGAGCCGCGTCGCCGACGACCTCGCGCTGGGCATCGCCCTGCTCGCCGACGTCCTCAACCCCGAAGTGGTCGTCCTCGGCGGGTACTTCAGCTACATCGGCGACCTGATGCTGCAGCGGGTCCGTGAGGTCGTCCGGGCCCGGGTGATGGCCCAGGAGGCCGGCGGCTGCGAGGTGGTGCTGTCCACGCTGGGCTTCCGGGCGGCAGCCCGGGGCGGTGCGCATCTGGCGCTCGACGCGGTGTATCAGGACCCGAGCGCGGTCTGACAGATCCGGGTCAGATCAGGCTCTCCACCGGGCCGGGGGCGCTTCGGCGTCACCAACCGTTCCGGCGGTGCGGGGTGTTGGGGTGGCGGTCGGCGAGTCGGGACACCGTCCCGCCGGGCACACCCGCACCCGGACCCTTGACTTCCGTGGAAGCAGTGGGAAAACTGTGCCGCAAGTTAGTTAGATCTTTAGTCGAATTAATCGAGGGTCAGCTCACGACCCCCTCCCCCACAGTCGGCGGCTGCCCAGAGGCCTGGGGCCTCGCGCTCCCGAGTCCCGCTTGCCCGGCGCAGTCGTCCCCATCACAGGGATCATCAGTGTCTCACGTGTCTTCCAAGCTCTGCAGAACCACCGCTCTCGCGGCGGTGCTCGTCGCCCTGACGGCATCCGGTTGCGCAACCACCTCGGGCGGCTCCGCCGACAGTGGCGGCAACGCGAAGAGCTTCACCTACTGGTCGATGTGGACCCGTAACGAGCCGCAGGCCCAGGTGCTGCAGAGCGCCATCAAGCAGTTCACCACCGACACCGGCGTCAAGGTCGACGTCCAGTGGCAGGGCCGCAAGGTGCTGGACAAGGTGGGTCCGGCCATGCTGTCCGGCGACGCGCCCGACCTGGTCGACCAGGGCTGGGACCAGCTGATGCCCACCCTCGGCGCCAACGGCCAGCTCCAGGACCTCAGCCCGGTACTGACGATGGACGCGGGCGACGGGAAGACGGTCAAGGACGTCGTCCCCGGCAAACTGCTGTCCCTCCTCCCGTCGGCCAAGGGCGTCCGCACCTGGCTGATCCCGTACGAGACCACCACGGTCTCGCTCTTCTACAACGGCAAGAACCCGCTGGTCACACAGCCGCCGAAGACCTTCGACGACCTGGTGAGGATCTGCGCGGCGGCCAAGGCCCAGGGCAAGGTGTGCATCGGCAGCGACGCCGACCAGGGCTGGGCGAGCCAGTACTGGTTCGACTATCTGCTCAACCGCAACGGCGGGTCGGTCGCTGACATCGCGGGTGACAGGAGCGGCGCGGCGTTCAAGGACCCGAAGGTGCTCAAGACCGCCCAGCAGGTGGAGTCCCTCGTCAAGGCCGGCTATCTGGGAGACGAGTACGACGCCACCAAGTACCCCGAGCAGGAGAACAACTGGGCCGCGGGCAAGTCGGTGTTCTTCCTGATGGGCAGCTGGCTGCCGAGCGAGACCAAGCAGTTCCTCGCCCCCGGGTTCCAGGTGCGGTCGGTGGACTTCCCGGCGACCGACGATCCGAGCCGTACGGGCCTGGACGTCATCCCGTTCGGGTTCGCCGTGCCCAAGGGCGCCGACCACGCTGCGGCGGCCGAGCAGTTCATCGCGTACTTCCTGCGTAAGGACCAGCTCACCGGAATCTCCACCCAGGCCGGCAACATCACCCCGCGGGCCGACATCCAGGCTCCGGCCGAGCTCGCGGACGCCGCCCAGCAGGCGCAGCAGAATCCGGTCCGGCTCGCCGACGACAATGTCGACAACGACTGGCGGGACAAGGTGCTCGTGCCGCAGTTCAACAAGCTGTGGCTCGGCACGGCGGACGCCGACGCGTTCGTCGCCGACGGGGCGAAGGCCGACGCCGACTACTGGAAGGCGAAGGGCTGATGGCCGCCTCCTCCGTGCTCTCCGGCGCCGAGCGGCGGGCGAGCCGCGCCGCCCGGCGTCCGGAGAGCAGCCCGATGGAGCGGGCTCAACGGCTGACGTTCTGGCCGTTCCTGACTCCCGCGCTGGTGCTGTTCGTGCTCTTCTTCGTCGCCCCCATCCTGTTCAGCGGCTGGCTGAGCTTCCACCGCTGGGACGGGCTGACCCGGATGCAGCCCCGCGGGTTCGCCAACTACCTGAGCCTGGCCAGGGACCCGGTGTTCACCACAGCCCTCAAGAACACCGGGCTCATCCTGCTGGTGGGCGGCGTGCTGGTCTTCGTGATCAGTTTCGCGATCACGGTGGTGCTGCGGGAGATGGCCGACCGGGCCTTCGTCCGGTACGTGCTGTTCTTCCCGGTGCTGGTCAACCCGCTGGTGTTCGGAATCATGACCGGGCTGCTGCTCCGCCCCAGCGGCATCGTCAACTTCCTTCTCGCGCACATCGGCGTCAGTGATCCGCCGAAGTGGCTCGGCGAGCAGAACCTGATGATGGTGATCGTCGCGGTGACGGTCTGGGCCGGCACCGGCTTCTACACGACGGTGCTGATGTCCGGCGTGGAGCAGATCCCCGCCTCGTACTACGAGGCCGCCGAACTGGACGGGGCGGGTGCCTGGCAGCGGTTCCGGCATGTGACGCTGCCGTTGTCCTGGGACGTCGTCACCGTCTGTGCCGTCTTCTGGACCATCTCGACGGTCAAGGTCTTCGAACTGGTCCTCGTCTTCGGCGGCACGGTCGGAGGGACACCGCCCACCAGCACCTACACCTCCGCGCTCTACGTGTACGAGAGCGCCTTCTCCACCGACACAGCCCGGGACTTCGGGATCGCCTCCGCCGCCGCCCTGGAGAGCCTGCTGCTCATCGTGGTCGTCGCCGTGATCCTGCGACGGGTGCTGCGGCGAGAGTCCATCCAGTTCTCCTGAGCGGCCGCATGCCGCGCAAGCCGCGACCGCCACGCCGCCCGACCCCAGCCATGCGATGCGCACAAGGACTGCCATGACCGTGACGACCCCACAGCCGGCCCCGCTGACCCGGCCCCCCACCCCCGCCCCGGTGCGCCGCCGCCGGCGCGGCCCCGCCCGCCACCTCCGGCCGGCCGCGCTGGGCGCCGGCGCGGTCCGGGCGCTGTGCGCGGTGAACCTCCTGCTGCTGGCGTGGATGGTCGCCACCTCGCTGCGCGGCACGAAGGAGATCTTCAACGACCCGGTGGGGCTGCCCACGCACCCCCATTGGAGCAACTACGTCGAGGCGTGGCGCACCGGCGGGTTCGGCCAGGCACTGGCCAACTCGCTCATCGCCTCGCTGGCATCGGCCGCGATCGCGGTGGCTGTCTCGGCACCGGCCGCATACGCGCTGTCCCGCACCAAGCGCCGCTCCGGCGGCCCGCTGACGATGTTGTTCGCCCTCGGCCTCGGAGTACCGGGGCAGTTGATCGTCATCCCCGTGTACGTGGCCCTGGCCCACGTCCAGCACTTCACGCATCTGAAGATGCTGGACAGCCTCCAGGGGCTCGTCCTCGTCTACGTCGGGCTCGCCATGCCGTTCACCGTCTTCCTGCTGACCGGCTACTTCCGCTCCCTGCCCGCCGAGGTCGAGGAGGCGGCCTGCCTGGACGGCGCCGGTGCGCTGCGCAGCTTCTCGACGATCGTGCTGCCCATGGCGCGCAACGCCCTGATCACGGCGTTCATCCTGCAGGTGATCGGCGCCTGGAACGAGACGATGTTCTCCCTGGTCATGCTGACCAGCTCGGGGAGCAGGACGCTGCCGGTGGCGCTGCTGTCGTTCATCGACCAGCAGCAGTACCAGGGCGACGACTGGGGCGGCATGTTCGCCGGCGTCCTCATCATCATGGTGCCCGTCCTGATCCTCTTCGTCGTGCTCGGCCAGCGGCTGATCAACGGCATGACCGCGGGGGTGGGCAAGTGAACGACCGGCTCGAGACGCGGCTGTGGTACCGGCAGCCGGCCCGGACCTTCAACGAGGCTCTACCACTCGGCAACGGGCGGCTGGGCGCGATGCTCCACGGCGGGCGGCCGGACACCGGCCGCCCGGGGGAACGCATCGACCTCAACGCGGACACCCTGTGGTCGGGCATGCCCGGCCCGCGCAACCGCGCCGGCGGCGCCGCGCACCTGCCGGAGGTGCGCACCGCCGTCCTCGAGGAGCGCGACTACGCCCGCGCGGACGAACTCTCCGTCCGGCACCTGCAAGGGCCGTTCGGCGAGGCGTACCAGCCGGCGGCGACGCTGCACCTGGAGTGCGGCGGCGAAGCGGGCGCCTACGAACGCAGCCTGGACCTGGACACGGCGGTGCACCGGGTCGCGTACACCACGGGCGGCGGCCGCCTGCTGCACGAGACGTTCGTGTCGGCGCCGGCCGGGGTACTGGTCTCCCACGTCACGTCGACGGCGCCGGAAGGTGTCAGCTTCACCGCCTGGTTGACCACGCCCCACCCCGGCGAGAACCACTCGGCGGAGGGCAGTGTGCTCACCGTCTCCGGCAGGGCGCCGGCACACTTCGCCTTCGGCGAGGACCCCTTGCTGCACTACCGGCCCGACGCCGGCACCGGCTTCGCCGCCGGGCTGCGGATCACCGCCTCCGGCGGCGTGGTCGAGCGCACCCCGACGTCGGTGACCGTCCGCGGTGCACGCGAGGTGACGCTGCTGGTCGCCGTCGAGACCGGCTACCGCGGCCACCACGAACCTCCCGTCGGGCCCGACGAAGGACCGCTCGACGAGGTCGTGCGAGTCCTGGACACGGCAGCCGCCGAACCGTACGAGCGGCTGCGCGCCGCCCACGTCGCCGAACACCGACGCTACTTCCGCACCGCCTCCCTGCGACTGGGCGGCGACGGCGAGCAGGTCGACGTGCCCACGGATGCCCGGCTCGACGCACTGCGGGCAGGGGCGCAGGACCCCGGTCTGTCCGCGCTGCAGTTCGCTTACGGCCGCTATCTGCTGATCGCCGCGTCGCGGCCCGGCACCCAGCCGGCGAATCTGCAGGGCATCTGGAACGCCGAGACGACCCCGGCGTGGAGCTCGAACTGGACCACCAACATCAACCTCCAGATGAACTACTGGCCGGCGGACGTCTGCGGACTCGCCCCCCTCAACGAGCCGCTGTTCGACCTGATCGCCGACCTCGCCGAACCGGGCGCCGCGACGGCGGAGGCGTACTACGGCGCCGACGGCTGGGTCGCCCACCACAACCTCGACGTGTGGCGCGCCACCAACCCGGTGGGCGGTCTGCCGATCTGGTCGGTGTGGCCCATGGGCGGTGTCTGGCTGTGCGCCCACCTGTGGCAGCACTACCTCTTCCACCGCGAGCGGTCCTTCCTCGAGGGCCGCGCGTACCCGCTGATGCGCGGCGCCGCCCGCTTCCTGTTGGGCCTCCTCACCGAGGACGGCGAGGGCCGGCTCGTCACCTGCCCTTCGACCTCGCCCGAGCACCAGTTCCTGCTGCCCGACGGCACCACCGCGGCGGTCGGAGCCGGAGCCACGCTGGACTACTGGCTGACCGACGAGCTGTTCGCGAACACGTCCACCGCGGCGCGAGTGCTGGGCACGGACGAGGAGTTCGCCGTCACCCTCGACCACGCGAGAGCCCGGCTGCGGCGGCCGCGGACGGACGCGGCGGGCCGACTGCTGGAGTGGTGGGAGGACCTCACCGAAGAGCAGCCCGGCCATGTGCACTTCTCCCCGCTGTACGGCCTGTTCCCCGGGAACGCGATCGACCCGTTGACCGCGCCGGAACACCTGGAGGCGGCCCGGACCGCCCTACGGCGCAGGCTCGGCAACGGCGGCGGGTACACCGGGTGGAGCGCGGCATGGGCCGCGGCGCTCGGCGCACGGCTGGGCGACGCCGAACTGGCGTACCGGCAGATCCACCGCACCCTCACCGAACTCTCCACGCCGAGCCTGCTCGGCCTGCATCCGCCCGGCATCTTCCAGATCGACGGCAACTTCGGCGTCACCGCCGCGATCGCCGAGATGCTGCTGCAGAGCCAAGGCGGACTGCTCCGCCTGCTCCCCGCGCTGCCTGCGGCCTGGCCGGACGGCTCGGTCGACGGGCTGCGGGCGCGCGGCGGCCTGCGGGTGGACATGGCTTGGCGCGACGGCCGGCTCACCGAGGCGGTGCTGTACGCGGACCGGGAGATCAGCGTCGACCTCGAGATCGTCCTGCCGACCGGAACCCCCCGCATGGCACTCGGCGGGGACGCCGAGCCCGTCGAGGGCACGGCGTCGGACGGCCGAACCGGACAACGGCTGCGCCTGCGGCTGGCCGGCGGAGGTGTCGGCCGGCTGGCCGTGGCGGTCTGACCTTGTGCACGAGCCTGGACAGTCGCCCTGAGTAAGAGGCCACGCACATAGGCGGCCAGGCGAGAGCTGTCGGCCCGCGACGCCGGCTGCCTATGTGCGTGACCTCCAAGGTCGGAGACTGGCGCGGTAGCTGCTGCTCCGTTTCCAGTCCCCGCCGCTTCAATGCGGTTCCCACGCAAACCCGTCTCCGGCATCTCCGCCGGAGCGGCGAAAGGGTGATCCACCCCATGCTGCTCCCACGCCCCCGCGCGGTCACAGCCGGCGTCGGCGAATTTCTCCTCGACAGCGCCACCGCGATCGTCGCGATCCCGGAACTGGCCGCGACCGCCCGTTGGCTCCAGTCTGCGCTCGGACCCGCCACCGGGCTGGCCCTGCCGTTGTCCGTCGCGTCCGGGGCCCCGCGCCGCTCCAACAGCGTTGTGCTGATCCTGCGCCCGGAACTGGGAGCCGAGGCCTACGACCTCGACGCCGACGACCGTGGGGTCACCATCACCGCCGGCGACACAGCCGGCGCGTTCTACGGCTGTCAGGCCCTGCTCCAACTGCTCCCCCCGACGATCTATCGCCGCTCCCGCGTCACCGGCGAACGCTGGGCCTGCCCGGCCGTCCACATCGAGGACGCCCCACGGTTCCGCTGGCGCGGCGCCATGCTCGACGTGGCACGCCACTTCATGCCGAAGCACGACCTGCTGCGGTTCGTCGACCTGCTCGCCACACACCGGCTCAACACCCTCCATCTGCATCTCAGCGACGACCAGGGATGGCGGCTGGAGATCCGCCGCTACCCGCAACTGACACGGGTCGGGAGCTGGCGCCGGGAGAGCCAGGTCGGCGCCGCCTCCCTCTCTCCCGGCGACGGCCGCCCGCACGGCGGCTTCTACACCCAGGACGACATCCGCGAGATCGTCGCCTACGCGGCCGAACGCCACATCACCGTGGTCCCCGAGATCGACGTGCCCGGCCACTCCCAGGCAGCCATCGCCGCCTACCCGGAGCTCGGCGTCCACGGCATCCCCGTCGAGGTCTGGACCCGATGGGGAATCAACCACAACGTCCTCAACACCGAGGACAGCACCGTCGACTTCTACCGCAACGTCCTGGACGAGGTCATGGACCTGTTCCCGGGACAGTTCATCGGCATCGGCGGCGACGAGTGCCCCCGCGACCAGTGGCACGCCGACCGGCGCACCCAGCAGCTCATGCGCGAGCGCGGTCTGAAGGACGAGACTGAGTTGCAGGCCTGGTTCGTCTCCGCCCTCGCCGAGCACGTGTGCGCCCGCGGACGGCGCCCCTTCGGCTGGGACGACCTCCTCGAAGGCGACATCCCCGCCGGCACCGCCGTCGCTTCCTGGCGCGGCATGACCGGCGCCGTCACCGCGGCCCGACGTGGCTTCGACGTCGTCTCCTGCCCCGACGACCACGTCTACCTCGACTACCGCCAGTCCGACCTCGAAGCCGAACCCATCCCGGTGTCCATCCAGCTCACGCTTGAGGACGCCTACGTCTTCGAACCCGTCCCCGACGGGCTGCGGCCCGAGGAAGCCGCCCGCATCCTCGGCGGCCAGGCCAACGTGTGGACCGAACACATGGACTCCCCCCGGACCGTCGACTACTACACCTTCCCCCGCCTGTGCGCGACAGCCGAGGCCCTGTGGACTCTCGGCGACCGCGACATCGACGAGTTCCGCAGCCGTCTTGCGACTCACCTGACCCGACTGGACAACCTCGGAGTCGAGTACCGCCACGACGACGGGCCCCACCCCTGGCAGACCCGGCCCGGCGTCCCCGGGAAGCCCGCCGGCCGGGAAGAGTGGGCCGCCTTCATCGACGGCCTCGTCTCCCACATCCGCAGCTGACTCTGCGGGTGCCGACACATCATCCGAGCAGATGGGGGCCTTGATCACTGATCTCTGGCCTGACCGGCTGCTCGCCCCACCGTCTTCCTGATCCCGCTCGGAGACACGTCGGAGAAGAAGGACCGAGCCGCCAACCGGAAGAAGAAGGCCTTGGCAGGGGCGGCCGACCCGGGAGCCACGACGCTGTGGGACAAGCTCGGGACGGGACTGTGCGGGATCGCGCAGCCGTGCGCCTCCTCACTGTCGCGGGCCCGCCGCCGACTGGGCAGCGCTCCGTTGCGCCGCCTCACAGCGGGCGGCCATCACAGCACTGACCGCAGTTCGCCAACCCGGCGGGCAACCGAGGCTTTGGGTAGGCCGGTCTCCACGGCGGGGCGGGCGCCGACGTCACGCAGTCGGCGCAGGACGACTCGCAGGTTGTTGCGCCTGATGGTGGCGCGATCGGCGGGCCTTGACGGAACTCTCAGTGCGGTCGACGGCTTCCTCGCCCCGTAGATCCGCCTTCACCGGCTGCTCCTCGCCGATCCCGGATCCCGTGTCCTGGGCGACCGCAGGAGTGAACTTCCACAGGAGTCCGAGAGATCCGGTGAACGGTGTTGACGCCGAGTTAGTTCGGATCCTACTTTAACTAAAAAGCAGCACCCCGGCGTGACTGGAACGACACCAACGGAAGCGCCACCGGCGACAACCGTCCCGCATCCGCGCCACTTCTCAGCTTCACCCCTGAGCAGGGCCGGGCTCCCGCCACACCCGGCCACCGCCATCGCCTCCCGCCAGGCGACGGCGGCATGTCAGGACCGCAGCGAGCCACCCCTTTTCCCGAGCCAAGGAGAGCGCCATGCCCCTCAGCAGATCGAGCAGACGCGTGCACCGCATGAGCGGTCTGGCCGCTGCCACCGTGGTCGCGTGCGCCACGCTGTCAGCGTCCCCCGCACCTGCAACGGCGGCAGCCCACCACTCCGATGCCGTGGTGGACGGCGACGCCCGGTTCGAGGTGCTCAGCCCCACGCTGATCCGCCTGGAGTACGCCGGAGACGGCGAGTTCGAGGACGGCGACACCTTCAACGTGGTCAACCGCAATCTGCCCACGCCGGCGTTTCGAACCTGGGTTTCGAACGGCTACCGCTACATCGCGACCGCGAAGGAGACGCTGTCGTACAAGCAGGGCAGCGGCCCGTTCACCGGCGCCAACACCTCCGTCGTGCTGAAGAACGGCAGCAAGCAGGTCACCGCACACCCCCAGTTCGGGCAGACCTTTCCGACCTGCTCGTTCGGCACCCTGTGCGAGGCCGAGAACGGACAGCTGGCGGGCGGCGCGGCAGAGGCCAACGACCACACCGGCTACACCGGAAGCGGATTCGTCGCCGGCTACGAAGGAACCGGCGCCGCCGACACCTACAAGATCGACAATGTTCCGTCCGCCGGCGACTACACCCTGGCGATCCGCTACGCCGACAGCACCGGCAACGACGGAAAGACGACGACCCGCACCCTGTCCGTCCAGGTCGGCGGGGTCACACAGGCCCAGCTCAGCCTGGCCACCACCGCCGACTGGAACACCTGGGCCACCGCCCAGGTGACGGTGCACCTGGCCGCGGGCACCAACACCGTCACCATCTCCCGGACAGCCGACGACTCGGGCGAGGTCAACATCGACAGTCTCACGGCAATCCAGCCCGGCGCCCCCTATCCGGCGCCCGGCCCCGCCAAGCCGTCGCCGGCGCTCGGCGGCTACCGCCGCGCCCTCGACGGTCTGACAGGCCCCGCCCAGATGGCCCCGGGTGTCCTGTCCCGAGACGGCTGGTACCTGCTGGACGACTCCACCACCGCCCTGTTCGACCCGGCGAAGAACACGGTCAGGCCACGTCCCGGCCACGGCGGCAAGCCCTACCAGGACGGGTACTTCTTCGGCTACGGCCTGGACTACCAGCAGGCCCTGCGCGACCTCCGCTCCATCACCGGCCCCGACGTGATGCTGCCCGAATCCGCCTTCGGGGTGTGGTACTCGCGCTACTACCCCTACACCACAGACGACTACGAGAACACCCTGCTGCCTGCCTTCCGCGCCAACAAGACCCCGATCGACAACCTGGTGGTCGACACCGACTGGAAGTCCCCCAACCAGTGGGACGGCTGGAACTGGAACCCGGATCTGTTCGCCGATCCCACGTCCTTCCTCAACTGGGCACACACCCAGGGGCTGACGGTGACGATGAACATCCACCCCAGCATCAGCACCTCCGATCCGCAGTACGCCACCGCCCAGGCCATCGCCAAGAACAAGCTGCAGTGCTCGGACGACACCTGCACCTTCGACTGGTCCGACCCCAACCAGCTCAAGGCCTACTTCGCCCTGCACCAGTCCCTCGAGAAGCAGGGCGTGGACGAGTGGTGGCTGGACTGGTGCTGCGACAGCACCATCGCATCCAGCCCCGGCGTCACCCCCGACGCCTGGATCAACGCCCAGTACGCGGCCGACGGCAACGCCCGCGGCCAGCGCGGCTGCGCCTTCTCCCGCATCGGAAGCTCGCTGAACGCCTCCGGATACTCAGGGTTCCAGCCGCTGCCGACCGGAGCCTGGGCCGAGCACCGCTACACCCTGCAGTTCACCGGCGACACCAACCCGACCTGGAACATGCTGGCCTTCGAGGCCGAGTTCACCGCCGACGAGGGCGCCGCCATCGGCCTGCCCTACGTCTCGGACGACATCGGCAGCTTCCAGGGCGTCCACGACCCCGACGACCTGTACGCGCGCTGGGTGCAACTCGGCGCCTTCCAGCCGGTGCTGCGCCTGCACTCCAACCACGGCGACCGGCTGCCGTGGAACTACGGCGCCGCCGCGCAGGCCTCCGCGGAACAGTTCCTCCGCCTGCACGAGGCACTGATCCCCTACAGCTACTCACTGGCCGAGCAGGCCGTGCAGACCGGCATCCCGATGACCCGGGCGCTGTACCTGGACTACCCGACCCAGGCTGCCGCATACCAACACCCCGACCAGTACCTGTACGGCGACGACGTCCTGGTCGCCCCGGTCACCACCCCCAACGACGCCACCGGCCACGCCACCACCACCGTATGGTTCCCGCCCGGCGCCTCCTGGACCGACTACTTCACCGGCCGCACCTACCCCGGCGGCACCACCGCACAGATCACCACAGGCCTGGACACCATGCCCGTGTTCCTCAAATCCGGCGCGATCATGCCCGAGCGCACCGACTACGTCGACAACAACGCCGCCAAGCCCCTCGACCAGGTCACCCTGAACATCGCCGCGGGCGCCGGTGGCACCTTCAGCCTCTATGAGGACGCCGGCCAGGGCAACGGCTACCAACACGGCCAGTACGCCACCACCGAGATCACCACCGCCGGCCGCGGCCCGGCGACCACCATCACCATCGCCCCACGCCACGGCAGCTACCCGGGCGTCGTGGCCACCCGCAGCTACACCATGCGCATCTACGACATCAAGCAGCCCAGGACCGTCACCGCAGCCGGCCACCACCTGACCGGTTGGTCCTACGACAAGACCAGCCGCATCCTCACCGTACATCTCCCCAAGCAGTCCACCACGACAGGAACCACCGTCACCATCGCCTGACGCCACCCGAATACTTGCTCCGGCTTCGGAAGGCCACGCCTGGCCCTCCGAAGCCGGAACAGGCAATCGATGATCTCTCTCCTGGACAAGCAACCGGAGGGGATCATGCCGCTGGCACTGCGCGGACTGGATACCTGCACGCTGCCTGACCGCACCGCACCGCCGCAGTTCAGAGGACTGAACCGCATTGTCGAGCAGCACAGGCTGGAAGTCACAGAAACGCGGCCCGTGATCCCTTCCGCCAGGGCGAAAGCGGCCTCTGTGGTGGGGCCGACGTCCCAGCCCTCGACGTCGCTGAGATCGAACCCGCACTCGCGCAACGGCACCCGACGCCTGCACATCACCGGCGTCACCGCCAACCCCACCCGCGACTGGGTGGTGCAACAGGCCCGGAACCTTACCGCCGACCTGGGCGCGCGCATGGAGTCCCTGCGCTTCCTGCTGCATGACCGCGACGGCAAGTACGGCCAGTCCTTCGACGCCGTCTTCAAGGCCGAGGAGATGGAGATCCTCAAGAGTGCCCCGCGGGCCCCTCGGATGAACGCCCACTGCGAGCGGGTGGTCGGCAGCATCCGGCGCGAGGCCCTGGACCACGTCCTCATCATGAACGAGACCCACGCCCGACACGTCCTGGCCGCCTACCAGCGGCACTACAACGAGCACCGTCCCCACCGGGCCCGCAACCAACTACCTCCAGGAGCCGACCAACAGCCCATCGTCGCGCACGAGCTCGAAGGCCGCAGGCTCCTGCGGACCCACGTCCTCGGCGGCGTCATTAACGAGTACCGATACGCGGCTTGACCTGCAGCGACGACTTTCCGAGCCCCACACGGCATGGACTGGCGCCCACTGGACCACCAGCCGCCGCGGTTGGCGTTCACCACCACGACCGGCACGGCGTTGGACCCGCGCAACCTCAACCGGGCCCTCACCATGCTGTGCCGACGTGCCAAGATCCGGTCCGTCCGGGTCCACGACCTGCGGCACACCTGTGCCTCGCTGATGCTCGCGGAGGGGGTGGCCGTCCGGACCATCATGGAGACGCTCGGGCACAGCACCATCACCCTCGACACCTACGCGCACGTCATGGAGACCACGCTCAGGGAAGCCGCCGCCCGGATGGATGACGTTCTCCGGGACGACACCGACAAGGTGTCCGGCAAGGATGACGATCCACCTGCCCTGGGCATGCTCAACCCCGTCTGAGCGGTGCGTTGTTGTCAGCCGTGGATGTCAAAGGGCCGGAGGCTGATGCCTCCGGCCCTTCCGACTTGCGTCGGGACGACAGGATTTGAACCTGCGACCCCTTGACCCCCAGTCAAGTGCGCTACCAAGCTGCGCCACGTCCCGTGGCCTCGCTGCCCTCTGCCTTGCGGCTTCCGGCTTTGCGGCCCGTCCCCGGTGTCCCGGCGACGAGGAAAACAATACAGCACGTCGGGGGGTGCTCGCTCCCGGGTTTGGGTCGGGTGGCAGGTGTGGCGTGGCTGGTCAGGGGGTGGGGTGGCGGGCGTCGTAGCGGGCGAAGGAGGGGCGGCGGGCGGTGAGCAGGAGGATGGCGGCCACGCAGGCCAGGCCGCCGCTGACCACGGAGACGGCCGGGCTGGTGAGGGCGGCGACCGTGCCGGATTCAAAATCGCCCAGACGGGGGCCGCCTGCGACCACGACGATGAAGATCCCCTGGAGGCGGCCGCGCATGTCGTCCGGGGCGGCCGTCTGCATCATCGTGTTGCGGAAGATCATGCTGACGGTGTCCGCGCAGCCCGCGGCGGCGAGCAGCAGGAGGCCCAGCCAGAGGTCGCGGACCAGGCCGAAGCCCGCGATGGCGAGGCCCCACGCGGCCACGGCGCTGATCACGGCGAAGCCCTGGCGGTTGACCCGGCCGACCCAGCCGGAGAAGAGGGCGCCCGCGAGGGCGCCCACGGCCGGGGCGGAGACCAGCAGGCCCACGGTGCGGGCGTCGCCGCCGTAGAACCCGACGGCGATGGCGGGGAAGAGGGCGCGCGGCATGCCGAAGATCATCGCCGCAAGGTCGGCGAGGAAGCTGGTGCGGAGGTTGGGGCGGTCGCGCAGGAAGCGCAGGCCGTCGAGGACGGAGGCGCGGCCCTTGCGTTCACCCTCGGGTTGCATCGAGGGCAGCCGCCACATGGCGTAGATGGTGGCGCTGAAAGCGATGGCGTCGACCAGGTAGGCCGCCTGGTAGCTCCAGATGCCGATGAGTACGCCGCCGAGCATCGGGCCGATGGTGAGGCCCAGGTTCATGGAGACGGTGGACAGGGCGTTGGCGGCAGGCAGCTGCTCGGTAGGGACCAGCCGGGGCAGCATCGAGCTCCTGGCCGGGGAGCTCACCGCGAAGCAGACGGCCTGGAGGGCCACGGCTGCGTACAGGACGGCGACCTGCTGGATGCCCAGGGCCGCCTGGGCGGCGAGGACTGCGGAGACCAGGGCGAGGCCGGCCGAGCCGGCCAGGCCGAGCTTGCGGCGGTCGACGGTGTCGGCGATGGCGCCGCCGTACAGGCCGAAGGCGACCAGCGGGACGAGGGAGAACAGTCCGACCAGGCCGGTGGCGAAGCTGGAGCCGGTGAGTGCGAAGACCTGCACCGAGACCGCGACGGCGGTCATCTGCTGGCCGACGGAGGACACCGTCTGGCCGAACCACACCCTGCGGTAGTGCGGGCTGGTACGCAGCGGTGTGATGTCCGCGAGGGCGCTGCGGGCCAGACGGCGCAGGCGCCCCCGGGGAGGGGCGAGGTCTGCGGTGTCGCGGGGTGGCAGGTCCGCGGTGGCGGCCGGACGATCGGCGGCGGTAGGGGAGGTGGACGAGGGCGGTGTCGACACGTTGGTCCGTCTTCGGGCAGGAGGCGGGCTGTGGGGGGAGAAGGGGGAGGGGAGGGAAAGGCGAGGGGCCGGGCTCGGTCAGGAGTGGTCGATGGGCCGGAAGAGGCCTTCCTGCATCACGGAGACGACCAGGTGTCCCTGCTGGTCGAAGATCTGTCCGCGGGCAAGGCCGCGGGCGCCGGTGGCGACGGGCGACTCCTGCTGGTAGAGCAGCCACTCGTCGGCGCGGAACGGCCGGTGGAACCACATGGCGTGGTCGAGCGAGGCCATGTCGAAGTGGCGGGGTCCCCACAGGGGCTCCACCGGGATGCGCACCGTGTCGAGCAGGGTCATGTCGCTGGCGTACGTCAGGGCGCAGACCTGGATCAGCGGGTCGTCGGGCAGGTTGCCGTTGGTGCGCAGCCAGACGCTGCTGCGGGGCTCGGCACCGGCGAGCTCCTCCTTGGTCCAGCGCAGCCGCTCGACATAGCGGATGTCGAACGGCTGGCGGTGGCTGATGAAGGCCGGCCGCTCCCCGATCCTGGCGGTGACCTCCTCCAGAGCGCTGGGAAGCTCGTCCGGGCCCGGCACCTCGGGCATCGGGATCTGGTGCTCGAACGCGGCGGGCTCGGGACGGTGGAAGTTCGCGGTGAGGGCGAAGATGGAGCGGCCCTGCTGGATGCCGAGGACTCGGCGGGTGCTGAAGGACCGGCCGTCACGGGTACGGTCCACCTGGTAGACGATCGGCACACCGGGGATACCGGGCCGCAGGAAGTAGGCGTGCAGAGAGTGCACGGGGCGCTCGTCCTCCACAGTGCGCCCGGCGGCAACCAGTGCCTGACCGGCGACCTGGCCTCCGAAGGTCCGCTGCAGCGACTCCTCCGGGCTGCGGCCACGGAAGATGTTGAGCTCGATCTGTTCGAGATCGAGCAGGTCGACGAGGTGGTCGACGGGACTGCCCATGGTGCGTTTGTCCTCTCCCGCGGCGGCGGTGCTGTACGGGTCCGGGTGCTCTGAAGCCGCCTCTCCGCAGAGGTCAAGCCTGTCGACGACTGGTGCATTCCCGGCGATGCGGACGGCGGGGCGGCTGCACACCGGGGCTGGGGAGGCACGCGGAGGGCTTCCGTTTCGGGAATGGCGTACGAGTGCGGCGTAGGGGCCGTCGGTGTCCTGGGGGTGCCGAGGCTGCCGACCTGCGTGAACGGTGCGGGGAGGCCGGCGTTGGAAACCTTGCCGAGCCGCTTCGGAGGCGGGCGCTGCTGGGCCCCGGGGAGGGCGACCTTGCTGCCCGGGATCGGCCGGGCAGGGCGAGACGAGGCGAAGCTCACGTCGCGACCGACCGTCGGCCCGGGCCGGGTCGTGCCGGGCCGGGCCCCGGACGGACGCCGGCCGCCGGAGCAGTCCTTGAAGCAGCGAAGTCGGCGGGCCGTCCTTCTGCGGTGGGGCAGCCGGTGTGAGTGCTGTCCGATGTGCTGCTCCGCGGCCCGGCTGTCCGCGGTGCCCAGACCGGTGCGACGGCGCGGGCGCCGCCGCACCGGTCGTGCGCGTGCAGCGGTTGAGGTGGTGGACGCGCCGTGAGCGACCTGGGTACCTGTCTGCGGGTGACACCGTTTCTACGGCGGGCTGCCGGCGCAGCGGCGGCCGCGCAGCGTAGACGCGGACAGGTAGCCGGGCCGTCCGGAGCGCGCAGGGGTGGTGCCGCCTCGGCAATGCCCCTCACTGCTGTCCGACCAAGCCTGGATGCCGAATCGGTTCCGGCCAGGACGGGCAAGGGCGAGTCGGGGCAGGACGGGCGGGGCGCGCTAGGACCGCTGGGGGCCTTCCGGTACCGCTGGGGCAGTCCTGTCCGGCGCCGCCGGGGAAGCGGTCCCGGCACCCGGCCCGGCTCCGGCCCCGGAATCCGGCTCCGGCGCGACGGATGGATCGGGCCCCGGCTTGTGATCCGGCTCGGGGCGCTGTCCCCCGAGATCCTGCCCCTGTCCGGGTCCGGGGTCCTGCCCAAGCGGCGGGCCGGGACGCTCTCCATGCCCTGACGCGGGGTCCCGTCCAAGCCCCGGTCCAGGACCCGACCCATCCCCCGGCCCAGGGTCCTGCCCAAGCGGCGGGCCGGGACGCTGTCCCTGCCCCGCCCCGGGGTCCTGCCCGTGCCCTGGCCCAGGGCGCTGCCCCGGCCTCGGCCAGTGGTCGGCCCCGGGCCCGTGCCCGGGACGCTGCCCGTCCCCCGGCCCAGGACGCTCGCCATGGCCCGGCCCGGGATCCTGCCCACGCCCTCGCCCAGGACGCACCTCAAGACCCGGCCCAGGACGCTGTCCATCCCCCGTCCCGGGATGCCGCCCCGGCCTCGGCCAGTGGTCCGCCCCGGGCCCGTGCCCGGGACGCTGCCCGTCTCCCGGCCCAGGACGCTCGCCATGGCCCGGCCCGGGATGCCGTCCGTGCCCCGGCCCGGGATCCTGCCCACGCCCAGGCCCAGGATGCCGCCCATGCCCACGCCCGGAATGCCGCCCATGCCCCGAACCTGGCCCCGTCCCCGTACCCGAACCCGGGGGAGGGGTCGGAGCCGGGCCGGGGGCCGGGGCGGGGGTGGGGAAGAGCCCGAGGCGGCGGGCGCAGTCCGGCCAGGCCGCCCAGCCCTGGCGACGGAGGATCTGCTGGCCGACGGTGATCTGGTCCTCCCGTACGGCCAGATCGGGCCGCGCCGCATAGCTGAGGCCGCCCGCGTACTCCCAGGTGGGCAGCCAGATCTGCAGGCCGCCGTAGTAGTTGTTGCCGGTGTTGGCATCCCAGCGGCCGCCGCTCTCGCAGCCCGCGAGCCGGTCCCAGACCGGGTCGTCGAGCGTCGGCGGCGGTGCGGCCGCGGCCAGGGCGGCGGCGGAGGCCAGCAGCCCAACCAGTCTGTTGATCCTATGAGCGCACTTGGATGACGTTAGATCCGGACCCGCCGCGAGCCAGGCCGGGCCGGTGCGGCACGCCGCACGGTTCGGCCGCGCGGCGCAACGCGACGCCCCTTCGGACCGAACTGCGCGAAGCAGAACGGAACGGGCCGGGCGTCCGCAGCCCTGCGCACGCCCGGCCCTTGAGGCAGTCCCAGCTCAGAAGGAGAGCCGCTGACCCGGGTAGATCAGGTCAGGGTTGCCTCCGATGAGCTGCTTGTTCTCCTGGTAGAGCCGCTGCCACCGCAGGTCGTACCGGGCCGCGATCGCACCCAGTGTGTCGCCGCTGCGGACGGTGTAGTGGCGCCCGGAGGCATTGACCGGGGTGCGGGACTCCGAACGGCTGCTCTCGACTGCACTCCCGCTCCCGCTCCCGCTCGCGCTGCCACTGCTGCCGCTGCTGCGGTGGTGCTCGGACCGGACACGGCCGGAGCGCTGGGCGGAGGCGACGGCGTCGGACCCCGCCGCGGAGCCGCCCCGGCTGAGGCCCGCACGGGCCCCGCAGACCGGCCAGGCACCGGCGCCCTGGCCGGCCAGGACCCGCTCGGCGACGGCTATCTGCGCCCCGCGCCCGGCCAGGTCGGCCCTCGATGCATAGGCGGTGCCGCCGTAGCCCGCCCAGGTGGAGGCGGTGAACTGCAGACCTCCGTAGAAGCCGTTGCCGGTGTTGATGCTCCAGTTGCCGCCGCTCTCGCAGCGCGCCACCGCGTCCCAGGTGGACTCGGAGGCGGCCGAGGCGGACGGGGCCGTGACGAGTCCCACCGCGGGTACGGCGGCGACGGCACCCGCGACGACGGCAGCACGCACCCGCCGGCTGCGACCGGCCTTGGTACGCCCGGCAGTCAGGGCGGCGTCGATCTCGCGACGATGAGTCATGGATTCCTCTCGACAGCCCCGGGCGGGCCGGTCGGACGGGTCGGCCAGCGACCCTGTTCCGCCACCTCGTCCGCTCCGGCGGCCGTGCACGTGTCGGACGTGCCGCAGCCGCCGCGGCCGCCCCACCGCACGCCGCCGGCCTGTCGGATCCCGGCGGCGGGGCACCTGACTGCCACTCAACTGCGGCTGCCCGATGCGTCGGTGGGGCGTACCCGGGTGGTGCTCGTTGCACCGGTGACGAACCGTAGGAAGAGGACGGTGCCGCTTTCAACCGATTCACGGTTCTTGCTGCTCAGCTGACCGTTACCAGCAGTAATGATCTGCATTGGGTGGTCGATATGGGCGCTGTGTGCGGACTCTGATGACGTGCCATCAGTATCGCTGTGACGAGGGCCACGCAACAGTTCATATGACTTCCGGCACATCATCGACACGGAGCGACAGTTGATGCACGCTCCGCAGTCGGATTGCGCCGAATACACGACTCCGGACCGTCCTGACCGTGACTCCCGCCACATCCGGCCGTTGGGCACTGAGGCCGGGAGCATCTCCGCACCCGGCGCCCCGATCCTGGAACGATCCGAGGAGTCCCCGTGCCGCGCATGCTCGACGTCAGCGACGAGGTCCGCGCCGAGATCGGCGACGACGAGGCCGACCGGCTGCTCGCCGGCGGCCAAGCGCCCGACACCTACGACTGCACCTCCTGCCGTACCCCCGGCGACTCGCTGCGCGAGCAGACCAGCACCGTGCTGTTCATGGGCGAGGAGACCGCAGTCCTGGCCTTTGCCCACGCCCGATGCGTCCCCTCGCAGGTGGTTCCGGTCACCGAGGAGCAGCTGCGCGGCGCGATGGGGAGCATCGGCGACGCCCAGCCGGGCGTGGTGTCCGCCCATCCCGCCCCGCCCGCGCCCGCCCCAGCGGCTCCGGCCCCCGCCGCCCCCCAGACCGGTCAGGGTGACGCCGCTCAGCCGGCGGTGCTCTCCATCACCTGCGGTCTGGTCCTGGTCGGCGACAGCCCGCATGCGGCGCTGGTGGTGGAGCCGACCGTGCCAGTGGGCCGGCCGGGCAGCACCTCGGGTGAGGACGAGTTCCTGCAGCTGCTGCTGGAGCACGGCTTCGGCGAGGTCAAGGACGTGGACCGGACTCCCGGTCCGCTGCCGGGCTGGTCGGTGCTGATGGCCATGGGCCAGCTGCACGCGGTGCTCCAGCCGGCCCCGCACGGCGGCACCGTCGCCTGGTGGCAGGCCCACCAGCCGCTGCAGGTCACGGACACCTGGCGGGCCGCGGCCAACCGGCAGTCGCAGGTCTTCATGTACGCCGCGCCTGTGGGCACCATCGGCAGCCAGCCCCGGGAGGACCTGCTGCGGCAGGCACTGGACCGGGCCGCCGCCCAGGGCGTGCTGGCGGGCGCGGTGCTGCCGCTGGCCGGCACCTGAGAGCGGCCGGCAGGAGCCGACCGGCCGGGTAGGCGGGATCACCGGGCAGCAGGGGACGACCGACGGACGCGGGACGACCGGTCCGGGCGGAGTGCGACCGGCCGGCGCGAGAACAGCGCGCCGGCCGGTCGCCGTCCCCGGAGCCGGACCGCCGATGCACCCTGCCGGCCGGCCTGCCGATCGGCGGCACCGCGCTGCCCGTCTGTCGCAGGCGTCGGCCGTCGGCCCGCCGCCCGCCGCCCGGCCGGCAGGGTGTCGGCCCCCGAACGGCAGTTGCCGCCCTCCAGCACCCCTCGGAGCGCTCCCGGCGCGGCCCCTGCATCGCTCCGTCCGCCGGATCGGTGTCCGCCCGCACCGCTGCCCCGCTCCCCCGCCCGCTCCGTCCGCCCGCTCCGTCCCCCGGTGTCCGCAGGTCACCGGCGGGCGCCGCGCGCGGACAGACCGCGCACAGACCGCGCACAGACCGCATCCCGGAGGCGTTCCGGTCGTTGGCCCTGTGTGCACACCTATGACCCATCCCCCGCTCGCCGTCACACCTCCTCCCATGTGATCCCTGGCATGCGGCCCGCGTACGAGGCGGAGAGCCCCGCCTCCGCGACGCCCATCTACGACGCCCTGTACGCCGAGTACCGGAGGCTGTTCCGGGCGCTGCCCGGTGACAGGACCGGTGAGGAGGATCTGAAGTTCGTCGGCTTCGGCCTGCGGCGGCCGTACGGGGCCAGGTCCGGGGAGCAGCCCGGCGCGGACCGCGGCGGCCACGACGGGGGCGGCTACGGCATCCCGCAGTTCGGGGCCGGGCATCCGCACGGCTCGTCGGTGGGGACGGCCGGTCAGACCGGCGTCTGGACGCCTGTCGGGCACATCCCGCCGTCGCAGGGCCACCACCCCGGTGGGCGGCACCGGGGCATCCTGTCGCTGCCGCCGGGCCGCACCGCGAGCGGCAGCCGCCCGTAACGGCCCACGCCGGTCAGCGTCAGGGCCCCGGCCCGCCCTCCTGGGGCGGGCCGGGGCCCTGACGCTGACCGCCCCGCGACGGCAGCGGTGAACGGTGAACGGTTCCGGTGGTGCTACGTGCTACTTGCGGCGGCGCTTCTCCCGCACCCGCACCGAGATGGAGATGGGCGTGCCGGTGAAGCCGAACTCCTCCCGCAGACGCCGCTCCACGAAACGGCGGTAGCCCGCCTCGAGGAAGCCGGAGGCGAAGAGCACAAAGCGCGGCGGCCGGGTGCCGGCCTGGGTGCCGAAGAGAATGCGCGGCTGCTTGCCGCCCCGGATCGGGTGCGGGTGGGCGGCCACCAGCTCGCCGAGGAAGGAGTTGAGCTTGCCCGTGGGAACGCGGGTCTCCCAGCCCTCGAGCGCGGTCTCGATGGCCGGGACCAGCTTCTCCATGTGGCGGCCGGTGCGGGCCGAGACATTGACCCGGGGCGCCCACTGGACCTGGACCAGGTCCTTCTCGATCTCGCGCTCGAGGTAGTAGCGGCGCTCCTCGTCCAGCAGGTCCCACTTGTTGTAGGCGATGACCACGGCACGCCCGGCCTCGACCGCCATCGTGATGATGCGGGTGTCCTGCTCGGCCAGGGTCTCGCTGGCGTCGATGAGGATCACCGCGACCTCGGCCTTCTCCAGTGCGGAGGCGGTGCGCAGCGAGGCGTAGAAGTCGGCGCCCTCGGCGAGGTGGACGCGGCGGCGGATACCGGCGGTGTCGACGAACTTCCAGGTCTTGCCGCCGAGTTCGATCATCTCGTCGACCGGGTCGCGGGTGGTGCCGGCGACCTCGTTGACGACCACCCGCTCCTCACCGGCGACCTTGTTGAGGAGGCTGGACTTGCCCACGTTGGGCCGGCCCAGCAGGGCGATCCGGCGGGGACCGCCGAGAGCCACGCCGAAGGTCTGCGGCGGAGCCTCGGGCAGCGCCGCCATGACGGCGTCCAGCAGGTCGCCGGAGCCGCGGCCGTGCAGCGCGGAGACGGCGAAGGGCTCGCCGAGGCCGAGCGACCACAGCATGGCGGCGTCGGCCTCGGTGGAGGGCCCGTCGACCTTGTTGGCGCAGAGCACCACGGGCTTGCCGGACCGGCGCAGCAGCTTGACCAGGGCCTCGTCGGTGTTGGTGGGACCGACGGTGGCGTCGACCACAAAGAGCACCGCGTCGGCGGTCTCGATGCCGAACTCGGCCTGGGCCGCGACGGCTGCGTCGATGCCGAGGACGTCGGTCTCCCAGCCGCCGGTGTCGACCAGCTTGAAGCGCCGGCCGTTCCAGGTGGCCTCGTAGGAGACCCGGTCACGGGTGACGCCGGGGCGGTCCTCGACGACCGCCTCGCGGCGGCCGATGATCCGGTTGACCAGCGTCGACTTGCCGACGTTGGGGCGGCCGACGACGGCGAGCACCGGGAGCGGGCCGTGGCCGGCCGCGGCGAGGTCGCTGTCCACGTCCTCCGCGTCGAAGCCCTCCTCGGCGGCCAGCTCCATGAACTCGGCGTACTCCGCCGCGTTCAGCTCACCGTGCTCGAAGGCGCCCGCCTCCGAAGCGGCGGTGTTCTCGTTGCTCATTCCAGTTGCCGTCTTTCGTCCATCGGTCCGGCCCGGGGGCCGAAGGGTGCGCTCCGCGGGTGTCGCGGGGCGCGGAAGGTCGTGGGGTCAGCGGCCGGTCAGCTCCCGCGCCTGCGCGAGATGCCCGGCCAGCCGGGTCCGCAGCCGCTCGGAGGCCTCCGCCATGGCCTTGCGGGTCCGCAGCCGGGAGCCCTGGCCGAGGTCGTACGGGTCGCCGAAGACCACGTCGATCCGGCCGCGCAGCGGCGGCAGTGCGCCGACGGTGCGGCCCCGGTCTCCGGTGCCGAAGACGGCCACAGGGACCACCGGGGCGCCGGAGCGCAGGGCCAGGTACGCCAGGCCGCCCTGCACCTGGGAGAAGTCCGCGTCGCCGCGGGTGCCCTCGGGGAAGACGCCCAGCACTCCGCCGTCCTTCAGCACCTCCAGCGCGGTGCCGATGGCGGTGCGGTCGGCGCTGCTGCGCCGCACCGGGATCTGGCCGACCCCGCGCAGCACGGCACCCACCGGGCCGCTGAACATCTCCTCCTTGACCAGGAAGTGCGTGGGCCGCGGAGACATTCCCATCAGCAGCGGGCCGTCGACCAGGTTGGCGTGGTTGGCGGCCAGGATCACCGGCCCTTCGGCCGGCACCCGCCAGTCGCCGAGCACCCGGACCCGCCAGCCGGCACGGGCCAGCCCGATGCCGATCCACCGGCCCACGGCGGCGCCGCGCGCGGTGGGGCGCACGGGGCCCGCCGCCGGGGCGGCGGGGGCGGCCTGCCGTGCGGCGTCGCGCGGTGTCACGGCATCGTGCGGTGTCACGGCATCGTGCGGTGTCCTGGCGTCGTGCGGTGTCATGGGGGAGTCGGTGGTGGTCACCCGGCGGCCACCGTGTGCGGGGAGCGGGCCTGTACCAGGTCGACCACGTGGTCTATGACCTGCTCCAGGGTCATGTCGCTGGTGTCGACGGCGGTGGCGTCGGCGGCCCTGGTCAGCGGTGCGGTCTTGCGGGAGGAGTCGGCGGCGTCCCGGCGGCCGAGGTCGGCGGCCATGGCTGCGATGGTGGCCTCGTCGACGCCCTTGGCGCGCAGCTCGGCGGCGCGGCGGGCGGAGCGGGCCTCCTCCGAGGCGGTGAGGAAGATCTTGACGGTGGCGTCGGGGAAGACCACGGTGCCCATGTCACGGCCCTCGGCGACGATGCCCCGCTCGGCCGCGACGGCTGAGGTGCGCTGCAGCTCCACCAGGCGTGCCCGGACCTCGGGCACCGCGGCGACCGCCGAGACCCGGGAGGTCACCTCGGGGCCGCGGATCGGTGCGGAGACGTCCTGGCCGTCGACGGTGATGGTGGGGCCGGCCGCGTCGGTGCCGGAGACGATCACGGGCTTGGTGCAGGCGGTGGCCACCGCGTCGGCGTCGTCGACGTCGATCTCGTTGGCCAGCATCCACCAGGTCATCGCCCGGTACATGGCACCGGTGTCCAGGAAGCTGAGTCCGAGGCGGGACGCCACGGCGCGGGAGACGGTGGACTTGCCCGAACCCGAGGGTCCGTCGATGGCCACGACGACCGGGGCGCTCGCTCGGCCGGCAGTTTCCACGGGGGACCTCTCTTCAGGCGTGGTACGGGGATATCCCTCAAGGTTAGACGACCGCGGAGGGCCGCCGTACCGGATCACGGTCAGTCCGAATCCCGGTCAGTCCGGATCACGGTCAGTCCCGGACGCCCCAGCCGCGCTCGCGGAGCGCGGTGACGAGTCCGGTCGCCGCGGACGGGGCGACGGAGAGCTGCACCATGCCGGCCTGCTGGCCCGTGGAGTGCTCGATGGAGACGTCCTCGATGTTGACGCCGGCCAGTCCGGCGTCGCCGAAGAGCCGCGCGAGCTCGCCGGGCTGGTCGCCGATGACGACGACCACGGTGGTGTAGCGGGTGGGCGGCGCTCCGTGCTTGCCCGGGATCCTGGCCTGGCCGGCGTTGCCGCGGCGCATCACCTCGGTGATGCCGTGGGCGCCCTCCTTGCGCTTGTGCTCGTCGGCGGCCTCCAGCGAGCGCAGCGCGGCGACGGTCTCGCCCAGGTCGCCCGCGATCTCCTCCAGGATGTCGGCGACGGCGCCCGCGTTGGCGCTGAGGATGTCCACCCACATCCGGGGGTCGGAGGCGGCGATCCTGGTGACGTCGCGGACGCCCTGCCCGGAGAGCCGCACCGCGGTCTCCTCGGCGTGCTCCAGGCGGGCCGCGACCAGTGAGGAGAGCAGCTGCGGGGTGTGGGAGACCAGCGCCACGGCGCGGTCGTGCGCGGCGGCGTCCATGACCACCGGCACGGCGCCGCACAGGGCGACCAGTTCCAGGGCGGCGTTGAGGGTGTCGGTGTCGGTGTCGGGGGTGGGGGTGAGCACCCAGGGGCGGCCCTCGAAGAGGTCGGCGCGGCCCGCGAGCGGACCGGAGACCTCGCGTCCGGCCATGGGGTGGCTGCCGATGTAGCGGGTGGTGTCCAGGCCCAGGGCTGCGATGTCGGCCCGCGGGCCGGACTTGACGCTGGCCACGTCGGTGTAGCAGCGGGCCAGGCCGCGCCGCTGGCAGTCCGCGAGCACCTGTCCCACCAGGGCTGGGGGTACCGCGATCACGGCCAGGTCCACGGGTCGGACGGCGGGCTCCACCGTCCCGGCGCCGAGCGCGGCCGCGGTGCGTGCGGCGTCGGGGTCGGCGTCCTCGAGGTGGACGGTGATACCGCGCGCCGACAGGGCGAGGGCGGCCGAGGTGCCGATCAGTCCGGTGCCGACGACGGCGGCTGTGCGCATGGCGGTGTACGTCCCTGGGAGGCGTTCGCGGGTCCTTGGGCACCATTCTGCCCGTCCGGCGGCTGTGCCGGGCACGAGCGGCGGCCGGGCGGCTACGCAGGCCCGCCCGACCCTCCGGCTCACGCCGCCCGGCATCCCGCTCCGGGCGGCTGGGCCAAGGCTAGCCAGCCGGTCCAGAGTTCGGGACCCTCATCCCGAACGACGGGACGATGGTTACGCGTTCGTGTCCCAGAGCTCACCGAAGGCCAGCAGTTCGTCCCCGTACTCGATGGCCTGCACCCATTCCCGGGGCCAGGCCGCGGCGCCGTGGTGGGCGCCGGCGAAGGCTCCGGTGAGGCAGGCGATGGAGTCGGAGTCGCCGGAGGAGCAGGCGGCCCGGCGGACGGCGGCGGCCGGGTCGTCGGGCAGCATCAGGAAGCAGAACAGCCCCGTGGCCAGGGCCTCCTCGGCGATCCAGCCCGCCCCGGTGGCCAGGCAGGGGTCGGCCTCGGGGTCGGCGGTGCCGAGCGCTGCCTCCAGCCGGTCCAGGACGTCGAGGCACTCGTCCCAGCCGCGGGCGATGAACTCCTCGGGCGAGTGGTCCTGCGCGTGCTCGGCGAGGTCGCCGAGCCAGTGGCGGTGGTACGTGGTGCGGCTGTCCCGCGCGTGGGAGCGGAGCAACGGGATCAGCTCCCCGGGTGCGGCGCCCTGCGCGAGCAGGTGCACGGCGTACGCGGTGAGGTCGCTCGCGGCCAGGGCGGTGGGGTGGCCGTGGGTGAGGGCGGACTGGAGCTGGGCGGCGCCGGAGCGTTCGTCGTCGCGCACGCCGGGGACGAGGCCGAGGGGGGCCACCCGCATATTGGCGCCGCAGCCCTTGGAGCCGACCTGGCTGGCGTCCTGCCAGCGGCGCTCCTCACGGCTGAGCAGCGAGCAGGCCTTGAGGCAGGTCATCCCGGGGGCGCGGTTGTTGTCCGGGGAGCGCCACCAGTCGACGAACTCCTCGCGGACGGGTGCGGCCAGCCGGGACGGGGTGAGCCGGCCCCGTCCCAGGGCGGTGCGCAGGCCGCGGGCCAGCGCGAGGGTCATCTGGGTGTCGTCGGTGACGCAGGCGGGGCTGGGCAGCGTCATGGTCCGCCAGGGGCCGCACTTGGCCTCGATGGACGCCATGTCGTGGAACTCGGTGGGGAATCCCATCGCGTCCCCGAGGGCGAGCCCCAGGAGCGTTCCGGTGGCCGCCTGCTTCATCGGTTCCCCCTCGTCGTCGGGGCCCCAGGTCTACCGCACCGGTGATGTCTGCGGCCAACGGATTGCAGGGGCGGGTGCAGTGGGGCCGGGCTCCGGTAGAACTGGGGGATGATCCTGCACCTGGCTCCGCTGGACGACTGGCTCGAGGCTCCGGACCGCCCGTATGCGGCGGCCTCGCTCGCCACCGAGGGTTTCATCCACTGCTCACCCGACGAGCGGACGGCCCTGGCCGTGGCCAACGCCTTCTTCCAGGAGGTGCACGGCCCGCTCATGGTGCTGCTGATCGACGAGGACGCGCTGGACTCCGTGGTCCGCTGGGAGGCCCCCGACGGCCCGCCGCCGGCCGGGGCGGCCGACGATGTGCTGTTCCCGCACATCTACGGCTCGGTCAACCGCGGTGCGGTGGTGGGCATGCTGGAGGTGCGGCGCGGCGCGGACGGCCGCTGGGCGTCGATGAGCGTCTGGAGCTGAGGCGGCCGGGGCGCCGCCGGGTCAGAGCCAGCCGCGTTCGCGGGCGGCCATGCCTGCCTGGAAGCGGGTGGTGGCGCCGAGTTCACGCATCAGGCTCTGCAGGCGGCGCTGGGTGGTGCGAGCGCTCCAGCCCAGGGCGCGGGCGATGGCCTCGTCGGTGAGTCCGGCGGCGAGCAGGCCGAGGAGGCGCCGGTGGTCCTCCCCGGGGCCGTCCGGCTCCGGGCCCTCCTCCATCGAGCCGTCCGGGGCGAAGCGCAGCGGGACCGCGCGCTCCCACTCGGCCTCGAAGAGGGTGGCCAGCGCCTCCAGCAGGGAGCTGGGGTAGACGACATAGGCGGCGTCCAGGGCCCGGTTGCCCGAGCTGATCGGGAGGATGGCCATCCGGTCGTCCGCCATGATCATCTTCATCGGCAGCACGACCCGCACCCGGGCCTCCTCACCGTCGGCACAGCCGATGGCGATGTCGTTCTCCAGCCGCCCCGGCCAGGAGACGGCCTCCCGGTCGTAGATGGTGCGGTAGCGGATGCCCTCGCGCATCAGGCGCCTGCCGCGCTCCAGGTTGGAGCCCGGCTCGCGGACGTACGGGGGGCGGTCGAAGGCGCAGACCTGGCCCTTGGCGGTGTCCTGGAGGTGCTCGAACCGCTGCGCGATGGCGTCGCCGCCGGTCAGGACCTCCACCGAGCGGGCCGGATCGGTGTAGCGGGAGGCGTCGCGGAAGGCGTCCATCAGACGGTGCATCTCGGCGCGGGCGCTGCGCAGCTCCTCCTCGCGGCGGCCGATCAGGGTGCCTATGGCGACGTCGGGTGCGACCGCGAGGTAGTGGTTGCGGTTGTCGGGCGCCCTGGTGGCCATTCCGCGCTCGGCGAGGGTGGCCAGCGCGGCGCGGGTCTGCTGCTCGGTGAGGCCGCAGCGGGCGGCGAGAGCGGTGGCGTCCGACTGCGGGGCGGTGACCAGAGCGGCGTAGACCTGGCTGTCAGGTTCGGGCAGGCCCAGTGTGTCGAACATCCCGTCCCTCCATCACCCGGCGTGGTCGCGCAGGTTCACGCGACGACCAGGATATTCGGACCAGGATATTCGGTCGAACGCCCGGCGACGCAGTGAGCCCCGGCTCCCGGGCCCGGGAGACGGGGCTCGACCGGCCGTGCCTCAGAGGCCGACCTCGCGCATCAGCTGTCCGACCTCGGGGTTGGTGAGGCGGCGCAGCCAGCCGGACTTCTGGTCGCCGAGGGCGATCGGCCCGAACCGGGTGCGCACCAGGCGCTCCACCGGGAAGCCGGCCTCGGCGAGCATCCGCCGCACGATGTGCTTGCGGCCCTCGTGCAGGCTGACCTCAACCAGGTAGTTCTTGCCGGTGTTCTCCACCACCCGGAAGCTGTCGGCGCGGGCGAAGCCGTCCTCCAGCTCGACGCCCTCCTTGAGCCGCTTGCCGAGGTCCCGCGGGATGGGACCGATGATGGCGGCCAGGTAGGTCTTGGCGACGCCGTAGCGGGGGTGGGTGAGGCGGTGGGCCAGCTCGCCGTGGTTGGTGAGCAGGATGATGCCCTCGGTCTCGGTGTCGAGGCGTCCCACGTGGAAGAGGCGGGTCTCCCGGTTGTTGACGTAGTCGCCCAGGCACTGGCGGCCGTCGGGGTCCTCCATGGTGGAGACCACGCCGGCGGGCTTGTTGAGGGCGAAGAAGAGGTACGACTGGGTGGCGACGGTGAGGCCGTCCACCTTGATCTCGTCGTGCTCGGGGTCGACCCGCACGCCCTGCTCACGGACGGTCTTGCCGTTGACCTCGACCCGTCCGTGGTCGATCAGCTCCTCGCACGCACGGCGGCTGCCCATGCCCGCACGGGCGAGGACCTTCTGCAGCCGCTCGCCCTCGGGCTCGCCGAAGGTCTTGGGGATGACGACGCGCGGCTTGTCGTGGCGGGCGCGGACGGCGTCCTCCAGCTTGGCCTCCAGCTCGCGGGGGCGCGCCGGACGCTGCTGCGGGGCGCGGCCGCGGCCGGCACCCTGCCCCTTGCCGCCGCCCTGGCCGGCGGGGCTCCTGCGGCCGTCGGCGGGGCCGCCGCCGGGCCTGCCGCCGCCGTACTCGCCGTAGGTGCGCTCCTCGGGGCGCGGCGGACGGCCGGAGCGCTGCTGGCGCTCGTCGCGGGGGTTGCCTGCACCCCGGTAGTTGCCGCTCTGGCCGCCCTGGCCGCCGCGGCTGCCGGAGCCACCGCCCTGGCTGCCGTACCCTCCGCGGTTGCCGCCCTGGCCGCCCCGACTGCCGGAGCCACCGCCCTGGCCGCCACGGCTGCCGGAGCCACCGCCCTGGCCGCCGGAGCCACCGCCCTGGCTGCCGTACCCTCCGCGGTTGCCGCCCTGGCCGCCGCTGTTCCTGCCGCTGCTACGCATTGAAAGTCCGTTGTCGATTCCGTCGTCGGCCGAGCTGCATGTCGGTGTCACGTGGTGCTGGCGATGTCGCTACCGTCCCGTGCGGCGGCCACCGCCTCGGCGATCGCGGAGCCCTCCAGCGACTCCGCTTCCACGTCGTCGACCTCGGGCAGGAAGGGCGCCAGCTCCGGCAGCTCGTCCAGGCCGCGCAGCCCCATCCGTTCCAGGAAGTAGTTGGTCGTCCGGTACAGGATCGCACCTGTCTCGGGTTCGGTTCCCGTCTCCTCCACCAGGCCCCGCTGTACCAGCGTACGCATCACGCCGTCGCAGTTCACACCGCGCACGGCGGAGACCCGGGAACGGGACACCGGTTGACGGTACGCGACAACCGCCAAGGTCTCCAATGCGGCCTGGGTCAGGCGGGCCTGCTGACCGTCCAGGACGAAGCGGTCGACGGCGGGGGCGCACTCGGCCCGGCTGTAGAAACGCCAGCCCCCGGCCACCAGGCGCAGGTCGAAGCCGCGGCCGGTGGCGGTGTACTCGGCGGACAGTTCGCGCAGTGCCGCGGCCACCTCGCGGCGGGGGCGCTCCAGTACGGAGGCGAGGTGCGCCTCGGCGGCCGGTTCGTCCACGACCATGAGGACGGCTTCCAGTGCTGCCTTCAGCGGGACGGCTGCGAGTTCGTCCTCGGGCTGCTCCTCCTCGGGAGCCACCGGCTCCGCCGCGACGGCGTCCGGCGGGGCGGGCACGGACACCTGCTCGGGCACGGGTACCCGCTCGGGTGCCGGTACGGACGCGGCGGCGGGCACGGACGCGGGCACCGGGGCCGGCTCGGGTGTGCGCTCGACCACCGCCTCGGGAGCCCGCACGGCAGGCAGCGGCTCGGGCTCCTCCCAGTACGGAACCGGGTCGGCCTCCCGCTCCCACTCCGGCGTGCGCGCCGGCTCCGGCTCCCACTCCAGGTCCTGCGCCGGCTCCGGCTCCGGCTCCCACTCCAGGTCCCGCACGGGCTCCGGCTCGGGCTCGCGCCCGCCGAACTCCTCCGCCGCAGGGGTGTGGGACGGGTGGGCCGCCGGATACGCCGACGGAAGCTGCTCGCCCGGTCGCGGCCGCCCCGGCATGCCCAGCGGCCGTCGCGCGGGCCTGGATTCGCCGTTCTGCGGGCCGTCGGCCTCGCCGCGGGAGTGGTCACCGTTCATCGTCGGCCTCGGTTCCTCGTTCTGCTGCGTTCCCTGCGTCGCCGCCGCGCCGTCCCCCACTGCGGCTGTCGTCGTCCGGCTGCTCGGGCGGTCGGTCGAACTCGTCGGTGACCTCCACCTGGCGCCCCTCCTCGCCGATCCACACCACCTGCAACTCCCCCAACGCCTCCGGCTGGTCGAAGGCGAGCACCCGCTCCCGGTACAGCTCCAGCAGGGCCAGGAAGCGGGCGACCACGGTGAGCGTGTCGCCGGCGTCCGCCACCAGCGCCGTGAAGCTCGCCTCGCCCATCGTCCGCAGCAGCTCCACCACCAGCGCCGCCTGCTCCCGCACGCTCACCGGCGGGGTGTGGATGTGGTCCACGTACACGGCCGGCTTGGGCTTGGGGGTCATCGCCTTGGCTGCGAGCCGGGCGAAGAGCTCCGGGCCGATGCTGATCACGACCTCGGGCAGCAGCTCGGCATGGTGCGGCTCCAGGCCGACGGTGCGCGGGCGCTGCCGCTGCTCCGCCGCCCAGCGTTCGGCGAAGAGCGCTGCCGCCTGCTTGTAGGCGCGGTACTGCAGCAACCTGGCGAAGAGCAGGTCCCGGGCCTCGAGCAGGGCCAGGTCCTCCTCGTCCTCGATCTCGGCGGCGGGCAGCAGCCTGGCGGCCTTGAGGTCCAGCAGGGTCGCGGCGACGACCAGGAACTCGGTCGCCTGGTCGAGGTCCCAGTCGGGGCCCATGGCGCGGATGTGGGAGATGAACTCGTCGGTGACCTTGGACAGGGCGACCTCGGTGACATCCAGCTTGTGCTTGGAGATCAGGCCCAGGAGCAGGTCGAAGGGGCCCTCGAAGTTCTCCAGCCGCACCCTGAAGCCGCCCTGGCCGGCCTCGGGGGCGGCAGCGGCCTCCGGCCCTGCGTCGGAGGCAGCGTCCGGTTCGACGTCGGGCGGACCGCCGGCGGCGGCAGCGGACGCCTGCTGCGGCAGGGGTTCCGGGGCATCCCGCCGTGCCGCTCCGGGTTCGCTGCCCGGGCGGGGCGCGGAGTGCTGGGACACATCGTGGTGGTCGGTCGTCGGCATCGCAGTCCATGGTGTTCCCTCCGCGGGTGCGGAGGAGCCCTGCGGCACCGACACGCGGGGCGCTTGGCCCGGAGGGAGTCCCCGGAGGCGCCTGCGGTCAGCGTCCGCGCAGACGGCGTACCAGGATACTTGCCTCGCCGCGCTGCTCCAGGTCGGCCAGCACCACGGCGACGGCCTCCCGGACGATCCTGCCGCGGTCGACGGCCAGCCCGTGCTCCCCGCGCAGCACCAGGCGGGCGTGCTCGAGGTCCATCAGCTCCTCGGCGGAGACATACACGGTGATCTTCTCGTCGTGCCGCTCCCGGCCGCTGGGCCGGCGCGCGGCGGCACTGCGGGACTTGCGGCGCGCGGATCCGTCGGAGGCCGGGGAGGGCTGGGCGGGAACGCCTGCGGCGCGTCCGCCCTGGCCGGGGGTGCCCGGGCCGAGGAGGCGCCGTCCGGCTGCGGACTCGGGGCCCGCCGCGCTGCCGTGCTCCTCGGCCATGTCGTCGTCCCCGGCGTGCCGGGGACGTTCGGGGTACGGGCCGTCGTCTTCGGGCGGACGTTGCTCGCCGCCTGCCGCGCCGCCCTGGGCGGCGCCCGCGCCCCGGGCGGCCTCCGACCGGGACGCGTCCTGCTGCCGGGCGAGGGACGGCGACAGTGCCATGCCCCCGGTGGTCCGGAACAGTTCGTCGGCCCCGGGGAGACTCACGCGGCGGGGCACCGGGCGAGCACCTCCCTGGCGAGCTGGCGGTAGGCGGCGGCGCCGACCGAGTTGGTGGCGTAGGTGGTGATCGGCTCACCGGCGACGGTGGTCTCCGGAAAGCGCACGGTACGGCCGATGACGGTGTGGAAGACGTGGTCGCCGAAGGCCTCGACGACCCTGGCGAGCACCTCGCGGCTGTGCACGGTGCGCGAGTCGTACATGGTGGCCAGGATGCCGTCGAGCCGCAGCTCGGGGTTGAGCCGCTCGCAGACCTTCTCGATGGTCTCGGTGAGCAGGGCGACACCGCGCAGCGCGAAGAACTCGCACTCCAGCGGCACGATCACGCTGTGCGCCGCGGTGAGGGCGTTGACCGTGAGCAGGCCCAGCGAGGGCTGGCAGTCGATGATGATGTAGTCGTAGTCCGGCAGCAGCGGCTTGAGGGCGCGGGCCAGCGCCGACTCCCGGGCCACCTCGCTGACCAGCTGCACCTCCGCGGCCGACAGGTCGATGTTGCTGGGCAGCAGGTCCATCCCGGGGACCGCGGTCTTCAGCAGCACCTCGTCGGCGGACATGCCACGGGTCATCAGCAGGTTGTAGACCGTGACGTCCAGTTCCATCGGGTTGACGCCGAGGCCCACGGAGAGGGCTCCCTGCGGGTCGAAGTCGACCAGCAGCACCCGGCGGCCGTACTCCGCCAGCGCCGCACCCAGGTTGATGGTGGACGTCGTCTTGCCGACGCCGCCCTTCTGGTTGCACATGGCGATGATCTGCGCGGGTCCGTGCTCGCCCAGCGGTGCGGGGATGGGGAAGTACGGCAGCGGACGTCCGGTGGGGCCGACGCGCTCGCGGCGCTGCCGGGCGGCGTCGGGTGCCAGCGTGGCCGCGTACTCGGGGTCGGGCTCGTACTCGGCGTCCGGGTCGTCGTAGGACCCGTAGGGGAACTCGGCGTAGGAGAGGCCATGTTCGGGCAGGTCGCTGTCGCGGTCGGCAGCCAGACGTGCCTCGAAGGTACGGACGGCTACCGAGCCGACGGCCTGCAACCGGGTACCGGAGTCCTCACCCGGCAGACCGGCGGCGTGCTCCGCCAGTCCTGGCTGACCACCCCCGGGAGCAAATGTCGACTCATTCACAAGTCGTCTTACCTCCTTGGCGACCAGGACACTTCTTGATTGGTCAGCGTGAAGACAGAACAGAGAACGCCGACGGTTCGCGACTCTAGGCCGTTTCGGGCGTTCGCAGCAACACAATCCACGGTAGTCGGCACGATGTGTCGGGTATGCGCGCGCTGCCTGTCAAGTGATGAACAGGGCTGTGACGGCAACCTTTCGCGGCATCGCCAAAGCAGCAGGTCGGCTCATTTCGCCCCGAGGGTGAGGTAGCACACACATGTTGACGTGGCGACATATCCGGTCTGCAACCGCTCTGTGGCGGCTCGGCGGCCGCCCCGCGACCGCCTCCCGGCATGCCCGAGGGGCGGGGCACCACGGTGGTGCCCCGCCCCTCGGGCAGTGCTGTTCGCCGTCCCGGCGCGCCTTCTGACGTCGCGTCGGCGGCCGTCGCCCGGCGGACCTGTGCGGCGTCGGACCTGTGCCACGTCAACACCCCTGCGACACGGACCCCGTGCGGCGCCGGAGCCCGGAGGCCACCGGCGCCTGCGCGGTGTCGGAGCAGCGCGGTGTCAGAGCAGCACGGTGTCAGAGCAGCACGGTGTCCAGGTCCGCGGCGTGCAGGCCGTGGGCCTCGGCGACCGGGCCGTAGACGACCTGGCCCTCGTGGACGTTGAGGCCCAGCGCCAGGGCGGCGTCCCGGCGGCAGGCGTCCTCCCAGCCGCGGTTGGCCAGCTCCACGATGTACGGCAGCGTCGCGTTGGTGAGCGCGTAGGTGGAGGTGTTCGGCACCGCACCCGGCATGTTGGCGACGCAGTAGAACACCGAGTTGTGCACCCGGAAGGTCGGCTCGTCGTGGGTGGTGGGCCGGGAGTCCTCGAAGCAGCCGCCCTGGTCGATGGCGATGTCCACCAGCACGGAGCCCGGCTTCATCCGGGAGACCAGCTCATTGGTGACCAGCTTGGGGGCCTTGGCACCCGGGATCAGCACCGCGCCGATCACCAGGTCGGCGTCCAGCACCGCCTTCTCCAGCTCGAAGGCGTTGGAGGTGATGGTCCGGATGCGGTTGCCGAAGATCCGGTCGGCCTCGCGCAGCTTGTTGATGTCGCGGTCGAGCAGGGTGACGTTGTAGCCCATGCCCAGCGCGATGGTGGCCGCGTGCCAGCCGGACACGCCGCCGCCGATCACCACGGCCTTGGCCGCCGCCACGCCCGGGACACCGCCGGGCAGCACACCGCGGCCGCCGGCCGGGCGCATCAGGTGGTAGGAGCCGACCTGCGGGGCCAGCCGGCCCGCGACCTCGGACATCGGGGCGAGCAGCGGCAGCGCGCCGTTGGCGAGCTGCACGGTCTCGTAGGCGATGGCGGTGGTGCCGGACTCCAGGAGGGCGTCGGTGCACTCGCGGGAGGCGGCCAGGTGGAGGTAGGTGAAGAGGATCTGGCCCTTGCGCATCCGGTGGTACTCGGAGGCGATGGGCTCCTTCACCTTGAGCACCATGTCCGCGGCGGCCCAGACCTCGTCGGCGGTGTCGAGGATGGTTGCGCCCGCTGCCACGTACTCCTCGTCGGGGATCGAGGAGCCGACGCCGGCTGCATGCTCGATGACGACCTCGTGGCCGTTGCGGACCAGCTCATGCACGCCGGCGGGCGTGATGGCCACGCGGTACTCGTGGTTCTTGACCTCGCGGGGGATGCCGACCTTCACGGCTATACACGTCCCTTGCCCTGGGGGTCCCACCGGGGGAACACCGGCGGGTGGTCGCATGGCGAGGCACACCGTTGTGCGGCAGCGCTACGCAACTGGCATTGAGTGTAATGAAGCCCAGGCGAAGCGCCAGCCTTACAAACCGACCAAATCTTTGAGGATCATTGGCACTTTCGTAGGCTTGCACCGAGGACACCCTTGCGAAGTGACGCAAATCACCCAAAGGGACCACTCATCCCAAGTCGGACATTCGTGCCGCCTGCTCCAGGTGCAGCCGCGCCCCTTCGGGGTCCCCGGTGAGATCCAGCACCCGCCCCAGGGCCTCCAGAGCGCGCGCCTCAAGCAGGGGGTCCGCCGCGCGCCGGGCGGCGACCAGCGCCTCCCGGTGGGTCCGCAGCGCCTGTTCGGCCTGCCCGGCGCGCAGCAGCACCCGGGCCGTCTCCAGCAGCACTGCCACCTGCGCCGCGTCGTCGCCGAGGCGGCGCAGCAGCAGCAGTGCCGCCCGGTACTCGCGCACCGCCTCCTCGAGCCGCTGCTGCCCCGCACGGGCCTCCGCCAGCCGTGCGGTCAGCCGGGCCTCGGCCCGCTGCTCCCCGCGCGACCGCCGGACGGCGATCGCCCTGGCGTACCAGTCGGCGGAGCGCACCGGGTCGCCCAGCGCCCGGTGGGTGCCCGCCACCGCCTCCAGCGCCCTGGCCAGCGCGGCCTCGTCCTCGGCCGCCCTGGCCGCCGCCGGCGCGGCCCGGTAGTGCTCCAGGGCCCGGCCGTGCTCGCCCGCGGCGGCCAGCAGATCGCCCAGGTTGATCCGGGCGGCGGCCTCCCGGGCGGGTGCTGCGGTCCGCCGGGCGACCTCCAGCACCAGGCCGTGGAGCTCCAGCAGTACGGCGGGCGGGGCGACGCCGGCCACGGGCAGCGTACGGACCAGCGCCGCTGCCAGCCGCCCGGCCTGGCTGTCCAGGTCGCCGGCGCGCACCGCGCCCCGGACGGCCAGCCGCAGCACCGGCTGCTCCAGAACCAGCCAGTCCCGGGCCTGGGCGGCGGAGCGCAGCCGCAGCGGCCCAGGGAGCGGTTCGGGGGCCGCAGCGCCCGGCTCCGGGGCCAGCAGGGCGCGGCAGGAGTCGACCAGCCGGAGCAGGCGTTCCAGCAGCCTGGCTCGGGCCAGCTGGATCTCGGCGGGGCGCTCACTGTCCGGCAGCAGCCCGGTGATCAGGGCGTGCAGCCGGGACGGCAGGCGGTAGCGCAGGGTGCCGTCGGGGGCCGCGGGCTGCTCGTCCAGCAGCTGCTGCTCGGCCAGCATCCGCAGGATGTGCTCGGCGGAGTCGGCGGGGCACCCGGCGAGGGCGGAGGCGGTACGGCGGTCGGCGGCGCCGAGGGGGGCGAGCGCGAGCAGCCGCAGCATCCGGGCGTGGGTGGGCGGCAGGCCCCGGTGGAGGAGGGCGAAGGCGCGGTGCATCGGGTCCGGCGACGCCCCGGGCGACGGGGCCTGGACCGCCCCGGTCAGGGGCAGTGCCATCGCCGCGATCACCGCCCGCCCGGACCGGGTCGGACCATTGGGGCGTACGGATGCACGCGGGGGCGCACTTCGGGCGACGTCCGCCGCCCGATCGGTCGACGGGGGCGTGCCGCCCGCATCGGCCCGGGGGGTGCCGGATGCGTCCGCGGCACCCTCGGCAGCACCCGCAGCGGCCTTCTGCCGCGCGGCAGGACCGGCGTCCGGCTGCTGCGCAGGGCCTGCGTCCGCCGCCGCGCTGCGGTCCCGGCTGCCCTCCCGCGCACCGCCGCCGCCCGCACTGCCCCGGACCTCGCTGCCCCCGCCCGCACTGCCCCGGACCGCCTCCCAGAGCGAGAGCGCATCCACATCGGCCGCGGTCGCGGCGGGCGGCGGGGGTACTGGCTGCGGGCGGCGTCCGGTCGGGCTGCTGCGGAACGCCTCCCACAGGGCCAGCAGATCGGACTCCCCGGCGCCGGCGGTGCCCTGCGGCTTCGACACTCCGGGCGGGGCAGGCGGCCGCTCCTGCCGTTCGGCGGACGGCGGCCCGGCCAGGAGCGGCTCAGCGAGGGCCTGGACGGCCTCCGGCACGGCGACCCTCGGTCGGGTGCGCAACCAGCCGGCCACAAGCCGCAGGGCGGCGGGATGGCAGCCGCAGGCCTCGGCGAGCTCCGCGGCGCCGACCGGGTCGCAGACGATGCGGGTCTCCCCCACCAGACCGGTGAGCAGGGCGACCGCGGCGGCGGGGTCCAGCCCGCCGAGGATGCAGGGGCGGGCGTCGGCGATCCCGGTGAGCGGTCCGGCCGCGGTGACCACCACCAGGCAGCCGGGCTCCTCGGGCAGCAGAGGTCGCAGCTGGGCGGCGTCCTGGACGTCGTCCAGCACCAGCAGCACCCGCTTCCCGGTGAGGGCATGGCGCAGCGCGGCGCAGGCCGGGTCCGCGTCCGGCTCGGCCGAGGGGTCGGGCAGCCCGGCCTCGGCGGGGGGCCGGCCGAGCGCGGTGAGCAGCTGACGGGCGGCGGGGCCCGGCAGGGCGGGCCGGCCCTCGCAGCTGCCGAGCCGGACGAAGAACTGCCCGTCGGGGTAGTCGGCGGCGGCGGTGCGGGCGAAGCGCACCGCGAGCGAGGTACGGCCGGAGCCGGCCCGTCCGGCGACCACCAGCACCCGGCAGTGCCCGGCGCCGGGCACTACGGCCGGGCCGGGCACCGGGATCTCCGCGCGCAGCGCCGCCAGTTCGGACCGTCTGCCGACGAAAGGGACGGGGTCGGGCGGCAGCGGGGCGACGGCGCAGGGCCCGCCGTCGGGCGGGCGGACCGGGTCGGTCGCCGTCTCAGCTGCCACGCGCGCCACTCCTGACACTTCACCACCCAGCAGGCGCGGCGGCCTGCACAGCCCCTTGGGCGGAAGGGTAGTTCACCAGGCACGGGCGACCGGGCCGCTGCGGTCCTACCAGCCTATGGATCACCCGTTGGGCGTCACGGGGCGGAGAAGGGCCGGGCCGGCCAGGGCGCGTCGGCGGGCCGCAGCGCGTCCGGTCCCGCGCCGTTGAGCGCGGCGTGCGCCGCGAGGGCCCCGGCGACCAGGGCAGGGTTGTGCAGCTCCCCGGCCAGGACGAGCCGTACCAGATCGTCCAGCGGGACCCGGGCGATCTCGATCTCGGTCTCCTCGCCCTCGGCCTGGTGCCGGTCGCCCTGCGCCTCGCCCAGACCGCGGGCGAGGAAGATCCGCAGTGCCTCGTCGGAGCCGCCGGGGGTGGTGTAGAAGTCCAGCAGCACCCGCCACTCCTCGGCCTTGCAGTGGGCCTCCTCGTAGAGCTCCCGCTGGGCGGCGTGCAGCGGGTTCTCACCGGGGATGTCCAGCAGTCCGGCCGGGATCTCCCAGAGCCGCTGCCGCACGGGGTGGCGGTACTGGCGGATCAGCAGCACCCGGCCGGCGTCGTCCAGGGCGAGTACGGCGACCGAGCCCGGGTGCAGCTGGTAGTCGCGCTTGGCGGTGGAGCCGTCGGGCATCCGCAGCTCATCGGTCCGCACTCCGGTGACCTTGCCCCGGAAGGGGGTGGTGGAGGAGAGCACCGGCCATTCCTCGGCCCGGTCGCGGATCTCGGGTGCACTGCCTGCCATCGGGTGGGCCACCTCTCGTCTCATGGGTCCGGCCGCGGCGTCCGGCCCCCGGCCGTGCCCCTGCAACCCCTGCCGCCAACCTACGCGACGGCGGCCGTGCAAGATCGCACGGCCGCCGTCACGGGGGGTCTCACTGCTCCTGCTGCTCCTGCTGCCGGACGATGGCGGCGGCGACCAGGCCCGCGAAGAGCGGGTGCGGGCGGGTCGGGCGGGACTTCAGCTCGGGGTGGGCCTGGGTGGCGACCAGGTACGGGTGCACCTCGCGCGGGTACTCGACGTACTCCACCAGGTCGCCCTTGGGCGAGAGGCCGGAGAAGACCAGGCCGGTCTTCTCCAGGTCCGCACGGTAGGCGTTGTTGACCTCGTAGCGGTGGCGGTGGCGCTCCTCGACGTACTGCTCCCCGCCGTAGACCTCGCGGACGATGGAGCCCTCGGCCAGCTTGGCCGGGTAGAGGCCGAGCCGCATGGTGCCGCCCAGGTCGCCCTTGCCCTCCACGATGTCCAGCTGCTCGGCCATGGTGGAGATCACCGGGTGCTGGGCGGCGGGGTCGAACTCGGTGGAGTTGGCCTCGGCGAGGTCGGCGAGGCTGCGGGCGGCCTCGATGACGATGCACTGCAGGCCCAGGCAGAGCCCCAGCAGCGGCACCTTGTTCTCGCGGGCGTAGGTGATCGCCGCGACCTTGCCGTCCACACCGCGCTCGCCGAAGCCGCCGGGGATGCAGATGGCGTCCACGTCGCCGAGCTGCTCGCGGACCCCCTCGGGGGTGCGGCAGTCGTCGGAGGTGACCCACTTGATGTCGACCTTGGCGTTGTTGCCGAAGCCGCCGGCCCGCAGCGCCTCGGTGACCGAGAGATAGGCGTCCGGCAGGTCGATGTACTTGCCCACCAGCGCCACCCTGACCCGGTGCTCGGGCTGGTGGACGCGGCGCAGCAGGTCGTCCCACTGGGTCCAGTCGACATCGCGGAAGGGGAGGTCCAGGCGGCGCACCACATAGGCGTCCAGGCCCTCGCTGTGGACGACCTTGGGGATGTCGTAGATCGACGGCGCGTCGGCGCAGGCGATCACGGCCTCCTCGTCCACGTCGCACATCAGGCTGATCTTGCGCTTGATGGCCTGCGGCACCTCGCGGTCGGCGCGCAGCACGATGGCGTCCGGCTGGATGCCGATGTTGCGCAGCGCGGCCACCGAGTGCTGGGTGGGCTTGGTCTTCAGCTCACCGGAGGGGCCGATGTACGGCAGCAGCGAGACATGCACGAAGAAGACGTTGTCCCGGCCGACCTCGTGGCGGACCTGGCGGACCGCCTCCAGGAACGGCAGCGACTCGATGTCGCCGACGGTGCCGCCGACCTCGGTGATCACCACGTCGACGTCGTCGGTGGCCATCCGCCGGATGCGGGACTTGATCTCATTGGTGATGTGCGGGATGACCTGCACGGTGTCGCCCAGGTACTCGCCGCGCCGCTCCTTGGCGATCACGGTGGAGTAGATCTGGCCGGTGGTGACATTGGCCGAGCCGTGGAGGTTGGTGTCCAGGAAGCGCTCGTAGTGGCCGATGTCCAGGTCGGTCTCGGCGCCGTCGTCGGTGACGAAGACCTCGCCGTGCTGGAACGGGTTCATGGTGCCCGGGTCCACGTTGAGGTACGGGTCGAGCTTCTGCATGGTGACCCGCAGGCCCCGCGCCTTGAGCAGGGCGCCGAGGCTGGAGGCGGTGAGCCCCTTGCCCAGGGAGGAGGCCACACCTCCGGTGACGAAGAGGTGCTTGGTCGTCTGGGTCTTGCCGGAGTGTGGCAGTGCCAAGAGGGGGCTCCCGTGGGTCGCAGGTCGTAGCTGTGGCCTGTGGAGTGGGTGCCGTGTGTGCCGCGCCGACGTCGGTACCGCCGGCGGCCCGGGTGGGGGTCGCGAGAGGGGCGTCGGGGTGGCGGGCACGGGGCGCTTGATCCCACCAGTCCACGGGGTACCAGGGTAACAGTGACAGGACCGGTCCGTGTTCGTGCGGTGGTCCGGGCGGGTTGCCGCCAGGCCTGGAAGGATCACTTCCGGATCACTTCGGGTAGTCCGCGGGGGTGGTGGCGCATCCTCCGTGCGGGCTACTTTTCGCACGATCACGCAAGATCGGACATGTCGAGATCGTTCGGGGGCTCCACGCGCCGCCGGTCCGTCGTATTCTGCACGGACGCATCGCCGACAGCAGGGGCAGTCGGTCGCAGGGGGGCGGACGACGCCTCCTGCTGCCGTCGACACCCACTCACCGTAAGGAGCCCGCCGAGGCTTCCACGGCCACCCTGGGCACCACCCGCGCCTCAAGGGAGCCTCCCGCCGCCACCGAGCAACGGCCCCCATCATGCCCTGCCTGTCGGACGACGCCGTGCACCATCGCGAACTGGAGATCCACGTGGCCGGCCGTATCGAGGACTACGCACTCATCGGGGACATGCAGACCGCCGCCCTGGTCAGCAGGGACGGAGCGGTGGACTGGCTGTGCCTGCCCCGATTCGACTCCCCCGCCGTCTTCGCCGGCCTGCTCGGCACGGACGAGCACGGATTCTGGCGGATCGGGCCGGCCGACGTGCCGCCCAGTCCGGCCGCCTTCCCCCAGGTGGAGCAACAGCAGGTACTCAGCGAGTTCGAGAGCACCGGCGAGCTGCATATCCCGATCACCGCCCACGCCCCCGCCGTCCCCGCCGACCGCCGCAGCTACCGGGGCGACTCGCTCATCCTGGAGCAGGAGTGGGACACCGAGCGCGGCAGCGTCCGGGTGATCGACTTCATGCCGCCGCGGCACCTCACCGAGGGCAGCGGCGTGCCGCAGATGATCCGCATCGTCGAGGGCCTCAGCGGCCGGGTGCGGATGCGCTCCGCCCTGCGGATGCGCTTCTCCTACGGCCGGGTGGTGCCCTGGGTGCACAGGATGGACGAGCCGGACGGCTCGTACCGCACCGTCGCCGTCGCCGGTCCGGACTCGGTGTGGCTGGACGGCGAGGCGGAGAGCTACGGGCGCAATCTGACCACCTACTCCGACTTCACCGTGCGGGCGGGCGAGCGGGTCGCCTTCGCGCTCACCTGGCAGGCCTCGCACCTGCGCGCCCCCGAGCGGCCCGACGCCGAAGCGGCCCTGGTCACCACCGAGGAGTTCTGGCGCGACTGGGTCGCCCAGTGCACCTTCGCCGGGCACTACCGCGAGGCGGTGATCCGCTCCCTGATCACCCTCAAGGCGCTCACCTACGCCCCCACCGGCGGCATCGTCGCCGCCCCCACCACCTCGCTCCCGGAGGACATCGGCGGCGTCCGCAACTGGGACTACCGCTACACCTGGCTCCGCGACGCCGCCATCACCCTCTCCTCGCTGCTGCGCACCGGCTACCGCGAAGAGGCGCGGGCATGGCGCGAGTGGCTGCTCAGAGCCGTGGCCGGCGACCCGGAGAACCTGCAGATCATGTACGGCATCGCCGGTGAGCGCGAACTCGGCGAGGTGGAGCTGGACTGGCTCCCCGGGTACGAGGGCTCCACCCCCGTACGCACCGGCAACGGCGCCGCCAACCAGATGCAGCTGGACGTCTACGGCGAGGTCGTCGAGGCCCTGCACCTGGCGCACATGACCGGCCTGGCCCGCAGCGACCACGCCCACCTGCTCCAGCTGAGGCTGATCGGCTACATGGAGAAGCACTGGCAGGAACCCGACGAGGGGATCTGGGAGGTGCGCGGCCCCCGCCGGCACTTCGTCCACTCCAAGGTGATGGCCTGGGTCGCCGTGGACCGCACCATCAAGCTGCTGGAGGGCACCCCCACCGACGGCCCGGTCGACCGCTGGCGGGAACTGCGCGACGCCATCCACCGCGATGTGTGCGAGAAGGGCTACGACGCGGAGCGCAACACCTTCACCCAGTACTACGGCGGCACCGAGCTGGACGCCTCCCTGCTGCTCATCCCGCAGGTGGGCTTCCTCCCCCCGGACGACAAGCGGGTGATCGGCACCATCGAGGCCATCCAGCGGGAGCTGCTCACCGAGGACGGCTTTGTGCTCCGCTACCCCACCCACGGCGCGGACGGACGCAACGTCGACGGCCTGCCCGGCGACGAGGGCGCCTTCCTGGCCTGCTCCTTCTGGCTGGCCGACGACCTGGCGATGATCGGCCGGGTCGGCGAGGCCAGGGACCTCTTCGTGAAGCTGCTGGCCCTGCGCAACGACGTCGGGCTGCTCGCCGAGGAGTGGGACCCGCGCCGCAAGCGGCAGGTGGGCAACTTCCCGCAGGCGTTCAGCCATGTGCCGCTGATCGACACCGCGCTGCGGCTCAACGCCAGCGGGGCCTACCAGGAGCGCTGAGGGCACTCCCCGCCGCCGCGGAGTCCCGCCGAAGGGCCGGCACCGGATGGTGTGTCCGCCCATGCCCGCAGCCCGGCCTCGGGGTCTCCCGTGCGCGCACGCGGATGTCGCCGCTGTACGGTGCCCCCGCTGCCGTCCCGCCGAACGGCACCGGCCGTGACCCCACCGGTCCCCGCAGGCCAGGGCGGGGCCGTGCAGCAGCCGGCACCGGCGCCCGCCCCACCCCGGCGACCGTCAGGAGCGCTGCACCAGCTCGTCGTAGATGGAGAGCACCTGCGCCACCGTGGCCGACTCGTCGGGCCAGGTCTCGGCCTGGGCCCTGCCCTGCTCGGCCAGCCGGGCCCGCCGGGGCTCGTCGCCCAGCAGCTCGGCCAGGGCCCTGCCGAACGCCCGCGCGTCCCCGTACGGGACCAGCACCGCGGCGTCCCCGACCAGTTCCGGCACCCCTCCGACGGCGGTGGCCACCAGCGGCACCCCGGCCCGCAGCGCCTCCTGCGCCACCAGCGGCCTGGCCTCCCAGCGGCTGCTGATCGCCACCACATCGGCGGCGGCCAGCAGGTCGGGCACATCGGTACGGTGCCCCAGCAGCCTCACCGGCAGCCCCTCGGCCTCGATGCGGTCCCGCAGCACGGCCCCCTCCGGGCCCTCACCGGCGATCACCACCAGCGGCTCGGGGTCCAGCCCGGCCAGCGTCCGCGATGCCTCCAGCAGCAGGTCGAACCCCTTCTGCGGGGCCAGCCGTCCGACCGCCAGCACCACCGGACGACCCTTGTCGGCGCCGGGCACCGCCGCCTTGGCCGCCGTCCGGTCCAGGGTGGGCGCGGGCAGCGGCGGAGCCGCGACCGGGCCCAGCCGGGCATCGCCGGCGCCCAGCTCGCGAGCCCGCGCCACCAGGTCGGAGGAGGCTCCCAGCAGCAGGTCCGCGGCGCGGGCCACCCGGCGCTCCATCAGCCGCAGCAGCCGCCGCTCCATACCGGTGGCCAGCAGGGCGTGGTGCATGGTGACCACCAGCGGCGTCAGCGGCCGCATCCCGGGAACCCGGCCGGCGGTGCGCAGCGCCAGATCGGAGAGCAGCCCCGCGCGCAGACCATGGGCATGCACCACGCAGGCACCGGTGAAGGCGCGCCGCAGCTCACCGATGGCCGCCGCGTCGCTCCGGGGCCCGGAGGTGGGGGTGATCTCCACGGGGTGGAACCGGGCACCGGTGCCGGAGAAGCCGAACAGCGCATCGGTGGCGGCCGGCCCGCACACGGTCACCTTGAGGCCGTGTGCCACCAGCCCCTGGGCGAGGGAGCGCACATGAGCGCCGATGCCGCCGGTACTGGCGGCGACGACGAGTACCACGTGCAGCTGCCCCGGGTCGGGTGCGGGGGTGGCTCCCCGGACAGTGTCGTCCACGTCGTTCGCTCCGAGTCGATCTGGTCCGCGGAACGCTCCCGTCGCCGCGGTGGCGGCCGGGTCGCGGCCTGCGTTCGGCGTTGGGCACCGGTGGTGTGCACCGCAGAGTACAGGGGTCACGGCGGCCTGTGGCGCCCCAGGTCGATCAGCGGCCACCCGGGCTGCCGGCCGCCGCTCAGCCGGTTGTGCCTGGGTGCGGGCAATGGCCGGACCGGTCGCCGGGGCCCCGGCCGGGCGCTGCCCGCATCGGGGCCGTCAGGGTTCGCCGTACAGGCCCAGTTCGGCCGCCGCGTGGAAGCAGAGCAGGGCCGCCGCCCGCCCGGCCAGTGCGGCACGGCCGGAACCGGCCGCCCAGGGTCCCCAGGGCCGCACCCAGCGCATGGGCGCCGCAGTCCCCGAGCATGGTGCGCTCACCCCGGTCGTCGGGGAGCAGCGCGGCCGCCGCACCCACGGCCGCTGCGGCGACCGCGGCGCCGGGTCCGCCGCGCAGCACCGTGGGCAGTCCGGCGGCCAGCACCGCCCCGACGGCCCGGCCCGGCCGGACGTCCAGCAGGTTCACCGCACCCGCCGTACCCGCGATCACGGTGGCGGCCAGCAGCCGGTCCACCGGGCGCCGCTGCACCAGACAGGCGGCGACGACCGCGGCCGAGCCGATCCCGGCGAGCTTCACCGCCCCGGTGGTGACACGGCCCTCGCGCGCCGCCCTCAGATGGGCGCGCAGGCCCCGCTCCGGGCCGCCCAGCATGTCGTCGCAGCTGCCGCAGCCGGCCGCGGCCACGGTGGCCAGTGCGGTGGCCGCACGCAGCCGCGGGGGCAACTGCGGGGCCGCGACGACCGCGGTGGCGACCGCTGCGGCCACCGCCGGGCCCTGGTAGAGGGTGACCACCCGGCCGCGGTGGTTTCTGCGCTCCCACAGCGCGGGCTCCCCGGGCGGGACCCGGTTCAGCCCGGCGTACAGCGCTCGTGCCCCGCCGACGGCGGCCAGCAGTGCCAGCAGCCGCCCGCCCTGGCCGCGCACCGTCACAGGGTTCCTCCCGATCGTCCGTTGCCTGTCAGGACGCCGCCCGGTCCTGGCGGCGTGGGCTGCGGGCGGTGGCGAGCAGCTCCTCGGCGTGTGCGCGGCCCAGCTCGGAATCCTCCAGGCCGGCCAGCATCCGGGAGAGCTCACGCACCCGCTCGGCGTCGTCCAGCACCTTCACACCCGAACGGGTGACGGTGCCGTCGCTGGTCTTCTCCACCACCAGGTGGCGGTCGGCGAACGCGGCGACCTGCGGGAGGTGGGTGACCACCACCACCTGGGCACTCTCCGCGAGCTTGGCCAGCCGGCGTCCGATCTCCACCGCCGCCTTGCCGCCGACACCGGCGTCGACCTCGTCGAACAGGTACGTGGGCACCGGGTCGGCACCGGCGAAGACCACCTCCACCGCCAGCATCACCCGGGAGAGCTCACCGCCGGAGGCGCCCTTGGCGATCGGCCGGGGCGGCGCGCCCGGGTGCGGGGCGAGCAGCACCTCCACCTCGTCGACACCGTGCGAGCCGAAGGCCACGGTACGGCCGTCGACCTCCAGCCCGGCGGGGTCGTCGGTCTGGGCGATGGCGAACGACACCCTGGCGTGCGGCATGGCCAGCTCGGTCAGCTCGGCGGTCACCGCCTCGGCGAACCGGCCCGCGGCTGCGTGCCGCGCCGCGGAGAGCTCGGCGGCCAGACCGCCCAGCTCGGCGTGGAGCGCCTGCTGCTCGGCCGCGAGCTCGCCGACGCGGTCGTCGTCGCCCTCCAGCTCCGCCAGGCGCGCCGCGGACGTCTCGGCCCAGCGCAGCACCTCGGCGGTGCCGCCGTCCGGGGTGGCGTACTTGCGGACCAGATGGGTGAGGACCGAGCGGCGCTCCTCCACCGCCGCCAGCCGCACCGGGTCCGCGTCCAGCCCGTCGGCGTAGCCGGCCAGGTCGGCGGCGACATCGGCGAGCAGATAGCCCACCTCGTCCAGCCGGTCGGCGAGGGCGGCGAGCCGCGGATCGTGCGAACGCACCGCGTCCAGCGCCCGGCGGGCCTGGGCGACCAGGGTGCCGGCGTCGACCGTGTCCGGCTCGGTGGGGTCCCCGGCCAGCGCACCGTGGGCGAGCGTGGCGGCGGACGCCAGCGCGTCGGCGTGGCCGAGGCGCTCGGCCTCGGCGGCCAGGGCGGTGTCCTCCCCCGACTGCGGCTCCGCGGCGGCGACCTCCTCCACGCCGAAGCGCAGCAGATCCGCCTCCTGGGCCCGCTCCCGGGCCCGGGTGGTGATCTCCTCCAGCGTCGCCGAGACCTGGCGCAGCCGCCGGTGGACGGCCTGGTAGCGCTCCAGCGGCCCGGCGACGGCCTCACCGGCGTACCGGTCGAGCGCGCCGCGCTGCCGGGACGGCTTGAGCAGCCGCTGCTGGTCGGTCTGGCCGTGCACGGCGATCAGGTCCTCGCCCAGCTCGCCCAGCAGGCCCACCGGGACCGAACGGCCGCCGACATGCGCCCGGGAGCGCCCCTCGGCGGAAACGGTACGGCTGATGAGCAGCGCCCCGTCGTCCAGCTCGGCCCCGGCCTCCACGGCGCGCACCGCTGCGGGGTCGCCGTCGGCCAGGGTGATCCTGCCCTCGACCACCGCACGCCCGGCGCCGTTGCGGACCAGAGCCGGGTCCGCACGCCCTCCGAGCAGCAGGCCCAGGCTGGTGACCACCATCGTCTTGCCCGCACCGGTCTCGCCGGTCACCGCGGTGAAGCCCGGCGAGAGCTCGACCACGGCGTCGTCGATGACGCCCAGGGCCCGTATCCGCATCTCCTCCAACACGGACACGACCTTACGAGGTTCGGGGCCCGCTGTGCGACGAGCACCCGCGTCGCGCCGGTAGGTTCATCCGATTCGGCACTCCTCGGCGTGCCGCTGCGGCAGGCCCACCGGGCCGTTCCGGCGCACTATGGAGGTCCGGGCACCGCCCGAGGCGCCCGGGCATGGCCATGACCACGCCGACGGGCCCGCTGTATGCGCGCTCCGGCGGCTCCGAGGAGAGGAGCGCTCCGATGGTCGACAACACGGACAGGCTGCTGATCCCGGACTTCGACCAGCTGCCGGCCTCGGACCTCAGGAACCGCATCCGTTCACTGACCGCGGCGCAGTTGCAGCTGCTGCTGGACCATGAGAGCCGGCACGGGCAGCGGGGGCAGGTACTGGAGCTGCTCCAGGCCCGGATCGACCTGCTGGAGACCCACCCGACGGTCTGACTCCGGACCGGTGACTCACCGGGCGGCCGACTCCGGCCCCCGGCTCTGCGTCCCGCGGCCCGCAACCGGCCGGCCGCGGGGCGTCCGGCGCTGCGGTGGGCCGGGCGGTGTGTGGCGCACAGCACGCCGCGGCTGCCGAGGGGCGACAGAGACACCCCGTCGACCTCGGCGACCACCGCCGGCATCCGTCTCCGCGGCATCCGTCTCCGCGACACCCTTCTCCGCCCAAGCCTCGGCGTCCCGTCCCCGCGACGGGCGGGGCCTTCCGAGCGGCTGTGCGCGGAAGGCCCCGCCCGAGGCACACCCTCGGGCGGCCGCGGAACGGTACGGTCGGCGACCCTGCGCCGGATGATGACGTGGCGTCAGTTCTGATGCGGGGCGCCCCGCCAGCCGGTGACCGGCAGCGCGAACTTCGCCACCAGGCGGTCGGTGAACGGCGCTCGGTGCAGCCGGGCCAGCCGCACCGGGATACGTCCGCGCCGCACCTCCACCCGCGCCCCGGCCGGCAGCTCCACCGAGCGCCGTCCGTCGCACCAGAGCACCCCGTGCGGCGTCTTGGGCAGCACCTCCACCGCCAGCACCGAGTGCGGCGAGGTCACCAGGGGTTTGGGGAACAGCGCATGTGCGCTGATCGGCACCATCAGCAGCGCCTCCACCTCCGGCCAGACCACCGGCCCGCCCGCAGAGAACGCATAGGCCGTGGAACCGGTCGGTGTGGCGCACACCACCCCGTCGCAGCCGAAGTGCGACACCGGCCGTCCGTCGACCTCGGTGACCACCTCCAGCATCCGCTCCCGGGACGCCTTCTCCACCGAGGCCTCGTTGAGCGCCCAGTCACGGTGGATCACCTTGCCGTCGGCACGGACCAGGACGTCGACCGTCATCCGCTCCTCGACCTCGTAGTCCGCGTCGACCACCCGCTGTACGACCTTGGCCAAGTCGTCGCGTTCCGCCTCGGCCAGAAAGCCGACCCGGCCGAGGTTGACACCGAGCATCGGCACACCCGTCTGCCGGGACAGCTCGGCCCCGCGCAGCAGGGTCCCGTCACCGCCGGCCACCAGGATCAGCTCGCAGCCGGCCACCGCACCCGGCGCCGCGGCGACCGCCTCCACTCCGGCGGGCAGGTCCATGTCCTCGGCCTCAGCAGCCAGCACTCTGATCCCGATGTCCGCCTTCAGCAGACCGTTGACCAGGTGCTCGACGCTGCGCAGTGCGGCCGCACGGCCGGTGTGCGCGATCAGGAAGACCGTTCGCAAGTCACTCATGCCCTCTCCTACGCCCGCCCGGACTGCATCGGCCGGGTGGCGCCCCCTCCCGATTGTGGTTTGACCGCTTGCGCCGCACGGGGGACGTGCACGGCACCCTACCTGGGCCCTTCTGCCACGGCCCGATCCGCATCCGCCGGGTCCAGGGGCGGCGCGCCGCGCCGGAACCAGAGGAAGTACTCGACATTGCCGGACGGGCCGGGCAGCGGGCTGGCCGCCACTCCCACCACCCCCAGGCCCAGTTCCCAGCCCTGGGCCGCGACCTGGCGTACGGTCTCGGCGCGCAGCTCCGGGCTGCGGACGACGCCGCCGCTGCCCAGCCGCTCCTTGCCCACCTCGAACTGCGGCTTGACCATCAGCACCAGGTCGGCGTCCTCGGCGCAGCAGGAGGCGAGCGCGGGCAGCACCAGGCCGAGCGGGATGAACGACAGGTCGCCCACCACCACATCCACCGGCTCCCCGCCGATCCCCTCCAGGGTCAGCTCACGGACGTTGGTGCGATCCATGACGGTGACCCGTTCGTCGCTCTGCAACGACCATGCCAGCTGGCCGTAGCCGACGTCCACGGCGAGCACCCGGGCGGCGCCCGCGCGCAGCAGCACATCGGTGAAGCCACCGGTGGAGGCCCCCGCGTCCAGGCAGCGGCGGCCCTCGATCCGCAACCCCTCCGGCACAAAGGCGGCCAGCGCTCCCGCCAGCTTGTGCCCGCCCCGGGAGACATAGTCGGGATCGCTCTCGTCCTTGGCGACCACGACCGCCGCTGAGGTCTCCACCTGGGTCGCCGGCTTGCTCGCGGTGGTGCCGCCCACGGTCACCCGCCCCGCCGCGATCAACTCGCTGGCGTGCTCGCGGGAGCGGGCGAGTCGGCGGCGGACCAGTTCCGCGTCGAGTCGGCGTCGTGCCACTGCCACAGGTGCTTCAGCTCCTAGGGCCCCGGGGTGGGGCCGGGTCGGTTGTCGAGGGCGGTGAGGGTGTCCCGCAGCCGCTGATGGACATCCTCGTACAGGGCGACATGCGCCTCGGTGGGGGTCCCCTCCAGAGCCTCCAGCCGGGCCAGCACGTCGTCCACTCCGGGATGGCCGGTCTCCTCCAGCTCGACCGGACCCGCGAACGGGTCCACGGGGCCGGCAGCGGCGCCCACCGCCTCGGGGAAGCCCTCAGCCATCGCCCGCCACCCGGCCTCCGACGGTCCCGGCCGCCGCGCTCCTCGCCGCCGTGGCCCGGGCCGCCGTGGTGGCCTTCGCGGGAGCGGCCTTCCTCGCGGTGGCCGACTTCTTCGCCGCCGGGGCCTTCTTGGCGGTCGCGGTTCGCTCGGACGCGGCCTTCTTGGCGGTCGCGGCCTTGGCGGTCGCCGTCTTCTTGGCCGCCGCGGTCTTTGCGGTGGTCTTCTTCGCCGTGGTCTTCACGGCGGTCCTGGTCGCGGCTGCGGTCTTGGCCGCGGCCGCGGTCTTCGCCGGCGCGGTCTTCTTGGCCGTCATCTTCTTCGCGGGCGCGGTCTTCTTCGCCGCCGCCGTCTGCTCGGCGGGCGCGGCCTTCGCCGGCGTGGCCTTCTTCGCGGCAGCGATCTTCGCGGGGGCGGTCTTCTTGGCCGTCGTCTTCTTCGCCGGGGCGGTCTTCTTCGCCGCCGCCTTCTTCGCGGCCGGGGCCTTCTTGGCCGCGGTCTTCTTCGCAGCACCGGTCCCCGCGGCTTCCGCCTCACGGGCCGCCGGGCCGGGCGACTTCCCGGCAGCGGCCGGCCCGTGTGCCGCGGCGGCGGTCTGCTCGGCAGCCGGCGGCTCCTCCACCACGGGGATCCGCACCGGCCGCGCCGCCCGCTCCGCGGCGTGCTCCTGCTGCCACTCGGAGCCGAAGAGCTTCTCGGCACGGGGCTCCGGCGGTGCCTCCTCGGCCTCCGCTCCGCCCTGCTCCAGCTCGCGCAGCTTGCGCTCCAGAAGCTCCAGGACCACCCCGACCTTGACCACCTGGTCACCCATCCGGCCGACGAGGTGCCAGGTCCGCTCCGCCTCCGAACGGGCCAGGCCGATCATCAGATCCCGTCCCTCGCGCCCGGCGGCGGCCATGTCGCCGGCCATCGACTGCAACGACCGCGCCGAAGCCGGGACCTGCTCGGCCAGTGACCGCTGCACCGCCTCGACGTCCACACCGCTCCGGTCGAGCAGGTCCTTCGCCGCATGCGCCGAGCGTCGGCCGGTCTCCTCTGCGATGCCTACTGCGAACTGCACCCAGCCGCGCAGTGTGTCGCGCATCAGGTCCTCCTCGCTTCCGTCACGCCCGTGCGTCCGTGATCGACGGGACACCCCTTCAAGACGCTACCGCCTCCGCCCTTCGCGCGGCGGGCCAGCGCACCGGCTGGGGTACGGTCGCCCGGGAACCCCAAACGACCGTGGAAGGGGAGCGGCCGCACCATGGCGAACTCCGAGGAGTGCCGCGCGGCACTGGAGCAGCTCAGCGAGAACCTGTCGGGCTCCGAGGGGGACGTACGCAAAGCAGCGGCCCTGGACCGCTCGCTGACCTGCTGGATCACCGACCTCGACATCACCTTCTCCGGGCACCTGCGCGGCGGCCGGATCCAGGATCTCGTCGAGACCCCGGGCCGGCCGCCCGAGCGGGCCCAGATCCGGCTGGCGATGGCCAGCGACGACCTGGTGGATTTGGTGGCCGGCCGGCTGCATTTCGCCTCCGCGTGGGCTCACGGACGGGTGAAGCTGGAGGCCGGCATCCGCGATCTGCTGCGGCTGCGCTCCCTGCTCTGACGTCACAGCCCCAGCTCGGCCAGGACCTTGCGGGCATCGGGCGTACCCGTGCCCTGCTCCGCTGCCGTCCAAGCCGCCGCACAGAGCGCCCGCAGAGCGTCGTACGGATCGCCGTCGCCCTCCAGTCGCAGCTGCCCGTCGGTGACGGACGCGGTCCACCCGCCGCAGCGGTGGGCCCCGCCGTCTGCCGCGGCCACCTCGGGCTGCGGTGCCAGCAGGGCCCGCAGGTCGGCCGCCACAAAGGTGGGCCGGTGCTGGGGCGGTGCCGCCAGCAGCGCGGCGGGGGTGGTCACCCCGGTGAGGACCAGCAGGCTGTCGACGCCTCCGTTGTAGGCGCCCTCGATGTCGGTGTCCAGGCGGTCGCCGACCACCAGGGGACGCACGGCGCCGGTGCGGATCACCGTCTCGCGGTGCATCGGCGGCAGCGGCTTGCCCGCCACCTCCGGCTCGACGCCGGTGGCTGTGCGGACCGCTGCCACCAGGGTGCCGTTGCCCGGTGCGGTGCCGCGCGAGGTCGGGATGGTGAGGTCGGTGTTGGAGGCCACCCAGGGCAGCCCCCGCGCCACGGCGTAGGAGGCCTCGGCGAGGTGCTGCCAGCCCACCGACGGGTCGTAGCCCTGCACCACCGCGGCCGGACCGTCGTCGAGGGAACGCACCGGACGCAGCCCGCGCTCCTCCAGCGCGACCTCGAGCCCGTCTCCGCCCACCACCAGCACCGCGGACCCGGCGGGTACCTTTTCGGCCACCAGCCGGGCGGCCGCCTGCGCGGAAGTGATCACTTCGGACACCTCGGCCGGTACCCCCAGCCGGGTGAGGTGGTCCGCGACCGCCTGCGGCGTGCGGGAGGCGTTGTTGGTGACATACGCCAGCCGCATGCCCCTGGCGTGCGCCGCCTCCAGCGACTCCACCGCATGGTCGATGGCGTCGGGCCCGGCGTAGACCACACCGTCCAGGTCGAGCAGCGCGGTGTCGTACGCCTCGACCAGCGGACGGGCGCTGCCCGCCGGACTCAGCCGCGGCGCGGTGGCACCGTTCCCGGCCTTGTCCGGCGCGGTGGCGCCTTCGTCGGGGTTGCCGGCTGCCGTGTGCGTCATTCCTGCTCTTCCTGTCGGTTGCTGCGCGGCCCGCCGGGCTCCGCGTCCTGCGGGCCCGGCCACCGCGGGTGCGGCGGAACCGGGCCGAAGGCACCGGCCCGGGCACGCAGCGTCGCCCGGGTCTGCCGCAGCGCCGCACGGTAGTGGTCGGACTCCGGCCGCATGGCCACCGCCAGCGCCAGATGCTCTGCCGACGCCTCGAAGTCGCCCATCCGCGCGGCCGCCAGCCCCCAGCCGAACTGCGCATAGTCGTCCGAGGGGTCGGCCAGGGCCACCTCCCGGAAGTTCTCCAGAGCAGCAGCGTACGACCCCGCATCGAACTGGGCCCGGGCCAGGGTCTCCTTGATGGACCTCGACTCCGGTTCCGCCGCCGCGGCCCGCTCCAGCAGCTGCACCGCCGCGGCCGCGCTGCCCTGCGCCAGCAGCTGGCTGCCCCGCCGGAACCACTCGTAGACGGACTCCCTTGGCTCCTCACCGCCACCCTCGCCGGGCCCGTCCGCCCCCGCCGCTCCGCCCCCGGATCCCCCGGGGGCGTTTCGATCCTGCGCCCGCTCCCGTCCCCTGGTCATGCCTGCCCCTTCCCGGTCGCCCAGTGCAGCCGCCGGGCCGGGAGCCGTGATCACCCGACCGGACGTACCCGATTAACATGCCCACAATGGAGGCACTCAGTGCACACGGTGCAGCAGCTTCTCACCAGGGCGGCCCCGGCGATCCCGGGCATGTCGCCGCGGCGGGGCTCTCGCTGTCGCCGTTCCGCGGCCTTCGCTACGTCCCCGAGCGGATCGGCGACCTCGCGGCCGTCACTTCGCCCCCGTACGACGTGGTGGACCCGGAACGGCTGGCAAGCCTGGAGACAGCGGACCCCCACAACGTGGTCCGGCTGATCCTTCCCCGGCCCGAATCCGAAACCCCGAACGACCAGGGCACCGAGCCGCGGCCCGGCCCCGAACCCGGACCTGGTCCACGCCGCAACGGACGCCGGGTGGCCGACACCCGCTACCGGCACGCGGCGCGGCTGCTCACGGCATGGCAGCGCGAGGGGGTGCTCGCCCCCGACGACACGCCCGCCCTCTACGTCTACGAGCAGCGGGTCCCCGGCCCCGGCGGCGGTCAGGAGGGTGAGCTGCTGCAACGCGGCCTCATCGGTGCCCTCGCTGTGAGCCCGCCGAAGTCCGGGGTGGTCCTCCCCCACGAGGACGTGATGCCGCGCCCGGTCGCCGACCGTGTCGGCCTGATGCGCACCACCCGCGCCAATCTGGAACCACTGCTGCTCACCTACCGGGGCAAGGGCGGCGCCGCCGATGTGGTGGAGCGGGCCGCCGCACGCCCGCCACTGCTCAGCACCACGACCGCCGACGGCACCCGCCACCGCATGTGGGCGGTCACCGACCGCGCCGAGCACGCAGCGGTCACCGCCGACCTGTCGACCTGCCGTGCCCTGATCGCCGACGGGCACCACCGCTGGGCGATGTACCTGCGGCTCCAGCGGGAGCACCGGCACCTCGCCCACAGCCCCTGGGACCGCGGCATGGTGCTGCTGGTCGACACCGCCCGCTACCCGCTCCGGGTACGGGCGATCCACCGGGTGCTCTACCGACTGCCACCGGAGACAGCGCTGGCCCGCCTCGGCAGCGACTGGCAGGTGACGGACGCCGGCACGTCCGCGCCCGGCGCACTGGACGCCCTGGCGGCGGCCAAGCGGCACGGCGGCAACGCGTTCCTGCTTGCCGGGGACGGGCGGTACCGGCTGCTCCGCGGACCGGGTGACGACACCATGAAGCGGACGGTCAGAACCGACCGGCCGGAGGAGTGGCGGCAGCTGGACGCAACCGTGCTGCACTCGGTGCTGCTGGACTCCGTCTGGCGGGTGCCGGACGCCCCGGACCACATCGGCTATCTGCATGACGTGGCCGCGGCGGTCCGCGAGGCCGAGCGGTGCGGCGGGACCGCGGTGCTGCTGCACCCGGTCGATGAGGGGGTGGTACGACGGCTGGCCGAGCAGGGCGTGACCATGCCCCGCAAGTCCACGTCATTCGGCCCCAAGCCCGCTACCGGCCTGGTGCTGCGGAGCCTTGACCTGGGGTGATCCAGGGCCTGACAGAGAGAAGTGCCCCGCCGGAGAATCCGGCGGGGCACTTCTGCGTCACCTCAGGTGACCGTCTCAGTCCTCGGCGCGGGGCTGCTCGGCGGCCTTCCGGTCGCTGTCGCCGTCGCGGACGTCGTCGGCGACGTCGATGTCCTCGTCGTCGAGGTCGTCGTCCTCGTCCTCGTCATCCTCGTCGTCCTCGTAGTCGTCCTCGTCGTCCTCGTCGTCCGTCTCGGACACGGGCTCGCCTGCGGGCTCCTTGAACGGGGTCTTGAGGAAGTCGTCCCGGGCCGCCGCACCCTCGTCCTCGGCCGACTGCTCGTCCTCCGTGGTGGCGGAGACCTCGGCGGACTTCTCCTCGTCCTCCTCCATCTCCGGGTCGAGCGCGTCGACGAACTCCAGGCCATCGATCTCGGCCAGTCGCTCGGCGGCGTTGGTGGCGCCCTCCTGGTCCGCGTCGGCGGCCTTGGCGAACCACTCCCTGGCCTCGTCACCGCGGCCCGCGGCGATCAGCGCCTCGGCGTAGGCGTAACGCAGCCGCGCGGTCCACGGGTGGATGGCGTTGGACGCCAGCTCAGGGCTCTGGAGCGTCACCACGGCAGCGTCGAACTGCTCCATGTCGCTGCGGGCCCCGGCCGCAACCAGCCGCATCTCGACCTGTCCGGCCCGGTCCAGCTGCTTGACCTCGGGCTCGCCCGCCATCGCGAGCGCCCGCTCGGGCCGGCCGAGGCCACGCTCGCAGTCGGCCATGACGGGCCACAGGTCGGCCCGCCCGGTCATCCGGCGCGCGGCACGGAACTCGGTGAGGGCCTCGGAGTAACGCTCCGTCACATACGAGGCGAAACCGGCCGCTTCGCGCACCGCCGCCACACGGGAGGCGAGACGCAGCGCGACCCGGGAGTAGTCGTAGGCCTGCTGCGGCTCACTGTCCAGCAGCCGCGCCACCATCACCAGGTTGCGGGCCACATCGTCGGCGAGCGTCTTGGGCAGGCTCTTGAGCTCCTGGCGGACGTCGGCGTCGATCTCCATCCCGGTGACGTCCTCCGGGATCGGCAGACGCTTGACCGGCTCGTAGTTCGGCCGGTTGTCGTCCGACTCGAACCTGCGGCCACGACCCTCGTACGAGTGCCCGCCACGGTCACGGTCGTCACGGCCCCGACCGTAGCCCCGGTCGCGGTCGTCGCGGCGGAAGCTTCCACCGGCACCACCGCCGGGACGCTCCTCGCGACGGAAGCCACCCTCACGCGGCCCACGGTCACGGTCGCGGTCGTCGCGACGGAAACCGCCACCACCCTCACGATCGTCACGACGGAAACCACCGGGACGGTCATCACGACGGTAGGAACCACCGCGCTCGTCACGACGGAAACCGCCCTCACGCGGGCCACCCGGACGGTCATCCCGACGGAAGCCACCACCGGCACCGCCACCGGGACGCTCGTCGCGGCGGAAGCCACCACCGGCACCACCGCCCGGACGCTCCTCGCGACGGAAACCACCCTCACGCGGCCCACGGTCACGGTCACGGTCGTCGCGACGGAAACCGCCACCACCCTCACGGTCATCGCGACGGAAACCACCCGGACGGTCATCACGACGGAAACCACCACCGGCACCGCCGCCCGGACGCTCCTCGCGACGGAAACCACCCTCACGCGGCCCACGGTCACGATCGCGGTCGTCGCGACGGAAACCGCCACCACCCTCACGGTCATCGCGACGGAAACCACCCGGACGGTCATCACGACGGAAACCACCACCGGCACCGCCACCGGGACGCTCCTCGCGATGGAAACCACCCTCACGCGGCCCACGGTCACGGTCACGGTCGTCGCGACGGAAACCGCCACCACCCTCACGGTCATCGCGACGGAAACCACCGCCACCGCCACCGGGACGGTCATCACGACGGTAGGAACCACCGCGCTCGTCACGACGGAAGCCACCACCGGCACCGCCGCCGGGACGCTCCTCGCGACGGAAGCCACCCTCACGCGGCCCACGGTCACGGTCGTCACGACGGAAACCGCCACCACCGTCACGATCGTCACGACGGAAGCCACCACCGGCACCGCCGCCCGGACGGTCGTCACGGCGGAAGCCACCGCCACCGCCGCCCGGACGGTCGTCACGACGGAAGCCACCACCGGCACCGCCGCCGGGACGCTCCTCGCGACGGAAACCACCCTCACGCGGCCCACGGTCACGATCGTCACGACGGAAACCGCCACCGCCCTCGCGGTCGTCGCGACGGAAGCCACCACCGGCGCCACCACCGCCACCGGGACGGTCATCACGACGGTAGGAACCACCGCGCTCGTCACGACGGAAGCCACCCTCACGCGGCCCACGGTCACGATCGCGGTCGTCACGACGGAAGCCACCACCGGCACCGCCGCCCGGACGCTCCTCGCGACGGAAACCACCCTCACGCGGCCCACGGTCACGATCGCGGTCGTCGCGACGGAAGCCACCACCGGCGCCACCACCGCCACCGGGACGGTCATCACGACGGTAGGAACCACCGCGGTCGTCACGCGGCCGACCGCCCTCGCGGTCCTCGGGGCGGCCCCGGTCACGGTCGCTGGACCAACGGCCCTGCGTCCGCGGCTCGAAGGCGCCGCCGCTACGGGAGCCCCGGCGGTCGGCAGCCCCCCGGCCCTGCGGGCCGTCTCCCGAACGGCGCTCCGGACGGTCCTGGGGTGGGTTCGACATCGACGTGGCTCCTTCTGGGTCTTCATACTCCGCCGCCACAGCAGTGTGTTGCTGTGCGTACGCGGCGCGGTGCCGGCCTGGCGCACCGCCTTCCATTGTCCTGCATCCGGCCTGGTACCGCGCCGGGCTCCCGGCGGCGGTAAGGCCGAACAAAAAAAGCCGCGGCCCCAGCAGATCGCTGGGGCCGCGGCTTTGAATGATTGTTCGGCGGCGTCCTACTCTCCCACAGGGTCCCCCCTGCAGTACCATCGGCGCTGTAAGGCTTAGCTTCCGGGTTCGGAATGTAACCGGGCGTTTCCCTCACGCTATGACCACCGAAACCCTATTGGGTTCAGCGAACACACTTTTCAGTTGAGAAGTGCTCTGCTCACCGGAGACTGTTCGCAGCCCGGGAACAACACAGTGGACGCGTAGCAACTATGGACAAGCCCTCGGCCTATTAGTACCGGTCAGCTCCACCCATTACTGGGCTTCCACACCCGGCCTATCAACCCCATCGTCTATGGGGAGCCTTACCCACTCAAGGTGGTGGGAGCCCTCATCTCGAAGCAGGCTTCCCGCTTAGATGCTTTCAGCGGTTATCCCTCCCGAACGTAGCCAACCAGCCATGCCCTTGGCAGAACAACTGGCACACCAGAGGTTCGTCCGTCCCGGTCCTCTCGTACTAGGGACAGCCCTTCTCAAGACTCCTACGCGCACAGCGGATAGGGACCGAACTGTCTCACGACGTTCTAAACCCAGCTCGCGTACCGCTTTAATGGGCGAACAGCCCAACCCTTGGGACCTACTCCAGCCCCAGGATGCGACGAGCCGACATCGAGGTGCCAAACCATCCCGTCGATATGGACTCTTGGGGAAGATCAGCCTGTTATCCCCGGGGTACCTTTTATCCGTTGAGCGACGGCGCTTCCACAAGCCACCGCCGGATCACTAGTCCCTGCTTTCGCACCTGCTCGACCCGTCGGTCTCACAGTCAAGCTCCCTTGTGCACTTACACTCAACACCTGATTGCCAACCAGGCTGAGGGAACCTTTGGGCGCCTCCGTTACCCTTTAGGAGGCAACCGCCCCAGTTAAACTACCCACCAGACACTGTCCCTGATCCGGATCACGGACCCAGGTTAGACATCCAGCACGACCAGAGTGGTATTTCAACGATGACTCCACAACCACTGGCGTGGCCGCTTCACAGTCTCCCACCTATCCTACACAAGCCGAACCGAACACCAATATCAAGCTATAGTAAAGGTCCCGGGGTCTTTCCGTCCTGCTGCGCGAAACGAGCATCTTTACTCGTAATGCAATTTCACCGGGCCCGTGGTTGAGACAGTCGAGAAGTCGTTACGCCATTCGTGCAGGTCGGAACTTACCCGACAAGGAATTTCGCTACCTTAGGATGGTTATAGTTACCACCGCCGTTTACTGGCGCTTAAGTTCTCAGCTTCGCCCCGACGAATCGAGACTAACCGGTCCCCTTAACGTTCCAGCACCGGGCAGGCGTCAGTCCGTATACATCGCCTTACGGCTTCGCACGGACCTGTGTTTTTAGTAAACAGTCGCTTCTCGCTGGTCTCTGCGGCCACCACCAGCTCAGGGAGAAAATCCCCTCACCAGCAATGGCCCCCCTTCTCCCGAAGTTACGGGGGCATTTTGCCGAGTTCCTTAACCACGGTTCACCCGAACGCCTCGGTATTCTCTCTCCTGACCACCTGAGTCGGTTTGGGGTACGGGCCGCCATGAAACTCGCTAGAGGCTTTTCTCGACAGCATAGGATCATCCACTTCACCACAATCGGCTCGGCATCAGGTCTCAGACTATGTGCAGGGCGGATTTGCCTACCCTGCGTCCTACACCCTTACCCCGGGACAACCACCGCCCGGGATGGACTACCTTCCTGCGTCACCCCATCGCTCACCTACTACCAGCTCGGGCCACCGGCTCCACCACTCCCCCTCACTCCGAAGAGATCAGAGGCGGCTTCACGGGCTTAGCATCACTGGGTTCGACGCTGGCGCTTCATAGCGGGTACGGGAATATCAACCCGTTGTCCATCGACTACGCCTGTCGGCCTCGCCTTAGGTCCCGACTTACCCTGGGCAGATCAGCTTGACCCAGGAACCCTTGGTCAATCGGCGCAAGAGTTTCCCACTCTTGTATCGCTACTCATGCCTGCATTCTCACTCGTATACCGTCCACGACTGGCTCCCGCCGCCGCTTCACCCGGCACACGACGCTCCCCTACCCACCCACACCTTCGTTGGAAGTATTGTGTGAGTGACACGGCTTCGGCGGTGTACTTGAGCCCCGCTACATTGTCGGCGCGGAATCACTTGACCAGTGAGCTATTACGCACTCTTTCAAGGGTGGCTGCTTCTAAGCCAACCTCCTGGTTGTCTCTGCGACTCCACATCCTTTCCCACTTAGCACACGCTTAGGGGCCTTAGCCGGTGTTCTGGGCTGTTTCCCTCTCGACCACGGAGCTTATCCCCCGCAGTCTCACTGCCGTGCTCTCACTTACCGGCATTCGGAGTTTGGCTAAGGTCAGTAACCCGGTGAGGCCCATCGCCTATCCAGTGCTCTACCTCCGGCAAGAAACACACGACGCTGCACCTAAATGCATTTCGGGGAGAACCAGCTATCACGGAGTTTGATTGGCCTTTCACCCCTAACCACAGGTCATCCCCCAGGTTTTCAACCCTGGTGGGTTCGGGCCTCCACACGGTCTTACCCGCGCTTCACCCTGCCCATGGCTAGATCACTCCGCTTCGGGTCTTGGGCATGCGACTCAAACGCCCTATTCGGACTCGCTTTCGCTACGGCTACCCCACACGGGTTAACCTCGCCACACACCGCAAACTCGCAGGCTCATTCTTCAAAAGGCACGCAGTCACGGCCCGCCAGCAAGCTGACGAACGACGCTCCCACGGCTTGTAGGCACACGGTTTCAGGTACTATTTCACTCCGCTCCCGCGGTACTTTTCACCATTCCCTCACGGTACTATCCGCTATCGGTCACCAGGGAATATTTAGGCTTAGCGGGTGGTCCCGCCAGATTCACACGGGATTTCTCGGGCCCCGTGCTACTTGGGTGTTCTTCAAGCGAGCCGCACAGATTTCGTCTACGGGGGTCTTACCCTCTACGCCGGGCCTTTCGCATGCCCTTCGACTACCCATACGGTTTCTGACTCGCCGACCGGCCGGCAGACCGATCAAGAAAAAACCCACAACCCCGCACGCGCAACCCCTGCCGGGTATCACACACATACGGTTTAGCCTCATCCGGTTTCGCTCGCCACTACTCCCGGAATCACGGTTGTTTTCTCTTCCTGCGGGTACTGAGATGTTTCACTTCCCCGCGTTCCCTCCACACTGCCTATGTGTTCAGCAGCGGGTGACAGCCCATGACGACTGCCGGGTTTCCCCATTCGGACACCCCCGGATCACAGCTCGGTTGACAGCTCCCCGGGGCCTATCGCGGCCTCCCACGTCCTTCATCGGTTCCTGGTGCCAAGGCATCCACCGTGCGCCCTTAAAAACTTGGCCACAGATGCTCGCGTCCACTGTGCAGTTCTCAAACAACGACCAGCCACCCACCTCACCCAGCATGGGACCGGCACCAAGGAAACCAAAAACCCGTTCCCTCAGGACCCAACAGCGCGCCCGACACAAGCAACCACGAACCCACCCGTTCCACACGCCGAAGCGCAGTACTAAGGCCAGCCCGAAAGCCACCCATGCCGAATATTCAACGTTCCACCCATGAGCAACCACACGAGGACATTCGCCCCGAGCTGGCCATATGCTCCTTAGAAAGGAGGTGATCCAGCCGCACCTTCCGGTACGGCTACCTTGTTACGACTTCGTCCCAATCGCTGGTCCCACCTTCGACGGCTCCCCCCACAAGGGTTGGGCCACCGGCTTCGGGTGTTACCGACTTTCGTGACGTGACGGGCGGTGTGTACAAGGCCCGGGAACGTATTCACCGCAGCATGCTGATCTGCGATTACTAGCGACTCCGACTTCATGGGGTCGAGTTGCAGACCCCAATCCGAACTGAGGCCGGCTTTTTGGGATTCGCTCCACCTCGCGGTATCGCAGCCCATTGTACCGACCATTGTAGCACGTGTGCAGCCCAAGACATAAGGGGCATGATGATTTGACGTCGTCCCCACCTTCCTCCGAGTTGACCCCGGCAGTCTCCTGTGAGTCCCCGACATTACTCGCTGGCAACACAGAACAAGGGTTGCGCTCGTTGCGGGACTTAACCCAACATCTCACGACACGAGCTGACGACAACCATGCACCACCTGTACACCGACCACAAGGGGGACCGTATCTCTACGGTTTTCCGGCGTATGTCAAGCCTTGGTAAGGTTCTTCGCGTTGCGTCGAATTAAGCCACATGCTCCGCCGCTTGTGCGGGCCCCCGTCAATTCCTTTGAGTTTTAGCCTTGCGGCCGTACTCCCCAGGCGGGGAACTTAATGCGTTAGCTGCGGCACGGACGACGTGGAATGTCGCCCACACCTAGTTCCCAACGTTTACGGCGTGGACTACCAGGGTATCTAATCCTGTTCGCTCCCCACGCTTTCGCTCCTCAGCGTCAGTATCGGCCCAGAGATCCGCCTTCGCCACCGGTGTTCCTCCTGATATCTGCGCATTTCACCGCTACACCAGGAATTCCGATCTCCCCTACCGAACTCTAGCCTGCCCGTATCGAATGCAGACCCGGGGTTAAGCCCCGGGCTTTCACATCCGACGCGACAGGCCGCCTACGAGCTCTTTACGCCCAATAATTCCGGACAACGCTCGCACCCTACGTATTACCGCGGCTGCTGGCACGTAGTTAGCCGGTGCTTCTTCTGCAGGTACCGTCACTTGCGCTTCTTCCCTGCTGAAAGAGGTTTACAACCCGAAGGCCGTCATCCCTCACGCGGCGTCGCTGCATCAGGCTTTCGCCCATTGTGCAATATTCCCCACTGCTGCCTCCCGTAGGAGTCTGGGCCGTGTCTCAGTCCCAGTGTGGCCGGTCGCCCTCTCAGGCCGGCTACCCGTCGTCGCCTTGGTAGGCCATCACCCCACCAACAAGCTGATAGGCCGCGGGCTCATCCTGCACCGCCGGAGCTTTCCACGCACCCCCATGCAGGAGTGCGTCATATCCGGTATTAGCACCGGTTTCCCGGTGTTGTCCCAGAGTGCAGGGCAGATTGCCCACGTGTTACTCACCCGTTCGCCACTGATCCACCCCGAAGGGCTTCACCGTTCGACTTGCATGTGTTAAGCACGCCGCCAGCGTTCGTCCTGAGCCAGGATCAAACTCTCCGTGAATGCTTAGATCCACGAGAGCGGCACGGCATCCGGCGGAATAAGCCGAACCCGCGCACAGCGTCCTCGCTGTACTTCATTCAAAGGAACCCAAAGGGTTCAAAAATCTGGCGTTGAATTTTGGCACGCTGTTGAGTTCTCAAGGAACGGACGCTTCCATCGAAACCCTTCCGGGCCCCTCCGGGCGCTTCCCTTCTTCGTGTCTCCAGCTTATCAGATCCGCTTACCGCTTTTCCGACCCCCGCTGGCGGGGTTTATCGCTCTTCGCGACGTCCACTACATTAGCGCATTCTCTCGGTAATTCACGCACCGGCTCCGGGCACATGAATGCCCCGAGCGGATTGCCAGGAGAGAGTGATACTGCAGTGAATGTTCGCTCCGGTTCGGCGCGAGCGACCCTGTGAGGTCTTACTCGTCCGCCGCCCCGGTTCAGGCGACTCGCTCAACATTAGGGGGTCCGACCGCGATCGTCAAACACAGAGGGCACGGATCTGGCCGGATCCGTGCCCTCTGCGGTGAAGTACCAGGTCAGTCGCGGTCTGTTCCGGCCACGGCCGGCACCAGCTCCACGGCTGCCAGGTTGCGCTTGCCGCGGCGGAGGAGCAGCCAGCGGCCGTGCAGCAGGTCGGCCTCGGAGGCGGTGGCCTCCTCGTCCGTCACCTTGGCGTTGTTGAGGTAGGCGCCGCCCTCCTTGAGCGTGCGGCGGGCGGCCGAACGGCTCGGGGCGAGGCCGGTGGCGACGAACAGGTCGACCAGTTCGCCCAGTTCGGCCGTCTCCGCCCTGGGGAGCTCGGCGACGGCGGCGGCCAGGGTGGCGGGGTCCAGGTCGGCGAGTTCGCCCTGGCCGAAGAGTGCCTTCGACGCGGCGATCACCCGATCGCACTCCTCGGCGCCGTGGAGCATCGTGGTGAGCTCCTCTGCCAGCGCACGCTGGGCGGCCCGGGCCGCGGGGCGCTCCTGGGTGAGGCGCTCCAGCTCCTCGATCTCCTCGTGCGAGCGGAAGCTGTAGAGCCGCAGGAAGCTGGAGATGTCCCGGTCGTCGCTGTTCAGCCAGAACTGGTAGAACGCGTACGGCGTGGTGAGCTCGGGGTCGAGCCAGACGGTGCCGGTCTCGCTCTTGCCGAACTTGGTGCCGTCCGCCTTGACGATCAGCGGGGTGGCCAGTGCGTGCACCGACTTCCCGTCGGCCTTGTGGATCAGGTCCACACCGGCGGTGAGGTTGCCCCACTGGTCGCTGCCGCCGGTCTGCAGGGTGCAGCCGTAGCGCCGGTTGAGCTCCAGGAAGTCCATGCCCTGGAGCACCTGGTAGCTGAACTCGGTGTAGCTGATGCCTGCGTCCGAGTTCAGTCGGCGGGCGACCGCCTCCTTGGCGATCATCTTGTTGACCCGGAAGTACTTGCCCACGTCGCGCAGCAGGTTGATGGCCGACATGCCCGACGTCCAGTCCAGGTTGTTGACCATGACCGCGGCGTTGGAGCCCTCGAAGTCGAGGAGCTTCTCGATCTGGCCGCGCAGCCGTCCCACCCAGCCTTCGACGACCTCGGGGTCGTTGAGAACGCGCTCCGCAGTGGGCTTGGGGTCCCCGATGAGGCCGGTGGCTCCGCCGACCAGGCCGAGCGGCCGGTGGCCGGCCTGCTGGAGGCGCCTGAGGACGAGGATCTGCAGCAGGTTGCCGAGGTGCAGGCTGGGCGCTGTCGGGTCGAAGCCGCAATAGACCGTGACAGGGCCGTCCGCGAACGCCTTGCGCAATGCGTCCTCGTCAGTGGAGAGGGCGATCAGGCCCCGCCACTTCAGCTCGTCGACGATGTCCGTCACGGTCTCGTGTCTCCTTCTGTCATGAGGCCGCCGGTCCCGTTCCGGGGGCGGCTCGTTCCCAGCGTGTCCGAGGGTACGCGTTCGACGCCACTCAGATTCCACCGGCGGCCCGCCGGGTCGGCATGCCGGGCGCCGTCCCAGGCGTGAACACGGTGAGAGCTGAGGGGTCGCACTCGGTCCAGTGCCGCCGACGGGTGTCCGCGGGCCTGCGCGCAGGGTCTCGGGGCCTGGGATCTCGGGGTGCGGGCCCCGAAGGGTCCGGCCGGGCGCCGCCGGCCGGCGTCGGGAACGGGGCGTCGCCGGGCACGGCACCGGCTCTGCCGAGCCCGCGGGCGGCTCGGAGGGGCCGGCTGCACGGTGCAGGTGGCTGGGTCGTGAAGTCGTGAGGTGGGTCAGGCAGGTGATGCATATGGTGTCCGCGATGCCCGCCGACGAGGGTGTCGGACGGGTGGTGGCCCGGGTGCCCGGCTCGGGCCTCATGTCGATCGCATCGGCCGTGCCGCTGCCGGTGGTGCGCAGCATGACGTCCCTCTCGCTGTCGGCGGTGGTGCGCCCGGTCGGGCCGCGTCCGCGTCCAGCGAACCCGCGGCGGCCGCGTGCCAGCCGAGCTGGAAGCGGGTCACCGCGCCGACCGATGCCATCAGGACCTGCAACCGGCGCTGGACGGTGCGGTGCCCCATGCCGAGCTGGCGGGCGATGGCCGCGTCGGTGAGACCGACGTGGAGCAGGGCGACGATCTGTCTGTCCACGGTGTCGCGCCCGTCGGCCAGACCGGCGTCCGTCTCCTGACCCTGCTCCGCACCGGTGGCGCGCAGCCGCCACCCCTTGGCGAAGTACTGCTCGAACAGCGAGACCAACGCGGTGAGCAGGCCGCTGCGGTGCACCACGAGTGCCACGGGTCCGCTGGTCTCGTCGAGCGGCAGCAGGGCGACGTCGCGGTCCGCGATGATGAGCTTGACGGGCAGCTCGTCGGTGACGGAGATCTGCTGGCCCTGTCCGGCCAGTTCCGCGAAGGAACGGGCCAGGCCGGGGTCCTCCAGCCAGGCCCGCTCCACGACGGACCGCATGGTCACGCCGCGGCGCATCGACTCGAGCTCCACCTCCTCGAGGTTGTCCTCGAAGCTCATGACGGCGGCCGGTGCCCGTAGGGCCGGGACCAGGGAGAGGACTTCGTGCCGGGCCTGCCGCTGCATCACGACCAGCCAGCGCCGGATCGCCGAGGCTCCGGAAAGCACCTCGACGGGCGCGCCGGGGGTGCGTGACTGTGCGGCGCGGTGGCGTCCGGCCAGCTCCGTGACGAAGTGCTCGACCCGGTGCAGGTCGGCGCGCCGGGATTCGAGCAGCGGCCCCAGCGCGAGGAGCGGTGACGAGGCGCGGTACCGGGCGCCCTCGGGGTGCCGTTCGGCGGTGGCGAGCCCGCGGTCGACAAGCGTCCTGAGTGTGCGCGTGACCGCTTCCACCTCCGCGGTGGGCGGGGTGAGGACCGCCGGATCGCTGCCGGGCCGGTCGACGAGGCGCTGGTAGAGGGCGTCCTGCTCGGCATCGAGCCCGAGCAGTGCGAGCAGCGACGAGTCCGCGGGCTGGGGCTCGGCTCCGGGGGCGGGTCCGACATCGGGCTCGGGCTCGGGCTCCGGGATCAGCGCGGCCACGCGGTACCGCCGGTCGAGGGGTTGAGCGAGGAGTAGCGGTCCTGGAAGATCACCTGGATGTCGCGGCTGAACTCCCGGCGGCGCCTGGGCGGCGCCTGCTCGATGTGCTCTCCGGCGAAGCCGATGGTGCCGCCGGTCACGGGGGCCGGTCCGAGGACCGCGCGGCCGAGGGTGGTCCTGCCGGAACCGGAATCACCGACCAGGCCGAGCGTCTCGGCCCGGCGGATCTTGCCCTGGTCCAGGAGGTAGGGGCCGGTGCCGTGGGGCTTGGTCCTGAGGGCGTCGCCCTCGGCGAACGCCGCCGGGCTCGCCATCAGGCCCGCCGAGTCGCTCAGGTGGAACAGCATCGCCGGGTTGGGCTCGCTCTGGTCCAGCCGCGCATGCTCCGCGTCGATCACCTCCACGGACTTGAGCAGCGCCAGGGTTCCCGCGTCCCCGCCGCCGCCCTTCTGGAACCGCAGCAGGTTGGCCTTGGCCGCGTCCGCGTCCGCGTCCGCGTCGAACGCGGCGCCGTCCCGGAAGGTCACGCCCTTGCGCAGGGTGAGGGTGAGCTGGGTCTGGCCGGCGTTGTAGCTCCAGGACCGGGCGGGCATCGGGCTGATCGTGCCGTCCGGATCGCGCTTGATCGGAGTGTTGTGGACGGCCTGGAAGAACGGCAGGGCACTGCCGTCGGCGACTGCGGGGTCAAGGCTCTGGGGCAGCGTCAGGGTCGCGATGTTCAGCGCCTTCGCGCTGGCGGCGGAGCCGGTGGAACCGGCGCAGCTCGTCATTGTGAGCACGGCCGCGGTCAGGGTGGAGGCAGCAAGAAGAGCTCTGGCAGGCCTGCGCATGAGGGACTCCGATCCCAGGGCGGACGTCCTCATCCGCCGGGTGCCCGGGGAGCCTATATGCAGAATCAACCAATTGGTAGGTTTCATCGGGGCAAAATTAACCACGCGGTAGGTTCCGCATCGGCACGTGCGGCGACCAGGGGTCCTAACGTTGCTGCTGAGCCCCGTGCGACAGCACGCGTCGCGGACCCGAAACCCATGGGAGTGCCCGTTGAGTGAACCGGCCGACCGGCCTGCCCCCCGCTCGCCGAAGGGTGAGCGCACCCGTGCGCGCATCCTCGCCTCGGCCGCGGAACTCTTCTCCAAGTCCGGCTTCCACGCGGTGTCCCTGCGGGACATCGCCGCGCACGCCGGCATGACCCACGCAGGGCTGCTGCACCACTTCTCCGGCAAGGAGGCCCTGCTCATCGAGCTGCTGGGGCGCCGCGACGAGGACGACGCCGCCGTCCTCCTCGGCACCGATCCGGCGACCTCCCCGCGCCGGTTCCTCGAAGGCATCGTGGGCATTGTCGACCGCAACATGCACACCCCGGCCCTGGTGGGCATGTACGCCAAGATCTCCGCCGAGGCCGCCGATCCCGACCATCCCGCCCACCGGTACTTCACCCGCCGCTACCAGATCCTTCGCGGCCTGCTGGGCACCGCCTTCGGCGCGCTCGCCGCACTCGGCGAGGTCCATCCGGATGTCGAACCGCTACTGACAGCTGGTCAACTGCTCGCCCTGATGGACGGGCTGCAGACGCAGTGGCTGCTGGAGCCGGACGCCGTCGACATGCGCGCCTCCGTGGTCGACTTCCTCACCCGCGTCGGCCTCGACCTCAGCACCGCGCCGCTGTTCCCCGTCGGACTGGCCGACCAGGACGGCGTTCCGGCCGGACCCGAACCGACCGCAGAGACCCGCGATTCCCCCAAAAATGCAGATGCCCGACCATGACCGCACCCCCGGCACCGCACCGCTCCCTGACGCGCTGAGCCTGACGCAGCAGGCCGCGCTCACCTCCGGCTCCAGCACCTGGCAGACCACCGGGATCCCGGGAACCGTAAGGGCGTTGACGCTGTCCGAAGGACCCCATGGGATCCGCCGCCAGGATCCCGCCTCCGGGGACGCCCTGGGGCTGCGGAACAGCACCCCCGCCACCTGCTTCCCGCCCGCCGTCACCCTCGGCTCCTCCTGGGACCGGAACCGGCCGAGCGGGTGGGCGCGGCGCTGGGCCGCGAGGCGGGCTCGCTCGGCGTGGACGTGGTCCTCGGTCCTGGGGCCAACATCAAGCGCTCGCCGCTGTGCGGGCGCAACTTCGAGTACTTCTCCGAGGACCCGCACATCAGCGGCGGCATGGGCGCCGCTCTGGTGAGCGGCACCCAGTCCCTGGGCGTCGGCGTCGGCGTCAAGCACTTCGCGGTCGACAACCAGGAGACCGACCGGATGCGGATCAGCGCCGACGTGGACGTGGTGGTGCGCGCCAACGGCGGGGTGGTCTCGGTGGCCGAGTGGCAGCACCGGGCCGACGCGGTCCTGGAGACCTGGCCGGCCGGACAGGCCGGCGGCGCCGCCGTCGCCGGCCTGCTGCCCGGCCTGCACAGCCCCTCCGGGAAGCTCACCGAGACCATCCCGCTGCGCCTCGAGGACACCCCGTCCCACCTGTACTTCCCCGGGGGCGGCGGACATGTGGTGCACGGCGGTGGCCGCTACGTCGGCTACCGCCACTACGACACCCTGGACGTCCCGGCGGGAACCGACCCGGTCCGCGGGAACCGGGTCGACTCCGTGCGCCGAAGGTGGTCCTCCCTCACCTCCGGCACCGGCCCCGCCGCAGGCGGCCCGGATCGAGGCGGGCCCGCCTGCACGCCCGCGCCTAAAGCGGCGCGGCCGGGCGCCTGCGCGGGGTGTGACGGCGGTACGGGCTCACCGTGGGGTCGCCCTTGATCCAGAAGCGCCACGGTGTGTCATGGGCCCGGGACACCCCGATCCGCGGCCCGCACGCGATCTGCTCCGGCGGGACGAGGTCCGCCGCGTCCAGGCGCACGGGCGAGCCGGGGGCGCACACATCCGTACCGTCCAGTGCCCGGGTGAGCGCCAGCGCCTTCGCCAGTCGGCCGGGGCCCTTGGCCAGCTCCGCAGGGGTGCGGGCCGTATGGCGGCGCGACGCCGCGAGGTCCTGCCCCAGCACGACCTCGCCTGCCCGGATCAGGACCCCGTGCGACTGCCCCTCGGTGCCGCACACCAGGTTCGCGGAGTGGTGCATGCCGTAGATCCAGTACACATAGAGGTGGCCCGCGGGGCCGAACATCGTGGCGTTGCGTGCGGTCCGCCCCCGCCAGCCGTGGGATGCCGGGTCCTGTGCGCCCTCGTACGCCTCGACCTCGGTGATCCGCAGCGCGACCAGCCCGCCGCCGTCCTCGTGCACCAGCAGCTGCCCCAGCAGCTCGGGGGCGACCAAGTGCGCAGGCCGGGCGAGGAACGAGCGGGGCCGCGCACCACTGGGATCACTCATACTGAAGGCTTCCCTGCCGCCGGTCGGCATCTGAGACGGTCCTGCGGGCCCACCGGCCGCAGCCGTGGAATCCCTGCTGCCGTGCGAGCCCGCCCCCACAGGCTACGCCCGGCCCGCCGCCCGTTCGGGCGGTCTCCGCCGCACGATCATGGCGACGGCGCTGTCCGTCGTGGAGGAAGCCCTCCGCAGGGGCAACGTCTGACGCTGTCCGTCTCCATGTGCTACTTCGGTCTCGGCCGGCTCCCCGCCGGTGAGCGAACGCGTGACACAGCGGGTCTGCCTGTTCGGCCAGACCCGCTGGTCACACCTGTCGGGCAACCGGATGCGACACCCGGCCCCGTTGACTTTCACCGGGCCCGTGACCGCCCCGGGCCGTGGGCGCCCGCAGCGGTCAGCGCACAGCTCTGCGGTGGTCGTAGAAGCCGCGGCCGGTCTTTCGACCGAGCAGGCCGCCGGCCACCATCCGGGAGAGCAGAGCGGGGGGCGCGTACTGCGGCTCACCGAACTCTTCCGACAGCGCGTCGGCGACCTGGGCGACGACGTCCAGGCCGATCAGGTCCGCAAGCTTGAGCGGACCCACGGGATGCGAGCAGCCCAGCACCATGCCCTGGTCGATCGTGGCCGCGTCCACCCGGCCGGACTCGACCATCCGTATCGCCGCGAGCAGATACGGAATGAGCAGTGCGTTCACCACGAAGCCGGTCTGGTCGGGGCAGGTGATGGGTTGCTTGCCCAAGGTCCGGGTGATGAAGGACATGGCGCGCTCATGGATCGCGTCGGCCGTGAACACGGAGTCGATCACTTCAACCAGTTGCATCGCCGGAACCGGGCTGAAGAAGTGCAGGCCGATCACCCGTTCCGGGCGGCTGGTCGCCAGCCCCAAGCGCAGGATGGGGACCGAGGAGGTGGTGGAGGCCAGAACAGCCTGTTCGTCCATCACCAGCTTGTCGAGCGCAGCGAACAGCTCCGTCTTGTCCTCCTCCTGCTCCCGGATCGCCTCAACCACCAGCTGGCACTCCGCGACGTCGGCCAGGTCGAGTGTGAACTCGACGCGCCGCAGCAGGGCGTCGCGGTCCTCTGCCGTCAGGCGACCTTTGGCGACGGCGCCGTCCACCGAGCGCCGCAGCCGCTGCCGCCCCGCCTCACGGGAGTCATGGGTCCGCACCGCGACCGTGACGTCCAGCCCGGCCCGGGCACTCACCTCGGCGATGCCCGAGCCCATCGCTCCGCAGCCGATCACGCCGACGCGCTGGATACCGCTCATCGCTCGGCCCCCCAACGGAGAAGGCAGGCGCCGATGGCCATCCCGCCGCCGAAGGCGGCCAGCAGGACGAGGTCGCCCGCCTTGAGAGCACCGGTGCGGTGGGCGCTGTCCAGGGCCACCGGGACCGAGGCGCTGCCCACGTTGCCATAGCACTCCAGGGTCCGATGGGTGCGGGCGCTGTTCAGCCCGGCCACGTCGACCAGTTGGCGCAGGAGCACACCGTTCGGCTGATGCGGGACGAAGTGGTCGATGTCCTCCATGGGGATCTGGTTCCTGGTGCCGAGTGCGGACAGGACCGGTGGGACGTGCTCAAGGACGAAGTCTCTGACGCCCCGGCCGTCCATACGGAAGAAATGACCCCCGTTGTCGACCGACTCGTGCGAGGCAGGCGTGCGGCTGCCGCCTGCGTCCACCCAGATCAGCCTGTGGGCATCGCCTCGGCTGACCAGCGAGAAGTCGACGAACCCGTACGGTTCGGGTACCTGGCCGACCACAGCCGCCCCGGCGCCGTCTCCCAGGAGCACGGCGGTGCGGTGGTCGTCGAAGTCGAGAATGCGCGAGTAGACGTCCGCGGCGACGACCAGGGCGCGCCGGCGGGGGTGGGTGGTGATCAGGCTGTGTGCCAGGGCCAGCGCGTAGACGAAGCCGCTGCAGACCACGTTGATGTCCAGGCAGGCGGCCCGGTGGGCTCCGATGATCTGCTGCACCACATTGCTGGTCGGCGGTTGCGGCGAGTCACCGGTGGAGGTGGACACGATCAGGTAGTCGATCTCCCCGGGCGCAAGTCCGGACTGTGACAGGGCGGCCTCCGCGGCCTTCGCGGCCAGGTCGGAGGTGGCCTCGTCAGGCGCCGCCCAGCGGCGGGTGAGGATCTCCGTCCTGCGCGCGATCCACTCCTCGGACACGTGCGTGCGGGCGGCGATCTCTGCGTTGTCGATCTCTTCCTTGGGCAGGTAGGAGCCGGTGCCCAGGATTCCGACGGCGGACTGGTTCATGGTCGGGTTCACCCTTCGCCGGTCAGGAGCGGGGCCGCGCCCAGGGACGCGCGCAGTTCGGGATCGGTGACCCCCAGGCCGGTCTCGGGAGCGAGGGCAAGCACTCCGACCTTCCCGATGTGGCCGTTGGTCTGCACCAGCCGCGCCGCCTCGGCCACCTCGGCGAGGGGGTAGACCCGGGACAGGGCGGGCGCGATCCTGCCGAGGCGGACGAGCCGGTTGAGCTCCGCCATCTCCTGCAGGTTGGCCACATGGCTGCCGATGATGCGCTTCAGGTTCATCCACAGGTAGCGGTTGTCGTACTGGTGCTGAAAGCCGGTGCTGGAGCCGCAGGTGACGACCACACCGCCGCGGCGCACCACGAAGACAGAGAGGCCGAACGTGGCCTGGCCGACGTAGTCGAACACCACATGCGGGTCCTCGCCGACGGCTGCCCGGATCGCACGGCCGAGCCTTCTGCCCAGCTCCGCGGTGCGCTCGGGTGTCATCTCTTGGTGGCCGTCCAGGCCGAGTTCGGCCCGGTCCAGGACCACCTCGCAGCCCAGCCTGCGCAGCCGCTGTGCCTTGTCGGGTGAGCTGACGACCCCGATCGGGATGCCGCCGCCGTTCCTGACCAGCTGCACCGCGTAGGCGCCCAGGCCACCGGTCGCGCCCCAGATGAGCACGATGTCGCCCTGCTTGATGCGGGCGCCGTGCTCGCCGACCAGCATCCGGTACGCGGTGCCTCCGCACAACGGGATCGAGGCGGCTTCTTCCCAGGTCAGATGGGCCGGCTTGGGAAGAACCTGGCTGGCGCGGGCCACCGTGTAGTGCGCCAGCGCGCCGAAGTTGGTCTCGAAGCCCCAGGCGCGCTGCTCGGTGCTCATCATGCCGTCCGCGTGGGTACCGGCCTCCTGGTCGTCCACATGGGCCGGGCTGACCACGACGTGGTCGCCCACGCGCCAGTGCCGCACGCCCGCTCCGGTGCGCACGATCACCCCGGCCGCATCCGAGCCGACCACGTGATAGTCGCGGTCGTGGCGGGCCGCGAAGCCGCCCTGCCGGCCGTAGCGGCGCAGGAACTCGAAGGTGGGGACCGGCTCGAACATGGCCGACCACACAGTGTTGTAGTTGATCGAGCTGGCCATGACGGCGATCAGCACTTCGTCCGGGGCCAGCTCCGGCAGCGGCACGGGCCCGACCTGCAGGGACTTGCGTACGTCCTTGTCGGCCGTGTCCCGGAACATCTCCACGTCCTCGACGCGCAGATGGGCTGCCTGGTAGACAGCGGGGAGCGGTTCCCGTGCCAGTCGCTCCGGCCCGGCCCCGTCGAGAACGGCCGCGCTCAAAGGGTCCATGGATGCCTCCTGGTCTGGGTCAGATGCGCGGAGGGCGGTCCGTGTGCGATCCCGCCCCGTGGGTGCCGGAGCCGACGCGATACCTCCGAAGCGACTCGGCGTGAGCGGGAGTCCGGGTCAGGTGGGGGCCGGGCCGTGCGGTGCCGTCGCGCCGTGGCACTCCCCCTGCCGGGCCGGCAGTTCGGCCACCGGCTCTGCCCCGCCCTGGCTCTCTGTCGTCAACCGCTTCTCCTTCCTCCCTCCGGCGCACACCGCTGCCGCGCACCAGTTGGCACCTGGATTCTTTTCCGTGGCTTTGCGGTCGGTTGATTCTTGGATGCTTCTCGGCGACTCGGCGACCCGGCGACCCGGCGACCCGGCAGCACCGGCCGCCGAGGACGCGCAGCCGGGGACCGGGCGACGGCAGCCAGGGGCTCATATCCGGCCGGGTGGTGCGGACGTCCGGTAGCCGGGAAGCGACGGCCATCGGACCGTCAGCACGAGCGAGTCCTCCTGCGCGTACCAGGAGTGGTCGACTCCCCGGCCCCACACGACATAGTCGCCCTGCTGGTCCAGAACCACGCTGCGGCCCGGCAGTTCGACGCGGAAGCACCCGCTGACGAGCAGCAGGAGGGTGGTGCGTTCCTCGCCGGTCACCCACTGCGCTCGCTCGTCACCACGTGGATGGACGCCCCATTTGATCTCCACGTCCTCGCTGTGGCGGGGATCGCCGACCGCCTCGAAATGGCCCAGGAGCCATCCCCGGTGCCGTGCCGCGTCCTTGCCCGCATTGCCCACGTACACGCTGTCATCCATGCGTCCCCACGCTAGTGCCGCCCCCGCCGTCAGGGCTTGGCCGGTCGGGGCGGGCCGGCTGCCCTGGCGAGCGGACGGCGCCAAGCGCCCGGAAACCGGCTGCAAACCGGCGGGCAGCCCGAACTGCGCACCATGTGCCCGGCACACGACCGCGCCATGAGCCTGGAGGAGTGTCCATGCTGATCAGCGACCCGGTGCCCGACTCGGGGTCTCCGGCACACGTACTCGCCCGTCTGATGTCGCCGGAGGGGCTGGCCGATCCCTACCCGCACTATCATGCGCTCCGCTCACTGGCTCCGGTCCACAAGGCAGGCAACGTCTATTTCCTGTCCGGGTACGCCGAGTGCCAGCAGGTGCTCAACGACCCCCGGTTCCGGGTGCAGGATCCGGATTGGTACGACGCCGGTCTCCCTGGCTGGCGGGAGAGCACAGCGACCCGGCTGATGTACCAGTCGGTGCAGAGCCGCAATGACCACGACCACAGCCGGCTGCGGCGCACACTCGGTGGCGCCTTCTCGCCCCGCCGGATGGCTGCGTACCGGATGCTGATCGGGCAGGTCGTCTCCGTCCTGCTCGACCGGATGGCCGACGCCGGGGCCGACGGCGGATCGGTCGACCTGATGGAGCATCTGGCCTACCCGCTGCCCACCGCGGTGATCGGGGGGATGCTGGGTGTCCCGGAGGCCGACCGCGAGCACTTCCGGAATCTGGGCGTCGACTTCTTCACGGTGATGGACATGTTCACCGACCAGGATGTCCGGGAGCGCCAGGCTGCCGCGGCGCAGGCCATGCTGGAGTACTGGACGGGCATGGTGGAACAGCGGCGCCGGGCGCCGCGCGAGGACCTCACCACGGAGCTCACCCGGGCATGCGACACCGGTCTGCTGTCCGAGGACGAGCTGCTGGGCATGGTGGTCTTCCTGTTCGCGGCGGGGTACGGGACGACCGCCGCGCTGCTGGGGAACGCCACGGAGCAGCTGCTGACGCATCCGGACGAGGCCGTGCGGCTTCGTGAGGACCCGTCCCGGATCGATGCGGTGGTGGAGGAGTCGCTGCGGCACGATCCCCCGTCCCAGCTCGCCCCGCGGCTGACCGGGGAGGACTGCACGGTGGGTGGGGTGGACATCCCCGCCGGTCAGCTGCTGGTGTCCCTGCTGGGAGCCGCCAATCGGGATCCGGCCCAGTATCCGGATCCGGACCGGTTTCTGCCCTCGCGTGTCCCGGGCCGGGTGCTCAGCTTCGGGGGCGGGGTGCACTTCTGTATCGGGGCGGCACTGTCGCGTATGGAGGCCGCCGTTGCCCTTCCGCAGCTTTTCGGCCGCTTCCCCCGGCTGGCGATGGGCGGGACACCCGCGCGGCGGCCCGCGCTGCGGATGCGGTTGCACACCGGCTTTCCGGTGAACCTGCACGGGTGAGGTCGCCCTGGGCGGCGACCCGCACCGCTTCCGGCAGGTCCAGGACTGGTACGTGGTGGGCGGCGAAGGGGCCGGCCGCCCACCACGTGGTTCAGAAGAGGAGCCCGCCGATGGTCATGGGCGTCACATCCATGCCGTGTGCCTCCACCTCCGGGTGAACGTCACCGATCCGCTCCTTGATGTCGAGCAGGACGGTCAGTTCTCCCTCGTTGAGGGCCGCGAGCAGCTCCAGCTGCTCCTCGGTGAACGCCCCCAGGTTGAAGCCCGCGTCGTGCAGCCTCTCCAGCGGGCCGGAATCGTCGTTGGGCTCGCTCATCGCAGCCTCCCGCGGGTCAGTGGACCTGGTTGAAGTAGCTTTCGGTGGGGGTTCCGAGGCCGGTCACGTCGTCGTAGCCGGTGGTCACGGACAGCCCCGCGTCCTGTGCGCGCCCGAAGGTGGCGAGCACATTGCTGGTGCTGATCGTGCCGGTCGGGCTGATGCTCGTCACCGTGTGGACGGCGGCCGGTGGCGTGGGCGCCGCGGACGGTGTGCCGGTCACGTCCCGGAAGGCTCCCGCCGCAGCGGCCTGGTAGATCACCGGGTTGGCGAATCCGAGGGGACTGCCTGCCCGCTGCTGGGCGAGGGCCTGGATGCCGGCGAAGAGCGGCGCGGCCAGGCTGCTGCCCCCGGACGCGTACTGGGCGAAGACGCTTCCGCCGGGAACGGTGAAGGTCTGGCCGACCAGCATCCCGGTGACGGGGTCGGCGTCCATCGCGACATCGGGGACCATCCGGCGCGCGGCGCCGCCCGAACTGCTTGAGGGGGTCGTCGGGATGGCGCTCCGCTGGTAGGGAGGCCGGGTGAAGAGGCTGCTCGGTCCGCCGCCGGAGCCGTTCGAGAAGGTGCCCGGTGCGTCGACCCAGGTGGTGCCGTCGGCGGACAGCTGGGCATAGTCCGTCTCCCAGCCGGTCTCCCACCCGTACTGGCCGTCTGCGCCGACCGCGAGGGTGGTTCCCCCCACCGCGGTGACCCAGGGGTCGGAGGCCGGGTACTCCGTGGCGGTCTGCAGGGGGCCCGTGCCGTCCGCCGACGCCGCCTGGGAGCCGGTGTCACCGGAAGCGAAGAGGAATCCGATGCCCTCCACCGCGCCCTGCATGAAGTCCTGCTCGAAGGCCTTGGTGATGGCACTCGGTACGCCGGTGTCCGCACCGAGCACCCAGGAGTTGGAGACGATGTCGGCCAGGTGGCCGTCGACGATGCGCGACACGGCGTCCACGAAGCTGTCGTCCTCGGTGTCCGGAGCAGCGACGTAGACGACGTCCGCGCCGGGCGCCATCGCGTGGACAGCCTCGACGTCGAGCGCCTCCTCCATGCCCCATGAGGACGGCTGGGCGGGTAGTCCGTCCGGCACCACCTGGGTGAGCTGGCCGTCGGCCCATGCCTGTTCGCCGTGCAGGGAGGCATAGGTCGCAGCGTCGGCGGCGATGGTGGCGGAGGCGTAGGCGCCGACCACCGCGACACGGGTGCCGGCTCCGGTCAGGCCCGTGGGGGTGACGCCGTAGCCACTGCGCAGCTGGCTGGGCAGATAGCCGCAGGACTGCCACGGCTGGACCGCCCCGTAGGCGGTGGGGAGCGTCGTCGCAGGGTTCGCCCCGAAGGAGGACGAGCAGGTGGCCGACGCTGCCGCGGTCACGGGCACGGGGCGGGCGGAGGCCGGTCGGACGGCGGAGGTCGGTGTGCTGAGGCCGGATATGGACAGCACGTCGCCGGCGACGGTCTGCGGCACGCTCAGCCGGCCGGCCGGGGCCCGCAGGCTCGTGCCGTTCAGACGGAAGAGGTGCATGCGCGCGCCCACCGCACGTTCCACGGACGCCTGGTCGCCCGAGGCCGCGACATAGTGCGAGTCCGTGCTGGTCACGGTGAGTCCGGAGGCACGCAGCCAGGAGACGACGGCAGCGGTCTGCCGTGCGGTCGGACCGTAGGAGGCGGTGTACTGGGCAGGAGTCAGGAAGTGCCGGTAGTGCGGGTTGCCGGGGGTCGACACCTGCCGTGCGAGCTGCCGCAGCCCTGCCGGGTTGCGACCGTTCAGATACACCCGGACGCTGAGTGCTCCGGCGGGTGACGCAGCTCCTTCGTCGGTCGCGCCGGCGGGGACGAGCTCGCTGTCCGACGTGATCGGTACGCGGCCGCCCGCCGCGACGGGTGAGGCCTGCGCAACCGGTGCGAATCCGAGTGCGCACACTGCAGCGGCCACGGTCGCCGCGGTGGTCACCAGCGGTCTTCGGGTTCCGATGGGTCTGTTCAGGTCGCGGATCTGTGCCATGGGACGTGTCTCCTTCGAGGTACAGCGGGAGGGCGGGAGGTACAGCGGGAGGGCCGGGGGAAGGGGGGTTGGCCACCACCCGGCCGCACTGAGATTCGCCGGCGTCGACTGGAACCGGACTGCCGTGCGGTAACTGGCTGGTATGAGACGGTCAGTCGAGAACCAGCCGTCCCACCGGGCCGTCCTCCGTCTCGCAGATCTCCACCGTTGTGCCATAGCCGGAGGAGAGTTCGGCCAGCTCCTTGAGGATGCGGTGCCCATCCGCGGGCAGCGCCCGCCCGGGCCGGCCCCTACGGTGGGTGGGAAGCCCGAAACCCAAGGTCACGGGGTGCAGCTCGACCAGGGCGGGGCGGTGCCGGCCGTCCTCGCGCTCGGGTGCGGCCGTGGTGACGACCGGAACGACGGTCTCCCAGTACTCCCGGTGCGCCGCGAAGCCCCGGGTGTCGGCGAGGCTGCGCGCATTGAAGAAGCTGAACGGGGTGAGCGGTCTGCTCGACGGCACCTTGGCGTAGTCCTCGGCAGGCAGACGCTCGGTCAGCTCGATCTGGCTGACGAGGTTGCCCAGGCTGTAGAAGATCGGCCGCCCCCGGTGCACCTCGATACCGCGCAGCCGGTGCGGGCCGTGTCCCACGACGATGTCCGCGCCTGCGTCGATCGCTGCCCGGGCGAAACCGCGAAGGAACTCGGCCGGCGCCAGCGGGCCGCTGCCGGACTCGTGCGAGTGCACGCTGACGACGGTCAGGTCGGACCGGTGGCGTGCCTCACGGACCCACGGGAGGATCGCAGCCAGGTCCTGCTCCTCGACGGAGGTCTCCTGTCCGGGACTTGAACCGGCGCGGAAGAAGCCGCCGAGGAAGGGGAAGGGATCGGCGTCCTCGTCCCATGGATCGCTGCCGATCATGGCCACGATCCCGGCGCGTCCGGCGGCCAGTCCGGTCTCCCGGTCGATCGTCCGCAAGGTGGCGAGCTGCTCCGCGGTCACCTCCAGGACCTGGCGGTGCCGAAGCGGACTGATACCGGGCCGGCCGGGCAGTTGCAGGCCTGCCGGTGCGGCCTCCTGCCCCTGGGCGAAGCTGGCGGTGCAGGCGATGAGCGCGGCGCTTCCGGCGGGGCGGTCGACATAGACCGGCATCCGGGCGCTGGTGAGGTCCGGTCCTGCACCGGCCGCTGCGATGCCCCGCGCGGCCAGTTCGCGCAGCTGCGCCAGCAGTCCCTGGCTGCCCATGTCCAGAGCGTGGTTGTTGGCGCAACTGACCATGCTGATGCCCGCGTCGCGCAGGTCGTCGAGGATGTGCGTGCCGGCGCCGAGGGTGCTGCCCCAGGGGTCGCGGACCGGGTGGCCCTGCCAGCCGGCCGCCGCCACCTCGAGGTTGACGAAGGCGAAATCGGCGGAGGCCAGCAAGGTGCGCAGGGACTGCGCACCGGTGGTGTCGCTCAGCACCGCGCCGCGCGTCGCCATCCAGTCCCCGCCCAGCGCGATGCGCAACGGCCTTCCTGTGCTGCTCTGCTCCACGATCCCGTCCCCTCCCCTGGGCCGCGTGTGCGATGGTTCGAGCCAGATGTTCGAGCGACCGGGTTGCGTGGCGATTTGAGCGCGGTTGTCGAGGTGTTTCCTCGCAGCCAACCGCGGAGCAGGTTGGGGCAAGGCGCAGCCATACCGTCCGGTCCCAGGGTGACGCAGTGCTCCAGTCCTACGCCTGTGAGGAGAGCCCGGATGACCACGTCGCCCTCGGTCGCCATCGACTCCGATCTGCCGTTCCCCTGGCATCTGGCCGGATCCGAGGCCGCACTCGCCCCCGCAGAGCGTCCGGGGCGGGCCATCCGCGGCGGGCCCCGGCGGCTGCGCCGGCTCGCCGACACCCAGGACGACCGTCCCTATGAACGCTTCGGGGTGAGCCCGCTCGGACCGCTGATCGGAGCGGAGATCAGCGGCGTCGACCTGGGTACTCCCCCGGACCCGGAGCTGAGGGACGAGCTGAACCGGGCGTTGCTGGAGTGGAAGGTGCTGTTCTTCCGGGGCCAGCAGATCACCGGGGGCCAGCAGATCGCGTTCGCCCGGGCATGGGGCGAGTTGGAGCAGCAGCGTCTGACGTCCGGTGTTTCCGGTCCCGAGGTGGCGCGCTACGTCAAGGACGCCGAGAACGCCGGGTTCGAGAACGCCTGGCACGCGGACATGACCGGACGGCCCAGGCCCGCGATGGGCTTTGTCCTGCGGCTGTTGGAGGGGCCGGAGGCAGGCGGCGACACACTGTTCACCGATGCCGCCGCCGCGTACGACAACCTCCCCGAGCCGGTGCGGGTGGAGCTGGAGGGTCTGCAGGCGGTGCACGACCTGACCTCGACGATGGGGCGCTTCGTCCCCGCGGAGCAGGTCTCCCGGATACGGGCGAAATTCCCGCCGGTGACGCACCCCGTGGTGCGCACCCATCCGGAGACCGGGCGGAAGACCCTGTTCGTCAACTCGGTCTTCACCTCACACGTCGTCGGCATGGAACCGGAGCAGGGCGAGCAACTGCTGCAGTACCTGTTCCGGCAACTGCAGGCTCCCGAATACCAGGTCAGGTTCCGCTGGACGCCGGGCGCTGTGGCCTTTTGGGACAATCGGGCGGTACAGCACTACGCAGTCTCCGACTACTTCCCTGTGAGACGGGTCACCGAGCGGGTAGCCATCGTGGGAGACATGCCGTACTGACGGTCAGGAGCACAGCACCTAGCGGCAGCAAAGCGTGCGACAGCCGGTAGACAGGCCCGTCGCGCGACAGTGGATCCCGACAGAGCATCATGAACGGAGAACCATGAGCACCACCATCACCATCCGGCGAGCCGGCGTCAGCATCGACCAGCTCATCGAGGCTCTGCGCGCAGAGTTGGGCGGACGGTACTCAGTCGAGCGGGGTGGCAAGCCCGACTCCATCACCGTGAAGGGCGGCCTGCTGACGACTGCCCACGTCCAGGTGCACAGCGACGGTTCGAACACGTCCGTCGTGGTCAAGGGCGGTGGAGGAATCCTCATCTCCCAGCGCGTCCGTAACAACCGCGGCATCGCCCAGGAGGTGGCCGATGCCCTTGAGCGGTCACCCCTGCTGAGCCGCTGAACGGCTCAGTGACCCACACCTAAGGAGGTGGTCCCGCCGTGGCTGCCATAGCCATCGCGACCGAGGACCTGCACAAGACCTACTCGAACGGCGGCAAGGCGGTCAAGGCCGTACGCGGGATCTCCTTGACAGTGCAGGAAGGGGAGTCGTTCGGCCTGCTCGGCCCCAACGGAGCGGGGAAGTCGACGACCTTCGGGATGCTCACCACACGGGTGAAGCCCACTTCGGGATCGATGCGGGTGGCCGGGGCGGACCCCGTCGCGGACCCGACGGAGGTCAAACGGCGGATCGGTGCGGTGACGCAGCAGAACACGCTGGACCGCCAACTGACCGCACTGGAGAACCTGGAGTTCCGCGGCAGGTTCGCCGGGCTGTCGGCAAGGGCCGCCCGGGCCCGGGGTCGGGAACTGCTCGACCGTTTCGGGCTCGGTGACCGCTCGGATGCCATGGTGCACCGGCTTTCGGGCGGTCAGGCCCAGCGGGTGATGATCGCCCGTGCTCTGCTGACCCGCCCGGCGATCCTGTTCCTCGACGAGCCGACCTCCGGTCTCGACCCCCAGACGCGGGTCAACCTGTGGGAGCTGCTGCGGGAGATGCACGCCGAAGGCCAGACCATCGTGCTGACCACGCACTACCTGGAGGAGGCCGAGGCGCTGTGCGAGCGGATCGCCGTGGTCGACCACGGCACGATGCTCGCGTCCGGCAGCCAGGACGAACTGAAGACCCGTGAGGGCGGTGACGCGGTGGTGACTCTGGTCCATGAACCCGGCGCCGAACTCACGGGTCTCCTGGGCACGGCCCAGCGCATTCCTGGAGTGAGCCGCGCCGAATCGGAGGGCGCCACCCTTCGGGTGTACACCGGCGACGTCGAAGGCGTCGTCCCGGCCGTCCTGCGAGCGAGTCTGGATGCCGGGCTGTTCGTGCTCGATGTCGCCGTTCGCCGTCCCAGCCTGGAGACGGTCTTCCTCGCGCTGACCGGACGGGAGTACCGGGAATGACCACTGAGACAGTACGGCCCACCGGCACGGCCATCGGCAAGGTCGCCGGCGCACCCCCCGCCGCAGTCGGGGTGCTGCGGCTGGGCCGGCCGTTCCTGGCACTCCTCGCCCGCGACATGCGGGTACTGCGCCGGGACCTGGTGAGCTTTGTGCTGCGGTCCGGCACCCAGCCGCTTCTGTTCGTCTTCGTCTTCGCCTATGTGATGCCCAAGACGCAGGGGACCTCCGGGGCGTCGGCAACCCCGGGCGGGCTCTCGTTCGCCACCGTCCTGGTCCCCGGGATGGTCGCCTCGGCGGTGATGCTTCAGGGCATCATGTCGGTGTCCACGCCGCTGGTGATGGAGCTCTCGTACACACGGGAGATCGAGGACCGGGTGCTCGCCCCGCTGCCCCTGTGGATGCTCGGCCTCTCCAAGATCCTTGCCGGCGCCGTCCAGGGCTGTGTGGCCGGCCTCGTGGTCCTGCCCTGTGTGCTCCTGGTACACGCCCCCGGACAGGCCCCGCACATCTCGCTGGCGCACTGGCCGGCCGCTCTCGGCGTGCTTGTGCTCGCCGCCGTGCTCATGGCGGGCCTCGGTCTGCTCTTCGGGACCGTGGTGGAACCGCGCAAGCTCAGCACGCTGTTCACCGTGATGATGGTGCCCATCACCATGCTGGGGTGCGTCTACTACCCGTGGGCCTCGCTGAACCAGGTCGGATGGCTTCAGTGGCTGGTACTGGCCAACCCCCTGGTGTACGTGAGCGAGGCGCTGCGGACCGCGTTCATCCCAGGTGTGCCCCACCTGCCCGTCTGGGCGTTCATGAGCGTGCTCACCGTGGGGACCGCCCTGGTCTGCGCCGTCTCCATACGGACACTGCAACGCAGGCTCACCGCCTGAGGAACAAAGCGGCAGGACCGGTCGTCGGGCATGGACGGTGGGGGATCATGACGGACGCTGCAACAGCCGCTCGGGTGGCGCCGGCTCTCCTCGCCCGCGAGGGCGAGCTGGAGGAACTGGGGGCACTGCTGGCCCAGGCCTGCCTCGTCACGCTGACCGGCCCGGCGGGAGTGGGCAAGAGCAGGCTCGCCGAAGCGCTCACCGCGGACTGCCGCTGGCAGGCGTGCGCGACGGCGGACCTGCTGGAGGCGCAGGATGCGGCGAGCGCGGAGGAGATCCTGCACCGCACCGCCGCGCGCCTGCAGGAGGCCGACGGGCCGGGCCTGCTGGTGCTGGACAACTGCGACCTGGTCCTGGGGCTGGTGGCACGGTTCGCATCGAGGCTGCTGGCTTCGCGACGGGAGCTGCGGATCGTCGCGACCTCCAGGGAGTACCTGGGCGCGAGCCGGGAGACGGTCTACCCGGTGCGTCCCCTGGCGCCGGCGGACGCGGCCGCCTTCTTCGCCGTCCGCGCCGGAGCACACCACGCGGGTGTGGTCCCCGAGATCTCACCGGAGGTCCGGGCCGTCTGTGCGCGACTGGACGGGCTGCCGCTGGCGCTCGAGCTTGCCGCGGCGCACACCACGGTCCTGACCTCGGTGCAGATCCTGGAGCGGCTCGACGACGCGATGCGGTTACTGGTGGGGGGCCTGCGTACCGGTCCCGCGCACCACCGCTCCATGCGCGGGGCACTGGACTGGGGGGCTCAGACCCTCACCGGACAGGAGCGGGTACTGCTCCGGCGGGTCTCGGTCTTCGCGGATGCCTTCACCCTCGAATCCGTCGAGCAGGTCTGCTCCGGGGCAGGGCTCCCCGAGGAAGAGGTACTGGAGGCCCTGGTCGGGCTGGTGGCGAAGTCGCTCGTCGTCTGCGACCCCAGCGGGGAGCAGGCCCGCTACCGGCTGCTGCACACGGTGCGTCAGTACGGCAAGGACCTGCTGGTGCAGTCGGGCGAGCGGGATCTCTTGCAGCAGGCCCGGGTGCGCCACGCGGTCCGGCGCCCGGGGGACCTGCGCCCGGGGGATCTCACCGAGGCCCTCCAGTGGTGCATCGACCACGACGCGATCACGGACGGTCTGCAGCTGGCCGCTGCGGCGGCCCCGTTCTGGCTGCTGTCCGGACGGATCCGCGAGGGGGCCGGGCTGGTCACAGCCCAGCTCGCCGGAGCGGATGCCGCCCGGGGCGGCTGGCAGGACTCGCCCGCCTACACCCGGGTGGTGCTGGCCCGAGGCATGTTCGACTGCGTACTCGGCCGGGCCGAGGCGGCCCTTGAGACCGCACTCCGGACAGCCGCCCGCTGCGCGCAGGACGGTGACACCCCGGGCCGACTGTGGGCAGAGGTGCTGGCCGGGGCCGCCGAGTTGCACACGGATCCGGGTTCGGGCGCCCATCGCCTCGCCCGGGCGGCGGTGAACCTGCCCGGCAGCTCGCCCTGGACCGCGGTCGCCACCGCACTGCACGCCCTGGCAGCGGTGGAGGCGGGCCGACCGGACGAGGCGAAGGAGGCGGCAGCCCGGGCCGTGGCCGAAGCACGGTCCGGCGCCCTGACCCCCGCCGTGGTCGCCGCCTTACTGGCAGCCGGCACGGTGGCCCGCACTCAGGGCCGCTTCGACGCGGCCCGGTCCGCGCTCGACGAGGCCCAGGCGCTCGCAGCGGCTGCGGCGGCCAAGGGCGCCCAGGTGCTGATCCTCACAGAGTCGGGCAGGCTGGCCCTGGACCAGGCGTCGGACGGTGACGAACCCGGCAGATCGAGACTCGAACAGGCCGTGGCACTGGCGACCGAAACGGGTTCGCCGCTGCTGCTGGCGGCAGCCCTCGACGTGGCGGGGCGCACCAGACTGAGACAGGGGCAGGGGCAGGAGGCCAGGAGGGCGTTCGCCCAGGTCACCGCGTTGTCCCAGGAGACGGTGCCCGCCCAGGCCGCAGCCGGCATCCTCGGACTCGGCGAGGTGGCCCTGGCCACCGGATCCGCCAGCGCGGCCTGGACCCTGATCGAGGAGGCCCACGCCATCGCCCGGGCCGGCACCGGCCCGGCCCTGCTCGCCGGCACACTGCAGGCGGTCGGTGACTGCGCCCGGGCCCTCGGCGACGCCTCACGTGCCTGGTCCACGTATCACCAGGCGCTTGGCGCCCGCGTCAACGCCGGCCTGTGCGTCGCCGCGGTCGAGTCCCTCGAATCCCTGGCCGGCCTGGCGCTGGAGCAGGATCGGCTCGAGTACGGCGTGCGGCTGCTCGGCGCTGCCGAGGGGCTTCGGGGTGCGTGGGGCAGCCGCCGTTCCGGGCCCGCCCAGGACCGCCTTGAGGCGGAGCGCGGGGATGCGGTGGCCGCGTTGTCACCGGAGCGCTTCACGGAGCTGTACACGGAGGGCACACGGCTGTCGCTGCAGGAGGCGGTGGCCTACGCCGGCCGTCAGCGCGGCCCCCGGCAACGCGGAGTGGGGTGGGTCAGTCTCACCCCCGCCGAACGCCAGGTGGCCGATCTGGCCGCGGCAGGGCTGAGCAACCGGGAGATAGGCGATCGGCTGTTCTCCTCGCCGCGCACCGTACAGGCACATCTGTCCCATGTCTTCGCGAAGTTGGGCATCAACTCGCGGAAAGAGCTGGCCGCACAGACCCAGGCCCGCCACCGGCAACTTCCACCGCGGCGTCCGCAGGCCGACGAGTAACACCGCCTGTGGGGCCGCCGACCCATGAGAGCGAGGCTGTCACCATGACCGTTGCAGAGCCCCAGCGGGGTGCTGCTCAGAGTGCGACCGAGGTCCCGCCCCAGGCTGTGCGGCCCCCGGCCGTGCCGCCGAGGCACAACCGGAGGCTCCAGCGGATCGCCGGCGGAGTCGTTCTCGGTCTGACCGTGCTCGCTGCCGGGACGCCGGCGGCCTTCGCCGACGGAGGGGAGGGCGGCATCGGCCAGTACACGCTCGTTCCTCCGGCCGCCTTCCACGGGCTGGTCTGGATGGACGACTCCGATGCCGCCAAGGGCGCTCGCGAGGCGTTGCAACAGAACACCTACCCCCCGGGCGTCACTCCCCTGGGAACCGCCTACGGCAGGGACGGGCAGGTCACCCTGGTCATCTCCGGCGTCTCGGGTCCCGTCGCCGATCCCGCGGCGGGGTTGTCCCATGGCTTCATGAATCTGGAGAGCGCGGGCACCATGTCGGCGCGTCAGGACTTCTACCCGGGACGTCTGGGCGGGGAGCTTCAGTGTGCCGAGGTCACCATGACGGACGGCACCCTGTCCGCCTGCGCATGGGCCGACCACAGTTCGGTCGTCATGGTCGTCACCCGGGTGGACAAACCCCTCCCCGCCTTCGCCGCCCAGACTCGTCAGCTGAGGGCTGCGATGGAGGTCGAGAAGTAGTCCCGTAGGCGCGACTGCCCCGCCGGACGAACCGGCGGGGCAGTCGCCGTCGGGTGGTGCACCGTGAACGGCACATCGTCCGACTCGCCCGTCGCGTTCAGAGCATGCTGAGTTCGGCCGCCAGATCGTCCAGCCCCAAAGGTCCCTGGGAGAGCGCGGCCATGTGCCATCGCTTGAGATCGAACGAGCCCCCGTGCACTCCCTGGGCTGCCCGTCGCCCCTCCAGCCAGACCCGCTCACCGAGTTTGTAGCCGATGGCTTGGCCGGGCAGGCCCAGATAGCGGGTGTGCTCACTGTCCAATGCGGTGGCGGGCAGGCCCGTACAGGCGCCGAGGAACTCCCGGCCGAGCCCGGGTGTCCACCGTTCACCGGGGTGGAACCCCGCGCCGGCCGGGATCCCCAGCTCCAGGTGCATCCCGATGTCGACGACCAGCCGTACCGCGCGCAGCATCTGGCCGTTCAGATAGCCGAGCCGGCGGGCGGGGTCGGTGAGGTGGCCGAACTCGTCCATCAGACGCTCCGCGTAGAGCGCCCACCCCTCCACGTTGGCACTCACTGCGCCCAGGGTCGCCTGGTAGGTCGAGAGCCGGTCGGCCATCACCATCCACTGCGCATACTGCAGATGGTGTCCGGGAACGCCCTCGTGATACCACGTGCTCACCAGGTTCCAGACCGGAAAACTGGTCCGGCCCGGCTCGACCGGGAGCCAGGTGCGGCCCGGCCGGCTGAAGTCGATGGACGGCTGTGTGTAGAAGGGCACGGAGCCGCAGCCGGGCGGAGCGATCAGCGTCTCGGTCCGGGTGATCTGCTCGGCGAGCTCGAAGTAGGTGCCGTTCAGGGTGTCGATCGCCGTGTCCGTCAGGGACTGCAGCCAGGCCCGGATGCCCTCGGTGCCCTCGACAGCCTCGCCGTGCTCCTCCAGGTGGTGCATGGCCTCCAGGGCGGTGGAACCGGGCAGCACCAGCTCGGCCGCCTCCCGCATCTCGGCCTGGATGCGGTGCACCTCGGACCAGCCGTAGGCGTAGGCCTCGTCCGGGTCCAGGTCGGCGCCGGTCCAGTAGCGGGCCCAGCTGAGGTAGCGCTCCCGACCGACGGTTTCCGGGGCACCCTCGACGCCGGGGCCGTAGACCGTGCGCAGCCACTCCCGCAGGTCTGCGACCGCCTCGGTGGCCGAGCGGGCTCCGGCCTCCAGCTCGGAACGGAGGCTGTCGGGGCCCGAAGCAGCGAGATCCTCGAACCAACTGGTCCCGGCGGGGCCGCCGAGCAGGGCATCCAGCTGGTCGATCGCGGCGGCCACCTGCATCGGGCCCCCGGGCAGCTGCTGCTTCAGCCCTTCGGCCAACGACGCGACATAGCCGTGCAGCGCGGCGGGAACCCGGCCCATCCGTCGGGCCCGGGCCTCCCAGTCGGCCTCGGTCCCGGTCGGCATCAGGCCGAGCGCCTGCCGGATGGACTGCACCGGCGAGCGCAGACTGCTGACGGCACGCAGCCCCTCGCCCGCCTCGTGAACGGCCAGGTCGGCGGTGAGCCGTTCCTTCAGCAGCCGACCGCAGCGCCGTTCAGCGGGGTCGTCCTGGGCGGCGGTGTCGAGCTCGGTCAGGGTCCGGCGGATGAGTTCCGCGACGGCCTGCGCGCCGTCCGGGGAGAAGTCGGGGAGCCGCTCCTCCCCGGGGCGCAGGCCGTACACGGTCGCCGCGATCGGGTCGAGGTCGATATAGGCGTCGACAAAGGCGTCGGCTGTCTGGCGTGGCGTCGCGGAGGTCAACCGCGCCCTTCCCTTCATCGAGTCCGGTCACGGGTGTTCGGTCCGCTCGTTCCGCTCAGGAGAAACGGCGGGCCTGGTTGCGCTGGTAGAGCCGGGCGGCCAGGGCGAAGAAGACCAGCGCGTACCCGCCCAGCCAGCCCGCGGCGGTGGTCCAGGGCTCGTCGGCGGCATGCAGGGTGCCCCAGGCGAGCTGGGCGTAGTGGTAGGTGGGCAGATAGTGCGCCACGTGCCGTACCGCGTCCGGCAGCTGGTCCAGGGGCATGAACATGCCCGACGCCATGGACAGCAGCAGATAGGACAGGGTGGCGACCGGGGACGCCGAGGTCGGTCCGGCGAGGTATCCCAGCGCCATGCCCATGGCCAGGAAGGCCACCGAGCCGAACAGGAGCCGGGCCGTCAGTTCCGCCAGCCGGGCGGGCGACAGGTCGGCGTCGGTGAGCGTGGCCGAGGCGAGCGAGAGCACCGCGAAGGAGAGCACCGCCACCACGACGGCCACCAGGCCCTTCGCGGCCAGGTACGTCCAGGGCCGCATGGGACTGGCGCGGAACAGGCGGTCGATGCCCTGACCTCGTTCCACCGCGAGGGTGGTCCCGAAGTTGAGCAGCATGATCGCCCCACCCGCGTAGGCGCCCATGGAGCACAGCGTGTACGCGGCGTACGCCACACCGTGCTGGGGCTGGTGGCCGCCGGTGGTGCCGAGCACCAGGTAGAGGACCACCGGCAGGGCGACTGCGGCCACGATCAGCGAGGGGTTGCGGAGCAGGATCATCGCCTGAGCCCGGACCGAGGCCGGAAGCTGACGGCGCCAGGCGGACGAGGTCTGGATCGTGGTCATCAGGACTGCACCTCAGCGGTCTCGCGGTTGGCCTGGTGGACGAGGTTCTGCACGGCTTCCTCCAGGTCGACGCCGACGACCTCCAGATCCCGCAACCGGGTGCCGCGCAGCGCGAGAGCGCTGAGCACCTCCTCCGGGCGGGTGCTGTGGAAGCGGACCACGGTCTCCTCCGGTTCCGGGGAGATCTCCAGCCCTTCCACGGGAAGCCCTTCGAACTCGGTCGCGTCCACCGGATCGGGGAGGGTGAACGACACCCTCTTCCCCGCCGTGAGCGCCTTGAGCTCCGCCTTCGAGCCGTCGGCGATCAGCCGGCTGCGGTGGATCACCACCACGCGGTCGGCCAGCCGCTCGGCCTCCGCGAGGTAGTGCGTGGTGAGCACCACGGTGCGGCCGCGGTCGGCCAGGGCGCGGATGTGGCCCAGGAACTCATTGCGCGAGTCGACATCCATGGCGACCGTCGGCTCGTCCAGGAACAGCAGCTCCGGGTCGCCGCACACGGCCAGCGCAAAGTACAGCCGCTGCCGCTGACCGCCCGACAGGTCCTGTGCCCGGGTGTTCAACTGGCCACGCAGGCTGGCCATCTCGACCACCTGGTCGAAGTCCAGCGGGGCTGGGTAGTACTGCCGGAACAGCCGGATCAGCTCGCGTACGCGCAGCACGCCCGGCACGCCGGAGTCCTGGAGCATCACCCCCGTCCGGGTCCGGGCCCGGGGGTCGGCCGGTTCGAGGCCGAACACCCGGACCCGCCCGAGGGTGGGCTTGCGCAGGCCTGTCATCATGCTGAGCGTGGTGGTCTTGCCTGCCCCGTTGGAGCCGAGCAGCACCGTGATCTGGCCGGGTGTTAATTCCAGGCTGAGATCGGAGACGGCTCGGAAGCTGCCGTAGTCCTTGGAGACCCCGTCAAGGACTACGGGAGAGGGGCGCGACATGGTTCCTCCGTGTGCTGCGACGTTCATGGTGATCCTGCGCCGGTGGCTGCGGTGGTCGGGATGCGGTGGGTTGGGGTGGGGCCTCGCCGGCTGCCCCCCAGCGGCAGCGTCGGACCTCGATCCGGATCAGGGAAGGTTGTTCGGCACTGCAGGTTCCAACAGATCCTGCTTGGCCGCGGCGAACTCGTCCCACCCCCGACGCTCGGCGTACTCCAGATACACTCCTCCGCATTCCGAGCGTAGCGCGCAGCCGTCGCAGGGCGCACCGTACTCACGGGTCTGATCGTCCATGAACTCGTCATAGTTGTCGTAGACCGCGCCCTGGTACATCATTCGGATGAATCTGGTGCCGTCCTCGATGGCAAGGCGCTGGTACGGCGCGACGACGCAGAGCGGGAATCCCTCCAGGGTGATCTTGTGGCCCTGGCCGACCAACTCGTCGAGTACCGGGAGCAGATGGGTCCGTGTCTCGCGGACCGTGGGTGCCTGCATGTCGAGGGCGAAGTATCCGCTTCCGACCGGGTGCAGGTTGGAGATGTTGATGTGGTCCACGCCGAGCTCGACGCACAGACGGCAGATGTTGCCGAGCTGACCCATGTTCATCCGGGTGATGACGGTGTTCACCCGGACCTGGATCCCGGCCGCCTTGGCGTTTCTGATGCCCTCGATGGTCTCCGCGAAGCCGCCGGGCGTCTGGGTCAGGCAGTCCTGGACATGCGAGTCGGCGCCGTGCAGCGAGATCACGAAGAGCCTGACCCCGCGTTCCTTCAGCTTGTCGACGAAGCCTCTGTCCTTCAGCCGTCTGCCGTTGGTCTGGATCTGCACTTCCGGATAGCCGAAGACGCTCGCCGTCTCGAGCAGTTCCATCAGTCTGGGCAGGATGGTCGGTTCGCCACCGTGCAGGTTGAGCGAGTCGAATCCCTCGTCCGCGTTGGCGATGAGGAAGTTGATCAGCTCGTTGTACTGCACGCTGTCGCTCTTCGCGAGGGGTGAACCGACCACGCAGAAGCCGCACTTCTCGTTGCACAGGTCGGTCACGTGCATGCTCAGTTGCTTCATCTCATCCTCACAGGGCCAGGCCCAGTCGGCTCGCCGCCTCGGCGAACGCCGCGCGGGTGTCCACCTGGGCCTCGAGAGTCGTCAGATAGTCGGCACGGGCGGCGGCGGACCGCTCCCGGGTCTCGGAGTCGTACAGCGCGCGCTCGATGGTCTGCACCACGGCCGGTTCGTCCAGGATCTCGACGTCGTCGAAGGCCGCGGTGTAGGGGTTGGCGGTGAGTATCGGATCGAGGAAGGAGTGGAAGCCCAGCGGCCACATCCGCAGGCGGTGCAGTGGCACCATGTCGGCCAGCCAGCCGCGGACGGTGTCGGTGAGTCCGCCCAGCTCGGCCTCGGCCGCGGCGGCGGCCTCGGCGTCGGGGACCGCGAAGCTGTTGGTCAGCGCGACCCCGGGAATGTCGGAGGTCACGGCGCGGGCCAGGGTGGTCGCCCCGACGTTGAGGCTGAGCACCAGGTCGGACGAGCCGAGCAGGGTGCTGAACCGGGCCGGGGAGCACGGCGGCAGGATGTGCATGCGCTCGGTCGGCAGGCCGGCCAGCTCCGGCGGCGGCTGGCCCACCAGCAGGAAGTGTGTGGTTTCCGGGAGTTGACGCAGATAGTGGGCGAGCAGCCGGGGCACTCCGCGCAGCACATGGGTGCCGATCGACGAGTCGTACCGCTCCTCGGGCAGCTGTTGCCAGGCCGCGACCGGGAGCATCACCAGGCGGTCCTGCGGCCCCAGGCCGAAGGTGGTGAACAGGTGGCTCCTGGTGCGCCGGCTCACCCGTTCCGAGCCCTCCCAGAGCCGGAAGGGGTAGGCCCTCCCCTCACGCTCCGGGTGTGCCAGCGGGACCGGACGCAGGTGCACGTCCATCTCCAGGATCCGCTTGTCGACCTGGCGGTCCTCGTCGAACATGTCGATGGCGAAGGCGGTCTTCTCCCACTCCCAGATGTCGATCGGGAGGATGGGCAGCCGGTACTCCTCGATGAACCAGGGCTCCAGCCGGAACCGGTTCTGGAAGACGCCGCTGAAGGTGAAGTAGTCCGCCAGCACGATGGCGTCCGGGCGGAAGGTGTCCACGACGTCGTCGATGAGCAGGCGGGCGAGCTTGCCCATCTGGGGGTCGATCAGCGTGTGGCCGATGCCGCTGCGCTTGAGGACCTGTTCGGAGATGGCCGAGATGACGAAGTGGCTCTCCACGCCGAGCGGCCTCAGCTGGTCGGCCAGCGAGGTGCCGATGACCGTCTCACCGTATCCGGCGGTGGACAGAGCGAAGAACAGCAGTCTCATATGCGGCTCGCAGGGTCGGCGGCTGACGTGTCGGGGAGTGCTGCGGGCGAGGGGGTCTGCTGGGCGTCCAGGCAGCGGAGGATGCCGACGCGGGTGCCCGCATCCTCGAAGGAACCCTCAGGGAAGGGCACACCGATCACCTTCAGCCCCCGGCGGACGGCCAGGTCGAAGTAGTGGCCGATGGCCGGTTCGGAACCGCCTTCGGGCAACTCGGCGAGTCCCTGGTGCAGCAGATCGGCGAAGGTGTCGCTCCAGATCGCCGCGCCCCAGGTGTTGGCGACCGGAGGCTGCTCGGGCTTGTCGAGCACCTGGACGACTCGTTCCCCGTCCAGGAGCACCGGGCCGAGGCGTTCGGGCTCCGCGGTGGGGAAGACGGCGAGGGCGAGGTCGGCGCGGGTCTCCAGATACCGGTCCCGCAGCCGGGCCAGAGCGTCGCCGGGGGTGGTGATGGTGTCGGGCATCGCGAAGACCACATGGTCTCCCCGTGTCCAGGGGTACGCGAGTTCCAGGGCGTACGGCAGGCCGCGGGCGTCCTCCTGGTAGAGGTAGCCGATGTCCAGTCCCACATGACTGCCGTCGCCGAAGTAGTTGAGGACGTCCATCTTCCAGGGGGCCACCACCAGCAGCACCCGCTCGGCATCGGCGCCGGCGATGGAGGCCAGGGCGTACTCGGCCACTGCACGCGCGCGGACCCCGGTGCCGTCGCCGCCCACCGGCTCGTAGCTGATGGGCAGCAGCTCCTTGGGGTAGCGCAGCGGCGCGAGCCGGGAACCCCTCCCGGCAGCCGGGAGCAGTCCGACGAATCCGCCCGTCATCGGGCGCCCTCCCGGACCTCGCCGAACCGGCTCTCGCGGACCGTGTCGATCAGCGACTGCTGGAAGGGGTCGGCGACGTGGTCGCGCAGGGCCTGTCTGCCCTTGCGGGTCAGCAGCACCTTGGAGCACATGTCACAGCCGCTGGAGTAGGTCTTCGCCCCGAACCGGTCCCGGAGCTCATCGTTCTCGTTGACCAGGCGCGCCACCCCCTGCGGCCCGAAGGCTCTCAGGTACTGGTAGCTGTAGTCGCCGTCGGCCTCGGCCATGATCTCCGGGAAGCTCCTCTCCTTGAGGTTGCCCAGGAAGTAGACGTCCTTGTCCAGCGGCCTGTGCGCCCCCACCTTGGCGACGTGGCAGGCGGCGAGATCCCCGTTGGGGTTGATGATGGGGGTGTGCAGGTAGCAGTGCTTGGCGTAGTGCTCAGGCAGCGGGGGGTGGCCGGTGGCGGCGACCGGATCGATGTGCGGGCTTGAGATCACCCGGTCCACATGGATCAGCAGCCGGTCTCCGTAGTCGTCGTACATACTGCGGATCTGCTGCTCCTCCTCGTCCTTGGCGATGGTGATGCACAGGCTGATGTCGCGGACGCCGTGGGCGAGCGCACCGTCGATCACATTGCGTACGTACTGGGCCGGCACGCGCTCCTGATGGAAGACGTCGGTACTGAGGTAGAAGTGCGTCAGCCCTTCGAGCTGGCTCATGAACTTGTCGACGGTCTCCGGGTCCTTGCCCCAGAAGCTGCTGGTGAAGCAGCCGATCTTGGGCTTGTCGGGGTGCTGGGCGGCGGCCCGGACTCCGGCTTTGAGCAGCGAGAACCGCTGGAAGGGCTCCCCGCCGGTGAAGATGATCGCCGGGATCCCGAAGTCGCAGGCCTGAGTGACCCAGTTGGCGATCTCCTCGTCCGCGGGTTGCCGCTCCCGCGTGGATCCGATGAATCCGCAGTGGCGGCAACCGACCGTGCAGATCTCGGTCACGCTCACCAGGATGTTGGTGTAGTACACGGGGCTCCTTAGTGATCGGCTGGGGGTACGGCTATTCGCCGACGAAGACACCGGTGCTCCTGCAGTGCTCGCGCAGGCGCTCACGAGCCTTCGCCAGGTCGTCCAGGGTCAGCTCGGGCATGACTGCGCGGACGTAGTCGTCCATGGCCTGTTCCCGGTCGAGGGTGTCGAGCTCTGCGTGCCGCACGGCGATCCCGGCCCGCACGTCCGCGTCCGCGATCTCCAGCCCCAGACGCTGCGCCGCCTCGGCGGCGAAGGCCGGCTCGGTGAGGTAGCGGTGGTCGAAGGAGCCCGGTTCGGGTGAGAGCACCTCGATGTCGGAGGAGGCGATGGCACCCTTGCCTGCGTCGACCAGGGCACAGATGGACTCGATGTTCTGCTCGAGGAGTCGCCGGGTCATACCGATGTGACCGACGACGAACCCCGCCTTGATGTAGATGCCCTCGTCCCGAGCCCGCTCCAGGGCATCGAGGTTGTGCTGGAACATCCGCTCGGCCCGGTATCTCGGGTCACCGCCGCGGGCCGGAGCGAGCGGTTTGTTGAGTGCGGACAGCGAGACCGCCGATCCGGCGTCCAGTCCGACCATCAGGTACCTGACACCCAACTCCCTGAGCGTGGCCGCATGGCGGGGGCTGGACAGTCCGTCGGCCCTGGCATACCCACCGAACACGGGCCGCTCGTTCTCCGGCAGCCCGGTCCACCAGTCCGGGGCGCCGTCGCGCATCTCGCGCAGCAGCGAACCGAAGGTCAGCGGCAGCTCGTCGGCGGTCAGTGACAGGTAGTCATAGCCGGAACGCACCGCATGCTCGACCACCCGCCACCCCTGCGCGGCGTCCGGGACACTGTTCCGCCACATGCCGCCGTACTGGATCGAGCAGAAGGTGCAGGCGTCGTGACGGCTGAACTTGATGCATCCACGGGCGAGTTCGACGGGAACCCCGTTGTGCAGCGGAACTCCCAGCAGTTCCCTGAGCCGGGGGGCCACCCGGGACGCGAAGTTGGCCCGGTACTGCGCGGTGTGCGGGTACACCTCGTCGATCAGCCGGTAGTCGTGGCCGGTGAAGACCGGTTCGGGGCGCTGCGGTGTTTCGACCAGGCCGTCCGAACTCCAGGCGACCATGCCCGGATAGGCCCGGGGGGAACGCAGGGTGCCCCGGTGGAGATCGGCGATCAGCGAGCGGAACGGCCCGACGACCTCGTTGCCGACGAAGCCGAAGTCCATGCAGTCCCGCTGCCGGCTCAGGCACTGCCGGGCAAGCGCGGAAACATGGTCGTTGCCCACGATGGTATGGATGCCCGGACGGAGCGCCTTGGTGTGCCGCAGCAAAGCAAGCCCGGCCTCGTAGCTCGCGGTCAGCATGCTGACGCAGACCGCCAGCAGGTCGTCGGCGTGGTCCTCGACAAACCGCAGGATCTCCTTCCAGGGCACGATCGTCCCGTCCAGGTAGACGGGGGTGACGCCGGGGACCGGCACCAGTGCCGACGCCAGCGTCAGCGCACCCAGGCTGGGCACGTTCGCCCAGTCCGTGAGGTCCTCCGGGCGGGTCACCGTGCAGGACACGTCCTCGAGCACCTGGGTGGTGTTGGGGGGATTCACCAGCAACACAAGTGGCATCGGTCCCAGTCACCTTCCTCATCGCTGAAAGGCACCCCGCTGACAGGGACTCCAGGGGGCGCGAACATGGCATGAGGGCCGCGCGGACTCCTTCCGGGAAGCCACGGGTGGACCTCGCCCGGAGCCAGCTCGAGCGCCGCGCGCAGACGGGCCGACGCCTCCTCGCAGTCGCCGAGCGTGTGCAGTGTGTAGGCCTGATCGAGGAGGGCGTACGCCTGACACGGGCGCGGGGTACCGGTGCAGGCCAGCCGTACGGCCAGCTCGGCCAGCATCCGGGCCCGCACCTGCTCTCCGCGCAGGGCCAGCAGCCGTGCCGACAGGCCGCAGGAGTGGACCACATCCTCCTTCGGCAAGCCGGTGCAACGCGCCAGGAGGCCTTCGACGACCTCCTCTGCCTCACAGGAACGGCCGTCGCTCAGGAGCTCACGGGCGAACCAGAGCCGCTCGCTCACATGGGTCGTGTCGGTGCCGAGCACTGATGCCTCCCCTGTGTGGTCGAAGCGTGGGGACTCCAGGTGCAAGGTGATGCTGCGGGGGGGTGCTTGCGGGGGGCTTTCCATCTGATTGGTTGCTGGTATGGCCATGTCCGGCTGCTCCGCTCCCTCTCCAGCCGCGTGGCCCTCCGGGCCCGGCCCCCGAGGCATCCGGTCTCCCCCGGCCGACCGGACGTGAACGCACAGGGGTAGTCGGCCGCGCGCCCGGGCGAGGCCGAGGACTCGCCGCCAAAGGAGCACCCACCACTGGACGGCGCCGCCCGACGCCCGCCCGTCGGCAGGGACCGGCGGGCCCCGTGACCTCGAGCGACGGTCGCGTTGCGCTGGTGGCCGACTCGCGGCGCTCTGGGCTGCTAACCTCCTCCCCATCCCGCGACCTGGCACTTGGTCAGATGTGATTCATATTCACCGGTCCTTGACCAATCCTTGGCTTGTACGCCTTCGGGACACGTGTGGATCATCGATCGCACACATACGCTTCGTGTCAACCACGTCTCCAGGAGTCATGGATGAGCCATGTGCGCCGCCACCGGGCCACCGGTGCGCTGTCGCCCGAGCTTCCGCACGCATCCTCTGCGGTGTCGGGGCAGCACTCGCCCACTCCGGTCCTGCACGCGGCACCCGGCCTCCACAACCTGGGCGGCGGGCCGACGCCGGTGCCCACGAGGCGGAATGCTCCAAGCCAGGGCATCGGGAGACACGGCGACTTACCCCCGGTCCCGGTTGCGAGTACCCGGTGACCCCTGAGGCACAGGACACCGAGGACGCCCTCACTCCCCCGATGGATCTGGTGCTCCAGGCCCAGCACGGGGAGCGCCGGAGGATCGCGCGGGAACTGCACGACCGCACCGCCCATGCGCTGGGGGTCGCGCTGCAGAGCCTGAAGCTGTACCGGCTCTATGCCCGCACCGACCCGCAACGCGCCGAGCGGCGGCTTGCCGTCGCCGAGCAGTCAGTCCATGAGGCCCTGGCAACAGTCCTGGGAATCGCCACCGAGCTGCGGATCTCGGTCGAGGGTTCGGGGCTCCGGGCCGCCCTCGACGACTATCTGATGCGGGCCGCGCCACGGGATGTCAAGGTCGAACTGACATGCGGGATGTTGGGCGGGATCCCCGGGCCCACCGCCGACCAGCTCTACCTCATGGTGCGGGAAGCCGTCCGCAACGCCCTCCTGCATGCCGGACCGCGCCGCGTGTGGATCGATCTCCGGGTCGTCGACGGGGTTCTGCAGGCCAGGGTGAGCGATGACGGCGCGGGCTTTGACACAGAGCAGGTGACGGCCCATCAAGGGGCCGGGTTGCTGTCGATGTCGGAGCGCGCGGAGCTGATCGGTGCGGAGCTGGAGATGCAGAGCTCGAGTGCAGGCACCCTTGTCCAGATCCGGGTGCCGCTTCCCCACCCGGAGGAAAGTTGATCGTTCCGAGAAGTGACCCGCTCTCCGTTGTCCTGGCCGACGACCACACGCTCTTCCGCGAAGGCCTCGCCGAGCTGATCGGCTTGGACCGCGGGTTCACCGTGCTCGGCCATGCCGAAACGGCGCGCCAGGCCATCGACCTCGCCGTCGAGCTGCGCCCGGACCTGCTGCTCCTCGACGTCCGGATGCCCGGAGCCGGCCCTGACACGGTGATCGACGAGGTGGTCCAACGGGCCAAGGGCACACGCATCGTGGTTCTGACGATGTACGACAATCCGATGCTGACGACACGTCTGCTCGCGCGTGGCGCCGCGGCGTACCTGGTCAAGAACATCGGCCAGGCGGAGCTGCTCACGGTGTTGCGCAATGTGGGCCGCGCCAGGGGCCACATGCTGCTGTCCGTTTCGCGGAGCAGCCTCATCTCCCTCGGCGCCCCGTCGGCACGGCAGTCCCCACTGTCCGCCCGCGAGGTCGAGGTGCTGGAACTGCTCGCCCGCGGCTATTCCAACGCACGCATCGCCACGCTGCTGGGCATCGCCGAGGCCACCGTCAAACGTCATCTCACCAATGTGTACGGGAAGCTCGGCGCCAGCTCCCGGGTCGACGCACTGCGCCTGGCGTACGAGTCCCAACTGCTCTCCCCCGTCGTTCCCATGAGCGAGGTGGCAACAGCGGATATACCGGAAAACAGTGCGGGTTAGTGCCGGGTGCAAGCACCGGCGCGGAGTGTGAGTCCGCCGAAGGAGGTCGGACATGCATCTCTCCGAGCTGCTCGCACGTCGTCCGGTGCCCGCCTCCGCGGTGTACCTGGCCCTGACCCGGCGGTGCCCGCTCCACTGCCGTCACTGCTCGACCATGTCCGGCCCGACGGCGGAGCAGCAGCCCGCCGAACTGTTCCAGCGCTTTGTGGAGACCTTCAGCCCCTCGGATCACCCGGAATTCCTGCTCCTCACCGGCGGCGAACCGCTGCTCCGCCCCGGGCTGGTCCGCACCCTGGCCGAGACCGCGCGGGCCGCCGGGACCCGTACGTACCTGCTCACCGGTGCGTTCTTCGCCCGTGGCGGCACCACGCCCCGGCCGGTGCGTGCCGCGCTGCGGGCGGTGGACCATGTCGCGGTGAGCATCGATGCCTTCCACGAGGCGGAGGTGCCCCGGCAGCAGGTCTTCCGGGTCCTCCACGAGACCCTGGCCGCAGGCCGGCACGCCAGCGTCCAGGCCTGCGGGACCGGGCCCGACGACCCCTTCCTCACGGCGTTGACACGGCAGGTCCGCGCGGAGTTCCACGACCGCGTCCCCATGCTGGTCAGCACCCTGCAGCCGGTCGGCCGGGCGCGGTCCTGGCTGGCCGGCCCCGACGGCTCGCAGTCCGGACCGGCCGCCCGTCCCGAGCCTCCGCCCCGGGCCGCACCCTGCGACCTCGTGTCCTGGCCCGCCATCGGCTTCGACGGCACCATCGCCGCCTGCTGCAACCAGGATGTGCTCGACCAGTCGCCACCCCCCGAGCACCTGCGGCTCGGCCACATCGGCTCGACGACGTGGCCGGAGGTGCGCAGCAGGTCCACGTCGTCGCCTGCGCTCCGGGCGCTGCGCACACGGGGTCCGTTACAGCTGGCGCACCGCTTCGCCGGGCCCGTCCGGGACCGGCCCGTACCCGCCGACTACTGCGGGACCTGTCGTGCCCTCTCCACCCCACCAGGAGCCCTTGAGCGCATCGAGGCAGAGGGTTCACGTGCGACGACGATGCTGTTCGAACAGCAGGCGATCGCCCTGCAACTGGGCGCGGGCCCGGTCGGCTTCGCTCGTCGGCACGGTGATCCCTCCCGGGCCGAACTGGTGCTGCTGGGCAGCCCGGGCCAGGCCGAAGGAGCGGTCCCATGCGCCACCTGACCCTGGCCCAGGCCGATGTGCTGCGCGCACGGCGGGGCAGTTCGGCCCTGCTCTACCTCACCGACCGCTGTCCGGTCGGCTGTGACCACTGCTCGGTGAGCGCGCTGCCCCGGCCCTCCGGGACCATGGACGACAAACTCCTCGACCGTCTGGTGGGGGGACTGTGCGAGAGACCGCGCATCCGCCTGGTGGGGATCTCCGGCGGGGAGCCCTTCATGGAGCGCCGTGCCCTGGAGTCCGCCACGGGCAGGCTGGCGAAGGCCGGTAAGCAGCTGATCCTCTACACCAGCGGCAACTGGGGCCGGGACGACGGCACGGCTCCCGGCTGGACCCGTGCCGTGCTCTCCCGGGCCTCCTGCGTGGTGCTCAGTACCGACAGCCACCACGCGGCTCGCATCCCCGAGAGCCGCTACCTCGCCGCGCTGCACGCCGCGGCCTCGACAGGGAGCTGGATCGCGGTACAGGTACTCGGCACTCCCGCGCAGACCGCGGAGGCGGAGCGGCTGCTCACCGCGGCTTTCGGCACGTCCTGGCGGGACCGGGCGGAGATCCGGCGTACCGCGCTGGTGCGGCGGGGCCGTGCCGCCGGGCTGACGCCGGCGCGCAGCCCCCTCCCGGGCAGCTCCTTCGGAGTCTGCCCGCTGGCCTCCGCTCCCGTGGTCCGCTACGACGGGCGGCTCGCCGCCTGCTGCAACGAGGACGTCGTCACCGGGCACGGGCCCGCCTCACTCCACAGTTCCGCGCGGGACCCGCAGGAGCTGCACACGTCCCTGGACGCTCTGGAGCGCGACCCCTTCCTGCGCGCCGCCACCGCCGTCGGGCTCGGCACGCTGACCCGGCTGCCGAGCTACCGCGTCCTCGGGGAGCAGAACCACCAGGACATCTGCTCCCTGTGCTGGTCGCTGCTCGACGCCGGCGCGGGCCGTGACCCGGCCGTGCAGGCGATCGGCCTCGCGGCGACGCAGCCCGGCACCCCACACGCTCAAAGGTGATCGCATGACCGCTGCCACCCTGGTCCGCACCGTGCTGTGGCTGACCCTGCCCGCAGTTCAGTCCGCCGCCCAGACGCTGTGGACCGCACCGGGGCTGAGGGAGCGCTATCCCGCCTATCTGGGCACCATGCACGGGCTGGTCAGGGCTTCGGTACCACTGATGGAGGCCGCGGTCGACCGCTGCGGCCACCTGCCTGCCCGCGACCCCTGCGCCGAGCCGCTGGCCAGGTACCTCCGGACACACATCGAGGAGGAACAAGGCCATGACGACTGGCTGCTGGAGGACCTGACCGCGCTGGGAGCGCGGGAGCCCGGCGCACTGCTCGCCCGCGCTCCCGCCGAGGACATCGCAGCGCTGGCCGGCGCCCAGTACTACTGGATCCGCCATTACCACCCCGTATGCCTGCTGGGATACATCGCCGTGCTGGAAGGGTGCCCTCCCCGCGCGGACATGGTCGACCGGCTGCCCGCGCTCACCGGACTGCCGGCCTCGGCCTTCCGCACCCTGGCCGGACATGCCGCCCTCGATCCCGGCCATCTGCGAGAGCTCGACCAGCTCCTCGACGGGCTCCCGCTGAACCCTCCGGTCGCCGCAGCGGTCGCCCGCAGCGCCGCATACACGGCAGACCGTGCCGCGGCGCTGCTGCGCGGCCTGGTGCACGACGGCCCCGGCCCGGCGTCCGGCCCCCGGCACCAGAGCCCCTGATGGACGCGCAGAGAAGGTAGTTCCGTCATGACATGCTCGGTCTGTCAGTCCGCTGTGCCGGACGACGCCCGCTTCTGCCCCAACTGCGGCACACGCGCCGAGCCGCCGGCCGTGCCCACCCGTGAGCTGAGAAAGACCGTCACGGTCCTGTTCTGCGACATGACGGACTCCACGGCGCTCAGCGGCCGCCTCGACCCGGAGCCACTGCGCGAGGTGATGGTTCGCTACTACGCCCTCATGCGCTCCTGTCTGGAGCGCCACGGCGGCACCGTCGAGAAGTACATCGGCGACGCGGTGGTGGCGATCTTCGGTGTGCCGGTGCTGCACGAGGACGACGCACTGCGCGCGCTGCGCGCCGCGACGGAGATGCTCGACGCCCTGGCACCCCTCAACCTCGAACTGCGCGCGCTGATCGGCGTGGAGATCGGCATCCGCATCGGCGTGAACACCGGTGAGGTCGTGGCCGTCGAGGACGCCCTGTCGGGCCAGGTACTGACCTCGGGCGAGGCCGTGAACGTCGCTGCCCGGCTGCAGCAGCACGCCGCTCCCGGCGAGATCATCCTTGGGCCGGTCACCCACAACCTGACCACCGGCGACACCGTGGTCGCCCCGGTCGGTGAACTCACCCTGAAGGGCAAGGCCGAGCCTGTTCCCGCCTGGCGGCTGCTGGATCTCTCCCCGGGAGGGGCAGCCGGATTCCCAGCCCGCGACGAGCCCTTCTTCGGACGCTCGGCGGAGCTGGAACAGCTCACCACGGCACTGGACGAAGCCACTGGCGCGGCGGACTGCCGGCTGGTGACGCTCCAGGGTGACGCAGGTCTGGGCAAGACCCGGCTGGCGGCCGAGTTCATGGTGAAGGCAACCGGGCGGGGAGCTGTGGTCGGAGTGGGACGCTGTCCGCCCTACGGCGAAGGCCGGACCCTGTATGCGCTCGGGGAGGCTCTGCGGCAGATCGTGGACGCGGCGCGGGACCGCGGCGCACTGGGCCCGGAGCAGGGCTTCGACGTCCGGGACGCCCTGGCGTACCTCGAATCCGGCCTGCTGCTCGACGGGGCCCCCGGCGAACTGCCCGACCAGTTGACCTGGGCCGCAACCCTCGTTCTGGAGACGATCGGACGCCGGCACCCCGTCGTTGTGATCCTGGACGACGTGCAGTGGGCGAAGCCGGCTCTGCTCGAACTCCTGGGGCATCTCGCCGGCGGCATCACCGGCGCCCCGGTGCTCATGCTGGTGCTGGCCAGGCCGGACCTGCTCGAGACCTCTCCCTCATGGGGCGGCATCGCACCCGGCACCGGTTCGTTGGTGCTGGGTCCGCTGGGTGCCGGGGACGCCAGGCTGCTGGTGACCGCGCTCAGCGAGTCGGCGTCGCCGCTTCGGGCAGAGCTGGTCGAACAGATCGTGGAACGTGCGGAGGGAAACCCGTTCTTCCTGGAGCAGCTGGTCGCCATCGCCGACCAGGGCAGTACCGACTCGCTCCCGCCCACCGTGCAGTCCGTGATCGCGGCCCGCCTGGATCTGCTGGACCCCGTGGACCGGGAGGTGCTTTTACGCGCCACCGTGCCCGGGCGCCGGTTCTCGGCCGCGGAGCTGGGGGCTCTGCTCCAGGAGGATCCCGCCATCGGCGATCCGCCGGACCAGACGCTCGTCCCGCTCACCCACCGTCGGCTGATCGTCGCCGAGCACACCGGGGAGAGATACCGCTTCTCCGGGGCGCTGGTCCGCGACGTGGCCTACCACGTCCTGTCCAAGCGGGCCCGGTTGCGCTTCCACGAACGGCTCGCCGGCTGGCACCGGCAGCACCCGGACCGCCACGACCAGGTCGGACTGCACCTGGAACAGGCCTACCGTCTCGCCACCTCGCTGGGCCCGGCCGACCAGCAACACGTACGGCAGCTGCGGACCGACGCGGCAGCGGCCCTGGCCCTGGCCGGCGCCCAGGCTCTGCGCCGAAGCGACCTCCACTGGGCCGCGGACCTGCTCACCCGCGCACTGGACCTGCACGACCCCTCCTCGCCGGAACGGCAGGCCGTCACCGTCCACCTGGCCGAGGCCCGGCTGCTGCTCGGCACCGACCCGAGCGCTCTGGAGACCCTGCGCACCCTGGCCGACGAGGCGTCGGTGGACGGTGACCAGCGCACCGCCTGTCATGTGCGACTGCTGCTGGGCGCGTTGGAGATGCCTGGACCGTCCGCGGTCGAGGACGTCCTGGCCACCGTCCCGGTCTTCGAGTCGGCGGGAGACCATCTCGGCCTCACCCGGGCCTGGCTGCGCGTCGGCCAGCTGCGCCAGCTCGGCGGACGCTACGGGGAGGCTGAGGGGCTGCTGCGACGTGCCCTGCGGCACGCCCTCCAGACCGACACACAGTTCGAGCTCGCGACGGTGATCGGCGGCCTGGCGACATCGCTGTGGCGCGGGCCCACCCCGGCCGAGGCGGCCATGGCGGGGTGCGGCGCGCTGCTCGCCGAGCACGCGGTGGGCCGCCGGGTCGTGCGCGCGACGGTGAACTGTCCGCTCGCGGTCCTGCTCGCCTACCGCGGCACGTTCGACGAGGCACGCTCGCTGGTGCAGACCTCAGCCCGGATCATCGATCAGCTCGGACATGCCTATGGTGCGGCAAGCATGCAGATCTTCGCCGCCACGGTGGAGGGTATGGCTGGACGGTGGGACGCCGCCGAGGTGCTGCTGCGCGACGCCGCGGCAGCAGGTCTGCGACTGGGTGACACACTCAGCTCCTCGGCTGCCGCCGCGGGGCTGGCCCGGGCACTTCAGGAGCAGGGCAGGAACCAGGCCGCGCTGCGCGTCACCGAGGGCACCACCCTCACCACGGGGGATCCGTTCCTGGACGCCGAGATCCACGGGGTAAGGGCTCGGGCGCTCGCCCTCCGCGGCGACCGGGAGCCTGCTCTGCGGGACGCGTCGCGTGCCACGGCGGCCGCAGCCGGCACCGACTCAACGGCCTGCCAGGCGATGGCGGCACTCGACCGCGCACACGTCCTGAGAGCCCTGGGGGACGACCGGGGCTCGGTCGCAGCCGCCACCACTGCTGAACACCTCTTCCAGGCCAAAGGCCACCTTGTGGGTATCCGATGGGCGGCCTCGATCGGCGCCCAGTCCCGGGACACGGATGTGACATGAGCGGAGAAACGCACCTTCGGGCCACCGCCCACCCGCCACTGACCTGGAACGCCCTCGGTCGGAGCCGGGAAGCGCTGACCATCGAAGCCGACTGGCCCCACCAGATCACCCCCGAGTGGGCCTGGGGGGGGTCCTCCGGACGGGGTGTCCGGGTGTGCATCGTGGACAGCGGAATCGAGGGGGACCATCCCGATGTGGGGCCGCTCCAGGGTTCCTTCGCCGTTGTCGCCGCGGACACGGGCGGACTGGCCGTCGAGCAGGTGGTGGACGGCGACAACTGCGGGCACGGTACCGCTTGTGCCGGCATCGTCCGCTCGCTTGCGCCGGAGTGCGAGCTCTACAGCGTCCGGGTGCTCGGTGAGGGCTACAGCTCGTCCGGCGACGCGTTCGTCACCGGGCTGCAGTGGGCGGTCAGACAGGGCTTCGACGTGGTGAGTCTCAGCTTGTCGACCACGCGCCGACGCTTCGCCGAGGCCCTGCATGCGATCGCCGACGAGGCCTACTTCAATGGCACGGTACTGGTGGCCTCGGCGCACAACACTCCGGTGGAGAGCTACCCCTGGAGGTTCTCCTCCGTCATCTCGGTCGGCAGCCACGCGGTCCAGGACCCGGCCCTGGTGCTCTACAACCCCGTCCCTCCGGTGGAGTTCTTCGCCTATGGGACCGATGTCGACGTGGCCTGGGTCGGCGGTCTGCGCAGTCGGATCACCGGCAACAGCTTCGCCACACCCCACGTTGCCGGCTACTGCGCGCTCGTCCTGAGCAAACATCCACAACTCACCCCCTTCCAGGTCAAGAGCTTGCTCTACCTCACCTCCGACAACGTGAAAGGGTTCGCATGACCGAGAACCGCAATGTGGTGGCGGCAGTGTCCGTGCTGCTGGGAGAGGCGGAACGCGACCATCAGGAGCTGCTGGGGTCCGTGGTGAACGTCGCGCGCGCACTGTTCGGGGCTGCGGCGGCGTCGGTGTTCCTGCTTGACGAGCAGTCCGGAGAGCTGGTCTTTGAAGCCGTCTCCGGCGAGGGCGAGGGCCACCTGCTGGGCGAGCGGTTCCCGGCCTCCCGCGGCATCGCCGGCTGGGTCCTGGCGGCCCAGGAACCCCTGGTGGTCAGCGATCTGTCGACGAACGCGACCTTCGCCCGGGATCTCGCGGAATCGACCGGATATGTACCCGGATCACTCATGGCGGCTCCCCTGATGCGCGGTGAGGAGACCATCGGCGTGATGGAGGTGCTCGATCCGACGCCCAGCGCGGTCAGCCCGCTCGGCGCGGCGGAGTTGCTCACCCTCTTCGCCGGACAGGCAGCGGTTGCGCTCGGGGTGGTCCAGCACAACCGTGCCGCCCGCCGGATGCTCACGCAGGAAGCCGGCGAGCTGACCGACCTGGCAGAGGTCGCGCGGCTGCTGGAGGAACTCGGCGCCGACCGCCGCGCCGCGGGACTGAACCTGCTCGATTCGGTGCACCGGCTGCTCTCGCGGGCGGGATGACGTGTGAACGAAGACCACCAGAACGGCGCAGGAAGGGACGACCATGCGATTTGACGTGCCACTGAAGATCGCCGCAGCCGAGCTGTGGCTGCCGGACGCGCGCGAGACGGCCGACGATGCCGTACGCGCCGGAATACTGGAGCCCGAGCGTGCCAGGGCCAACGACTACGCCGAGGTCCCGGTCAGCGACATCCCCCCGCCCCAGATGGCGGTGCGCGCGGCCACCGCCGCGCTGCAGAACACGACGGCCGGCCGTGACGAGATAGGGCTGCTCGTCCATGCCTGGACCTACTACCAGGGCCAGGACTACTGGGAGCCGGTGCACTACATCATCAACGAGCTGTCCCTGCCCCGTGCCGTCCCCCTGGGTGTCAGCCTCGGCTGCAACGGCGGAATCGCCGGTGTCGAGGCGGCGGCCTGCCGGCTCGTATGCGACAGCGACATCAGGGCCGCCGTACTGACCACAGCCGAGCGGTTCTCCCCACCGCAGTTCGACCGCTGGCGCGCGAACCTCGATGTCACCTACGGAGACGCCGCGACAGCGCTGGTGCTCGACCGGGAGGACGGTCCCTTCGAGCTGCTCAGCACCGCCACCGTGGCCGCCACGGAGTTCGAGGGCATGTACAGGGCCCCATGGGCCACAGCCCCGTTCCAGCACGAAGCGACGATCGACATCCGTTCCAAGCTCCGGAACTTCCTGGCCACAGGCAACGGTCCCCGTTTTGCCGCCGTCGCCACCGATGCGGTGCTGCGCACCGTCACATCGGCACTGGCGCAGGCCGGCCTCACCCCGGACGACCCGAGGATCCGGATCATCGCGCCCCCACGGTTCGGGGCCGAGCTCATCGAGCGGTCCTACCGTTCGGTACTGGCCGGGCTGACCAAGGCCGAGACGCTGAATCTCGGACGGCACACCGGTCATCTCGGCGCGGGCGACATGGTCGCCAATCTCGCGGACATCGCCCGGGCACGGATGCTGGAGCCCGGCCAGGTAGCCCTGATGCTCTCGGCCACAGCAGGCTTCACCTGGTCGTGCATGGTGGTTCGCGCCACCTGACCCGGCGGGGCGAGAGGGCTCAGCCCGGTCGCCCCACGTCGGTCGCCCCGCCCTGACCGCCCGCCCTGATCGCCCGCCCTGATCGCCGAATACGTCGCCGCCCGGAGGGGGCTTCCTGCCCCTCAACTCCGGGCGCGCGAGGGCGTGCGCAGACCGATGCCGGACATGAGGCGCTGCCCAGGCGTTCGGTGTCCGGTCGACCGCCCGTGCGTACGGCGCCGTCGGCCCACACCGCGGCCTGCCGCGCCGTGGCCCCGCACGAGGTCGCCCGCCTCCCGGCCCGCCCCACCGCAGGCCCAGGGCGCTGCCGTCGGCCGGGGAGGCGCCACAGGAGCACCCCCGAGGGGCCGCCGGGCGGCGCCGGGGCGGAACACCCACACTCACTGTCGCCCCCGGGCGCCGCGGGCCGGACTGCGCCCTGCGCCCGGGGGACCACGCCTGGTGGTCCCCTCGTCACACCGCCGACCGCACGGCACGGTCCCGGAGCCGTCCGCCCACCGGGGCTGTCGCCACCCCTCGGGCCGCGGACTCGAGCGGTAGTGGCGCCCCCTGAGCCGAGCCCTTGCTGAGCCGGCGTCAGACGCCTCTGTTCGCATGTACGCCATCGTTGCGGCTGATGTACGCCATCCGGCCGGGCTGTATCCGCCATCCGGGTTCGGCAGTTAAGCCATGGCGACCGATCTTTGGATTATCGGATTAGCGGAGTATTGAACGTGCCAAGGGAGACACCGGGAAGTCACCCGGTTGTCCGCAGCCCCCACATCTGGAGGACGCCATGTCTCGCCCCCGCCTTCGCGAACTCATCCAGCGCGCCATCAGCGACGACGACTTCGCCCGCAGCTTCCTGGCCGACCCGGGCGCGGTGGCCAGCGAGTACAACCTGACCGAGGAGCAGGTGGAGAAGGTCCGTGAGCTCGCCGCTCAGGGCCTGTTCCAGGCCGAGGTCGAGGCCCACGACGCCACCCCGGCGTACTACTGAGATCCACCCGCTCGTACCTCAGCGGGCCACCGGGTCACCGCCTCGCGGTGGAGCGGGTCAGCGCACTGTCGCGCGCCAGTGCGACCGCGACCCGCTCCACCACCCGGTCCGGACCCACCAGGCGATTGCAGTGCATGTGCACCAGCGACCAGCCGATCGTCGCGGGGTCCTGCCCGCAGTCGAGTAGGTGCGATCGGTAGCTCGTCAGCGCCGCGTGCCAGCTCTGCCACGCACGCTGTGCCCCCCGGCCGTGAGACGTCACGGTTTCGGGGGGCCGCCCGTGTTCCGCCGCGAGCTGCATCCTCAACGGCGTGCGCAGCCGGGTGAACAACCGGCGCTCCCCTGCCGAGAGGCGGGGTTCGGGCAGGTCCCCGACCGCATCGGCGGAGCCCAGCATGACGGCCAGCAGATGCAGCGCTCCCGCGGCCGCCAGCCACTCCACGTGCGTCGCAGCCGGCTTCGACGCCAGCAGTGCAAGGACCAGCCGGGAATCGCGGTGGAAGACCTGCTCCGCGGCTTCGAGCGCGTCTCTGCCCCCGTAGCGCCGCAGCTCGGGCCGGTAGCCGGTCAATGTGAACTCATCGACCAGCCCCGCGTCCCGCAGGCATCCACTCCAGGTGTGCAGGGCCGGCAGGACTGTCCCGTGCAGGCTCTGAGGACGACCGTGGAAGCGCAGCCGAAGCTCCGGCACACCGGTCGGACCCGCCTCCCGCACGAAGAACCAACGATCCACTCCCGCCCGCTCGATCGCGGCCTCAAGTGCCGGATCCGCGAGCGCCGCCAGCAGGCTGTCCTGCAGAGCCGCGGGTGCGGTCAGGCTCGCACACAGCCAAGGGCCTCCGGGCAGGAACACACAGTCGGGCTCCGCAGGGCCGGTCGGTCCGGGTGGGGCTTCGGTCCGCGGTGTGCTGCGGGGATGCAGGGGGAAGACAAACTCCGCCGCGTGCGGCCCGCCGGCCCCGGCCGGCCAGCCCACGCCTCGCCAGGCCGCCACACCGCCGGGAGGTTCGGTGACCGTGGTGACACGGTGGCTGCGGCACTCCCGCTGCAGCAGCGCCGCATGCACCGGATCCGCCAGATCCAGTGGCAGCCGCCGGCCCCACGCACCGGCGAAGACGATGTCGGGTACCTCGTGCACCCTCCGCCACTGCTCGAGTGCCTGGCGCCACTCCTTGTCGGCGGCCACCTCGGCGAGGTGCAGCAGGTCGGGGGAAGCCTCCAGCGAGCCGAGGCCAGGACGGCCCGCCCGACTCGCACGCGCGGGAGCCAGGACAGCTTTTCAGCAGCCCCCCAGTTCCAGGACGTCCATGGCGCGGCACCGTCGCGGCCCAGGGCGAGCAGCAGGCCCGCGACCGCATCGGCGCGCTGCGGATGCAGGGTGGAGTAGCTGACCGGCCGGATCTGCCGCCCGAGTCGTGGTGAATACAGCAGCAGTCTGTGCCGGGTGGCGATGACATGGAGATCCGTCAGACTGAGGTCGCGGCTCGTGCGCGGCGGCGGATGCGGTGTCAGATCGATCCGGTGGCTGGCCCAGCCGGTCTCGCCGACCAGGTTCGCAGCCCTGGCGTCCGGTGGTTGGAAGACGACTTCCGCCTCCAGGGGGCCGGCCTCGTCCGCGTGCGTCCGGCCTCCCAGAAGTCCGGCCGCGGTGGCTCCGAGGGGCCCGGCCAGGCGCCCGACGACGGAGCCTGCCGGTCCCGGGCCGCTGTGTGAGCCGAGGACCACGAGGAAGTCCCCCCGGTCGACCGCCTCGGCGGAGGCGGTGACGATCTCCGCGAAGACATCCACCGACGGTGGCGGGGCCACTGGACCCGACACGGCGGCGAGTCTGCGCCGCAGTGACCGCTCCAGACGCAGCTCGGCGCGACCGGCAGCCCGGGCATCCAGCGCGAGGCCGGTCAGCAGCCGGTCCCGTGCGCTGAACGTCGGTCCCGGGTCCGGAGCCGGCGCAGGTGTGCCGTGCAGGCCGAGGGACTTCGTCGGATCGAGGAACTCCAGCAGCGGGACGGGGCGGTCGAGCCCGTACCGGTCCAGGACCGCTCGGTGCAGACCGGCGAGCGAGCGGTCCGGGCGCGACGGGGTGCTGGTCCAGGCCACCGAGGCGGCGCGCTCGACCTCGTCGACAACGCGGTGGGGCAGACGCAGATCGGTGTCCAGCAGTACGTCGGCCACGAGATCGGCCTCCGGCCGGTGGACCGCGCCCAGCCGGCCGCGCAGTCGCCGCAGAGCGCCGGCACTCAGCGAAGGGGATGCCTGGTGCAGTTCCCTGCGGAGCTCGTGCAGGCGCTCGGCCAGCGGATGCCCCTCCAGTCGTTCGACCAGGTGGCCGAGCGGGTCGGCGGCTCCCGCCGGCGGCAGCAGGTCGGTGGCCAGCAGACGCGAGGCAAGCAGGCCGCTGAGACACCGCGCCAGCTCGTCCCCGGCCATGCCCGGGACGGCGGTGCGCAACAGGTCCAGCAGTGCGGCGTAGCCGGTGCCCCGGTCTCCTGCAGCGTCCTCGGCGGCGAGCGCCAGCACTGCGTCGACGAGGCGGTTGCTGCGCACACGGGTGCGGACCTGCCACCGGCCGGGTCCGCCGGTGCTGCGGTCGGGCAGGACATACAGCGCGCCCAGCCGGCGGACGGCAGGCACCGTCGCAATGCGTACCCGCGTGGCCAGGCCCGGCAGATCAGGGTCCGACTCCAGCGAGGCGATCAGGTCGGCCAGCCAGCGCGGCGCAGGGCGCAGGAGCAGGCGGTGCCGGGTTCCGATACTGCCCTCGGCGGCGGATCCCGCAGGGATCAGGGCGGTCCCGGCGAACAGTCCGAAGGGCGTGGCACGATGACTGCGGCGCAGCAGATAGCCGGTGAGCGCGAGGATCACGCGCCGCCGGTCGCCGGGCCGGCGGCCCGCGCTCGTCGGTGGCGGCAGGGTCAGCAGGTGCGCCAAATCGGCGGAGGCCAGCTCGACGGCCGCCGCCAGTGCCGGGTCGCCGTGGAGGCTCCGGACCAGCTTGTGGAGCAGCGCCGGGTCGTCCCCGGGCGGGTGCGACCGCGTGCCGCCGCCGGCCGGGAGGGACCGGGGAGCCAGCGCGGCGCGCACCACGACACGGTCCGCGCACACATACACGGATGTCCCCGCACGTCGGACACGGTCAGTCTCGGACATCTCGGACGGTCTCGATCAGCAGCTGCTGCGCGAACACCCACAGCGGCAGCGGCATGACGAAAGGCAGCGGCCTGACTGCACATTCACGCGCGTCCTCCGTGATCGTGAGGGCGTGCACGCAGGCGAGCCGCTCCAGGAGGTCCTCCATCTCGCTGGGGTCCTTGGACGCCGGACTCCAGGTCGCCGCGAGCTGTATCAGCGCAAGCCGCTCGGCGACCCCCAGCACCCGCAGATAGCGGACGTAGCAGTCCCGGACGGAGAGGTCTCCGATCACCAGCTCGTCCAGCAGCCGTCCTTCGTCCTCCAGCCGATCGGCGAACTGCTCCAGCGGCAGATGGCCCAGACCGGCCAGCCTGGCACCCGCGATACGCACGGCCAGGGGCAGCAGGCCACATGCGCGAACGATCCGCAGAGCCGCGGCCGGGGCTCCGGACACCCGCTCGGCGCCGACGGTGCGGCGCAGCAGGTCCAATGCCTCCGCCTCGGTGAACACGTCCAGGGCGAATTGACCGAATCCTTCGAGTCCACCCAGGTGGCGGCAGCTCGTGAGGATCACCGAGCATCCGCCCGAGCCCGGCAGCAGCGGCCGGACCTGGGCAGCGTCGGCAGCGCCGTCCAGGACCAGAAGCAGCTGACGGCCCGCCAGTCGGCTGCGGAGCACGGCCCCCCGGTCCCGGTCTGCCCCGGCTGTCCGCGGGGGCACCGGCCCGAGCCTGGACAGGAGCTCGTCGAGGAGTTCCCCGGGCGGACGCGCCACGCCTCTCTCGTCGCGCAGCGGCAACAGGACATGGCCGTCGGGGAACTGGGGGGCGAGCATGTGGGCCGCGTGGAGGGCGAGGGTGGTGGTGCCCGACCCCGGCGGCCCGGTGATGGCGGCGAATCTGCCCTGACGGGGAGAGGAGGTGGCACCGTCTCCAAAAAATGTCAGAAGTTTGCTGAGAGTGTCCGTTCGGCCGGTGAAGTCGTCCACATCGCGGGGAAGTCCGGACAGATGGGCCACGACTTCCGCCTCGGGGTGCGGTTCCCGCCGCCGCACGGACACGGGCGGCGGGTTCAGCGCGGGGTGCCCGGACAGGATGTTCTGGTAGAGCCTCTGCAGAGCCGGGCTGGGGCCCAGACCGAGCTCGGCTGCCAGCAATTGCCGGAGGTTGTCGTACTCCGCGAGGGCCTCGGCCTGTCGGCCTCCACGGTGAAGCGCGGTGAGCTGCTGGCTGCGCAGCCGCTCCCGGAGCGGGTGCATGCGGACCAGCGCTTCGATCTCCTCCAGCACCTCGGAGTGGTTGCCGAGGGCCAGCTCCACCTCGAACCAGTCCTCGTACACGGCCAGTCGGCGGTCGTCGAGCCGGGACGCCTCGGCGCGCACCGCAGGTGAGACCAGCAGGTCGACCAGCGCCGGACCGCGCCAGAGCCTGAGGGCCTGCCCCATGTGGGCCTCTGCATCCACCATGTCGCCGCGACGCAGGGCGAGCCTGCCCGCCCTCGACAGGTCCTCGAACTGCAGCGCGTCGACTTCGGGCGGGCTCAACAGCAGCTGGTACCCGGGCGGGCGGTAGCGCAGCCGGTCCTGCCGGCCGTCCGCCGCAAGGAGCTTGCGAAGGTGGGAAATGTACACCTGGATGTTCTTGTGCGCGGTGCGCGGCGGACCTTCCCACCACAGGGTGTCGATCAGTTCCTCGATCAGGACCACGCCGTTGGACCGGCAGAGCAGCATCGCCAGCAGCAGCCGCTGTTTGAAGGGCCCCAGGCCCAGCTCGATGGGATCGGCACCGGATCCGGCCGTCCGGAGTTCCGCCGTCAAAGGCCCCAGAATACTGAAAGAAATCTGCATGGCCGAGCCGCCCCCCGAGGCCCACAACATCGACAAAGAGAGCACGGATCGAATCCGTATCGCCCGTGGGCAAACTAATCTCGGGGGAAGATCGCGTCAACGCGACCATAGTCGTAGGGTCTACGACCTTTGTGCCAGGGGATGGGCCCGCGGCGACCGCCCGCGACCGGCACGGGACGTGTGTCCGACAGAATAATAAGCATGTGCATGCCATAACCACCCCCGCATTCAGCACCCGGCGGCCAGGGCGGCGCACGGGCCGTTGCTGTACCCCTTGTCGGCCGCCCCGCTGTCCGGCTCCGAGCGGGGCATGCGCGGCCCTGCTCTCGGAACACGGATCTTCTCCAGCACCCCGATGAACTGTGTGCAGTCCGCCAGCCGACCTGGCGTGACCAGCAAGGACAGCGGCCGGCAGCAGCCATCGGCGCTCAGGTGCCCACTGCGGCGGGATGCGCTGGACGTCCACGCCCGGCTTGGCCCCGAGGGTGACCGAGGCGGCCAAGTCGGGGCCGGTTCGGAACCACCGCGGCGGCTTTGCCAATCTATGACCGTGCGGCTTCGGTGATCACGAGAGGGATCTTCCATGGGATTCAAGCGGATGCTGGCTGCCTTCGGTGCCGGCGGCGCATCGGTCGAGACAGTGCTGAACGACCCGAATGTGGTGCCGGGCGGCCTGGTGCACGGCGAGGTCCGGATCCAGGGCGGAAAGGTCGACCAGCGGATCGAGGGGCTGACCCTGGGCCTCCAGGCCAGGGTGGAGGTGGAGACCGAGGACTCCGAGTACAAGCAGGACGTGGAGTTCCACCGGCAGCAGATCGGCGGGGCCTTCGAGCTGCGGGAGGGCGCGGTGCACGTGGTGCCGTTCGCGCTCCAGGTCCCGTTCGAGACGCCGGTGACCGCGGTGTCCGGGCAGCGGCTCCACGGGATGTCGGTCGGGGTGACCACCGAGCTGGCGATCGACCATGCGCTGGACGCCGGGGACCTCGACCCGCTCGAGGTGCATCCGCTGCCGGTGCAGCAGGCACTGCTGGACGCCTTCGGGCGGCTGGGGTTCCGCTTCAAGGGGGCGGATCTGGAGCGCGGGCACATCCGCAACACCCGGCAGCGGCTGCCGTTCTACCAGGAGATCGAGTTCTTCGCCGCGCCGCAGTACCCGGGGCTCAACGAGGTCGAGCTGACCTTTGTCGCCGACGAGAGCGCGGTGGACGTGGTGCTGGAGATGGACAAGAAGGGCGGGCTGTTCACCGAGGGCAGCGACTCCTTCCGCTCGTTCACGGTGGCGCACCAGGCCGTGGGGTCGACGGACTGGGCCGACTACCTCCACCAGTGGGTCCACTCGGTCGGCGGCCAGCGCGGCTGGTTCTGAGCGGCCGGGGAGGCCCTAGGGTGGAATTCGACCAAGATCCTCGTCAAGGAGGTTTCCCGACGTGACCGAGGCCAAGAGGCGGCCCCTACCGCACGACTTCCACCCCCCGGTGCCGTCCTTCACGGTGACCAGCGACGACATCCGGGACGGCGGGACCCTCCCCGACGCGCAGGTCCTGGACGGCGGGAACACCTCGCCGCACCTGCGCTGGGAGGGCTTCCCCGAGGGGACCCGCAGTTTCGCGGTGAGCTGCTACGACCCGGACGCACCGACCGGCAGCGGATTCTGGCACTGGTCGGTCTTCGACATCCCGGCGTCGGTGACCGAGCTGCCCACGGGCGCCGGTACGGGCGACTTCGCCGGGCTGCCGGACGGGGCCGTGCAGGTGCGCAACGACTACGGCAACCGGGACTTCGGGGGCGCGGCGCCGCCTCCGGGTGACGGCCCGCACCGGTACCAGTTCACCGTCTACGCGGTGGACAGCGAGAAGCTCGGGCCGGACGCCGACGCCACTCCCGCGGTGGTCGGCTTCAATCTGCGGTTCCACACGCTGGCGAGGGCTCATCTGACCGCCGAGTACGAGAAGAAGTGAGTCCGCCGGCCCAGCGGCCGGTGGCTGGATGCGGCGCTGCCGTGCCCCCTCTCGAGGGGTGCACGGCGGCGCCGTCCGCGTTCCGGGGGCGGCGAGGGGCGCGCGCAGGGGCCGCCGGAGGCGCGGGGACACGGGAGACGGCAGGAAATTGCGTTGTTGCCGGGACCGCTGCCGATCCACAGTGGACACACCGCCGCGGGGGCGGATGTGGCCGGGGAGGTGTCGGAATGCGCAGCACGCTGGTGCTGAACGCGGGTTACGAGCCGTTGACGACGGTGTCGCTGCAGCGTGCGGTGGTCCTGGTGCTCCAGGACAAGGCCGTGGTCGAGCAGGCCCATCCGATCCGTGTGGTGCGGGGGACCGGAATCGAGGTACCGCTGCCGCGGGTGATCCGGCTGACCCGGTATGTGCGGGTGCCCTTCCGACAACGGGCTGCCTGGTCCAGGCGGGGGGTCCTGGTGCGTGATCAGCACCTCTGCGCCTACTGCGGGCGGCGGGCGACCACCGTGGACCACCTGGTGCCGCGGTCCCGCGGCGGGGCGGACAGCTGGCTGAACACCGTGGCTGCCTGCGCCGCGGACAATCAGCGCAAGGCCGACCGGACACCTGAGCAGGCGGGTATGGCCCTGCTGCGCAAGCCCTTCGAACCGACGCCGGAGGCCTCGCTGATGCTGGCGCTGGGGCTGCGCCGCGCCGACATGGGCGACCTGGCGGCCTGGCTGCCGCAGTCGGCCTGAGCCGGGTTCTCAGACCGGGGCGGCGAACCCTGCCGGGGAGGGTTCGCCGCCCCTTCCGCCCACATCGGGTGCGGCGCCCGAGGTTTGCCGACGGTGCGTCACTTCGCCGAGGTGTAGGCGGTGGCCGAGGTGCTGTAGGTCGAGGTGAAGGCGGGCACCGCGACGACCAGTCCGTCGGTGGTGAGCAGCCGTCCGGCGGTCAGGACGGAACCGGTGTCCTTGGGGAAGCCGCCGCCCGCGCTCTCCTTGCCGTCCGCGAGGGCGAAGCGGCTGAGGTGGGCGGGCTGGTCGGTGCGCTCCTCGGTGGCGATCACCAGGCCGTCGCCGTCGATGCCGACCGGCTGCACCTTGCCCTTCTCCTGGGCCGAGGTCGTCCAGAGCGCCTTGCCGCTCTTGAGGTCGACCGCGGTGACGGAGCCGTTGGCAGGGGTGGAGCCGTCGGCGGGGACGAGGGCGGTGGCCATGGTGGTACCGCTGAAGAAGACGCCGGGGCTGGGGTCGAGCGAGCCGTGCTCCACATCCAGTCGGCCGCCGGCTTGGGCCACCGGGATCTCCGCGCCCGGATTGCCCTTGTTGTCCCAGGAGCGGACGCGGTCGTCGGTGGCGGCGCTCCCGGTGGTGAGGACCACCGCGGGTTCCGCGGAGAGCACCGTGACGGTCTTGGGCGTACCGAGGCCGCGCCACCAGATGAGCCGGCCGGAGGCGGCGTCCAGCGCGACGATCTGCTCCTTGGGGTTGGTGTCGGCGCAGCTGCTGTGCAGCAGCAGGGTGCTGCCGGAGCCCGCGCCGGAGAGGGTGCAGAACTTGCCGCGGCCCTTGTTGTCCCACTTCCACTTGCCGCTGGCGGCCTCGTAGCCGACCGCCTTGGAGTCGCCCACCGCGACCACCAGGGTGTCGTTGACCATCACCCGGGCGTTGTAGGAGTCCTTGGTGTCGGAGAGGGTCTTGGTCCACTTCTGCTTGCCGGTGCCGGTGTCCACGGCGGAGAGCAGGGTGCAGCTCTTGCTGCCCGCCTTGGGCGCGAAGAGCACCGCACCGGTCCCGCCCGCCACGGTCGGGGACATACCGCACGGCACGGCCCCGGGCTTGGGGGTCTGCGCGGTCCACACCAGCTTGCCGGTGGTGATGTCGTAGGCGTGGACGCCGGTGGCGTCGCCGCGGACCACCGCCTTGGGCAGCAGCCAGCTGCCCAGCAGGCCGTCGTCGGCCCCGGCGGCGGCCGGCTGGGCCGTCCAGGCCTTGGTGTGGTCGACGGAGAAGTTGGCGGACGAGGCACCGGCGGCTCCGCCGCTCGCGGCGGTACCGCCGTCCGAGCCGCCGCTGGTCGCCACATAGACGCCCGCGCCCACCAGGACGACCAGGGCGGTGCCGCCGACGGCCAGGCGGGTCGTCCTGGTGCGGCGGGAGGGGCCGTCGGGGCCGCCGCTGAGTACGGCTCGGGCGCGGTCCACCAGGCTCGGCCCGGGTTGGTCGAGGTCGTCGGCGGGGTCGTCCGCCGGGCCGGTGCCGTCCGGTCCGCCGTGGCCACCCTGGCCGTAGTGGGCGTCGGGGCCGTAGTGGGCGTCGGGGCCGACCGGGTGCTCGGGGTCGCCGTGGCCGGGCATCGCTGCGGGGGCTGCGAGGTCGTCGGGGAGGGCCTGCCACTGCTGGGTGGCCTCGCCGGCGTCGGCGGCCGGCTGCTGCTGCTGCTGCTGGGGGAAGGTCTGGCCCTGGTAGTCCTGGTAGCCCTGCTGATACTCCGGGTAGCCCTGATAGCCCTGCTGGTAGCCCTGGTAGTTCTGGTAGTCCTGGTAGACGCCGTTGCCGTACGACGGGTCCTGCTGCTGGTCGCCGCCGGCGGGGTAGGTGTAGCCGTAACCGTTGTAGTAGGCCTGGTCGCCGTAGCCCTGGCTGTACTGCTGCTGCTCGTATCCTGCGTAGTAGCCGTTCGGCTGCTGGGCCTGCGCCGGGTCGCTCCAGGCCTCCTGGCCGGCACCGTAGGTCTCGTAGCCGCCCGGTATGCCGCCCTCGGCGGAGGATGCCTGGCCGGGGTGCTGCCACTGCTGCCCGTAGTCGTACTCCGAGGGCTGGCCGCCGCTGCCGGAGGGTTCCTGAGCCATGAAGTTCCGTCCGTCCCGCCTGGATGATCCGTCGGCCAGCATCTCACGAACGGCCGCCGGGGCCGGGTGACCGACGGCGGGCGGAGCTTCAGTGGGCGGCTACGACCTGGTCGATCCGGCCGGCGAGTTCGAAGTCCAGAGCGGTGAGTCCGCCGGCGGAGTGGGTGCTGAGGGTGAAGTGCAGAGTGCGCCAGCGGATGTCGATGTCGGGGTGATGGTCCATCTCCTCGGCCTGCTCCGCGACGTCCACCACGATGCGGATCGCGGTGGGGAAGTCCGCGGCCTTGGCGGTACGGCGGATGGCGTTGCCGTCCCGGGTCCAGTCGGGCAGGGCGGTGAGCCGCTGGTCGATCTCGGTGTCGGTGAGCAGGGCTGCTGCGGGCACGAGGGCTCCCTGGGCTGGTGTGCGGTGCGTCGATCCGACCCTGGCAGACGGCGGACGGGCCGTCGAGCCGCACTCACCCGACCACAGCAACCCGGTGACACCCCAGGGCTGCGGCCGTCGTCACGGAAACCCCGGCCCCGACGGCCCCGACGGCTCGGGCGGCTCGGGCGGCGGCGCGGCGCGGCGCCGCCGATGGGGTACCGCCCGCTGGAGTCCGGCGGGACGGGGACCCGGGCGCGTCGGGTGGGCGGGGCGATCAGTCGAGGAGCAGCTTGACGACCGCCACCAGGCCGACCACCACGATGATGCCGCGCAGCGCGACGGGCGGCAGTCGGCGGCCGACCCGGGCGCCGATCTGGCCACCGAGCACGGACCCGGCGGCGATCAGGAGTACGGCGGTCCAGTCGAAGTGGGCCACAAAGAGGAAGAAGATCGCCGCCACTCCGTTGACCAGCAGCGCCAGGACGTTCTTGGTGGCGTTGATCCGCTGCAGGTCCTCGTCCAGCAGCATGCCCATCAGGGCGAGCATCAGCACACCCTGAGCGGCGCCGAAGTAGCCGCCGTAGATGCCGGTGGCGAAGATGCCGGCCATCAGCAGCGGTCCGGCGTCCGGGTGCGCGTCGCCGGTGCGGCGGGCGGCGACGGCCTTGGCGAGCCTGGGCTGGAGGACCACCAGGACCAGGGCGAGCACGATCAGGGCGGGGACGACGGCGTCGAAGGCGCTGCCGGGCAGCACGATCAGCAGGATGGCGCCGACCAGTCCGCCGAGCGCCGCGGCGGCGCCGAGGCGGATCAGCCGTCCGCGCTGGCCGGTGAGTTCACGGCGGTAGCCGATGGCGCCGCTGAGTGAACCGGGCACCAGGCCCAGGGCGTTGGAGACATTGGCGGTGACCGGGGGGAGGCCGACGGCGAGGAGGACGGGGAAGGTCAGGAGGGTGCCTGAGCCGACGATGGTGTTGATGGTGCCCGCGCCGATTCCGGCGGCGAAGACCGCCAGCGCCTCCCAGGGTGTCATCCCGGTTCCCTTCGTCCCACCGCACCGTACGGCCTCTGATCATGCATGAGGGCGGGCGGCGCGGCGCAGGGGGGTCCGGGATGCGGGCGAGGGCGGAGAACGGGTGCCGTTCTCCGCCCTCGGGGCGTCTGCGGGCCGGGCCGGGAGGCCCGGCGGGTCACTCGGGGTCGATGGAGGGGTACTCCCGGGCGGGGTCGACGCGGGGGCGGGCGGCGCCCTTGTCGCGGTCGGCGGGCGGGGTGGGGCCGGCCGGCTGGTGGCCGTTGCCGGCGGGACCGCCCGCGAAGCCGGCGAAGGCTCCGCCGAGGCCCTTGAGGGCGTCGCCGACCTCGCTGGGGATGATCCAGAGCTTGTTGGCGTTGCCCTCGGCGAGCTTGGGGAGGGTCTGGAGGTACTGGTAGGCCAGCAGCTTCTGGTCGGGGTTGCCCGCGTGGATGGACTCGAAGACCGTGCGGATGGCGGCCGCCTCACCGTCGGCGCGGAGCACCGCGGCCTGGGCCTCGCCCTCCGCCCTGAGCACATCGGCCTGCTTCTGGCCCTCGGCGGTGAGGATGGCGGCCTGCTTGGTGCCCTCGGCGGTGAGGATCGCGGCGCGCTTGTCGCGGTCGGCGCGCATCTGCTTCTCCATCGAGTCCTGGATGGAGGTCGGCGGCTCGATGGCCTTGAGCTCGACGCGGTTGACGCGGATGCCCCACTTGCCGGTGGCCTCGTCCAGGACGCCGCGCAGCGCCGCGTTGATCTCCTCGCGGGAGGTCAGGGTGCGCTCCAGGTCCATGCCGCCGATGATGTTGCGCAGCGTGGTGACGGTGAGCTGCTCGATGGCCTGGATGTAGCTGGCGACCTCGTAGGTGGCGGCGCGCGGGTCGGTGACCTGGTAGTAGATGACGGTGTCGATGTTGACCACCAGGTTGTCCTGGGTGATCACCGGCTGCGGCGGGAACGGGACGACCTGCTCGCGCAGGTCGATGCGGTTGCGGATGGTGTCGATGAACGGCACCACGATGTTGAGCCCGGCGTTGAGCGTGCGGGTGTAACGGCCGAAGCGTTCGACGATCGCTGCACTGGCCTGCGGGATGACCTGGATCGTCTTGATCAGTGCGATGAAGGCCAGCACCACCAGGATGACCAGGACGATGAGGACGGGTTCCAACGCACTCTCCCTATACGACGAGGGCGGTCGCGCCCTCGATCTCTATGACATCCACCTGTTGGCCGGGCTCGTACACGGTGCCGGGGTTGAGCGCACGGGCCGACCAGATCTCGCCGTTGAGCTTGATACGGCCGCCCTGGTCGTCGACCCGTTCCTGGACGACGGCGGAGGCGCCCTTGAGCGCCTCGATGCCCATCCGCACCGGAGGGCCCTGCTTGAGGTGGCGGTAGGCGATGGGCCGTACCACCAGCAGCAGAGCCACCGAGACCGCGACAAAGACGATGAACTGGGCCACCACGCCCGCGCCGAGCCCTGCGGTGCCCGCGGCGGCGAGTGCCCCCACCGCGAACATGCCGAACTCGGGCATCGCGGTGATCACCAGCGGAATGCCCAGACCCACGGCGACGACAAGCCACCACACCCAGCTGTCCACAACCCCATCCTAGGGAGCAACTGCTGGACGTGGAACGGTTTCCGCAGGTCGATGGGGAGAATCCGGCCGCCCTCCGTGGAGTGGGGCGGCCGGGGCGCTTCGGGGCCGTCGGAGGGTCAGCCGAGCGGCAGTCCCTGAGCGGTCCAGCGGTCGCCGCGGCGCTCCAGGGTGAGCGGCAGTCCGAAGCAGAGCGAGAGGTTGCGGGCGTTGAGCTCGGTGTCGATGGGGCCGGCGGCCAGCACCCGCCCCTGACGGATCATCAGGACGTGGGTGAAGCCCGGGGCGATCTCCTCGACATGGTGGGTGACCATGATCATGGACGGCGCGTAGGGGTCCTGGGCGAGGGCGCCGAGGCGGCGGACCAGGTCCTCGCGGCCGCCCAGGTCGAGTCCGGCCGCGGGCTCGTCGAGCAGCAGCAGCTCGGGGTCGGTCATCAGGGCGCGGGCGATCAGGGTCCGCTTGCGCTCGCCCTCGGAGAGGGTGCCGAAGCGGCGGTCGCGGAAGTGGCCCATGCCGAGGCGGTCCAGCAGCGCGAGGGCGCGGGCCTCGTCGGAGGAGTCGTACTGCTCGCGCCAGTGGGCGGTCATGCCGTAGGCGGCGGTGAGCACGCTGTCCAGGACGGTCTGGCGGCGCGGCAGCTTGTCGATCATGGAGGCGCCGGCGGTGCCGATCCGGGGGCGCAGCTCGAAGACGTCGACCGAGCCGAGCTTCTCACCGAGGAGCTGGGCGGTGCCGCTGGTCGGGAAGAGGTAGCTGGAGGCGATCTGCAGGAGGGTGGTCTTGCCGGCGCCGTTGGGGCCGAGGATGACCCATCGCTCGCCCTCGGCCACCGCCCAGGACACCTGGTCCACCAGCGCGCGGCCGTCGCGGACCACGGATACGTCCACCAGCTCGAGAACGTCGCTCATGCGTACGCCTTCCCCATATCGGATACGGCCCTCCCCGAGCGGATCCGGGGGCGGATCCTGGGGTGCGGTCCACTCGTGTCGACTTCGCCGCGCGCGCCGCGCGGAGCACGGACCAAACCTACGCCACGCGGATGACGGGCTTGTCCGTAGGCTGGTCCGGTGCGTGACGAGAACCTGGACGTGGAGACCCGTGCCGGACGGCTGACCGCCTGGGGCAACGCCCTGCTGAGCGGCCATGCCCCACCGGACGACGCCGCCGCCGCAGTGGTCGGTCGTGACGAGTCCCACCGGGTGGCGGGCCTGCCCGGCGACGGGCCGGAGGAGCGCCATGCGCTCACCTGGGCGCTGGGGCGGCTGCGCTCGCTGGGGGTGGCCGGCTTCCGCCTGGCGCTGCCGGTGCCCGGCCATCCGCTGGGCCTGACCGGACCGGCGGACTTCAACCAGCAGGCGATGACGGCCGGGCAGGCCGTGCTGACGGTCGGCACTCCGGCGCTGGGGCTGCTGCCCGAGGTGGAGTGGTTCGGCCCGCCCGGGGACCGCTCGGTCACGGTGCTGTGGCGCTGCTCACCCGTCCGGGAGGCACCCCCGGCCGATGTGCCGACCCTGCGGGAGGCCGAACGCGAGCTGGCCGAGGGCCTGCGGGAGGCGACGGGGCTGCTGGCCCGGCTGGATGTGGCCGGGGCCGGCCCGGAGGCGCTGCGGGCGCTGGAGTCGTACCGGCGGCAGCGCCACCGGGAGCTGCTGGCGCCCGGCTATCCGCCGCGGGCGGTGCGGGTGCTGGAGTCCGCGCAGCGGATCTCGGCGCTGCTGGCGATCGCCTCGGGCGGGCACGGGGCGGCGGTGAGCGCCTCGGAGATGGCGGCCCGGTCCGAGGTGCTGCGGCCGCTGGAGCGTACGGCACGGCGGGCCCAGGTGGCGGCGTACAACGCGGCGGTGGACGAGCGGCCCGCGGAGGGTCAGCGCTGAGGCGGCGGCCCGGGGCCGCCGGTCAGCTGCACACCGAGGGGAGCCACTGGCTGAGGGGCACCGAGTCGCGGACGTGGTTCAGCTGGGTCAGCAGGTCGTCCAGCGGCCGGACCCCGGCGAGGTACTCGAGCACCGCGCGCTGGAAGGCGTCGCGCATCGCCGGGGGCATCGCGTCGGAGGCGTCGTAGCAGGTGGTCCCGGGGTCGCGAAGGGCTTGGGCGACATGGGTGGTCACCGGGTCGGTGCGGTAGACCGACGACGGCACCCGGGTGTTGACCGAGAGCGGGCGGATCTGGTCGGCCGCGGTGTTCTCGGCCCATGCCTGCTGGGCCGCCGCGGAGGCCAGATAGGTCATCAGCCGCCGGGCCTCGGGGGTGTCGCGGAACATCCCCGCGAGGTCCCCGGACACCTCGCGGGCGGCGGTGGCGCGGTCCGCGTGCGGGATCACCTCGGAGGACGGCAGGAAGTCGCCCCGGGAGACGGCCGGCTGCCCGCCCGCCGTGGGGTATCCGGCGCGGATGAAGGACGCCTGGTGTTCCAGCGCGCAGGTCGGCGAGGCGGCGAACATGCCCTTGCCGGCGTCCCGGTAGTCGGTGGTGAGCACCGCCTCCGGGACCTGGGTCGCACCGGACCCGGTCAGCAGGTCGTGCCAGGTCTGCCAGGCACGGCGGACGGCGTCGGAGGTCCAGCTGCCGTGGCCGGTGGCCCAGGACTGGTAGGCACCCTTGCCCGCCTGCTGGAGCAGGATGTCCTCCACCCAGTCGGTGCCGGGCCAGCCCGAGGTGGCGTCGCTGCCCATGCCGACGCACCACTGGCCGCCCTGTGCGGCCAGGGCGGCCAGCCGGTCGCGCGGCCGGCCGGGGTGGCGCTGGGCGTCGTACCAGACGAGGCTCTTCACATCGGCCTTCACCGGTACCCAGTAGACGTCCTCCCGGCCGCCGACGGTGAGCCGGGGGATCCAGGTGCCGCTGTACTCCTGCAGTTCCGCGCCGAGCACCGGGCCCAGCGGCCTGAGGTGCCCGGCGATGGCGTAGTCGGCGAGTTCGCCGGGGCTGGGCAGCACGGCGATGTCGGGTTCGGTGCCGGACTGCACCTCGCCGAGCAGGATCTCGCGCTGGGCGCTGCTGCCCTGGTAGTCGACCCGGATGCCGGTGTCGGCGGTGAAGGCGTCCAGGACGGTGCGGAAGACCCGCTCCTCCTCGCCGGTCCAGGAGGCGAGCAGACTGACGGTGCCGCCGGTCGTCCGGGAGTACAGGGTGATGCCCAGCGCGGCGGTGAGCACCAGGCACAGGCCGACCACGACGGCCGTCAGCGGTCTGCTCCGGTTCATCGGCGGCCGAACCGGTACTCGGCGATGCGGGGCTGCATCCCCGCCACGACCAGGGCAACGACCAGCACCCCGACCAGGGGAATCGCGACGGTGAGGTCCGCCCGCCAGGCCGTGCCGCCCATGTATGCCCTCACTTCCTGTGTGGTGCCCCTGATCCGGCGGCCGATCAGGTCGGCCTCGTCCGCGTCGTCCGCGTCGCTCGCCGGCGGCGGCTCGGCGGCGATCACCCGGTCCAGGCTCTGCTGCGAGTGCTGCATGGCGCCGTGGACCTGGGCGGTGAACACGGCCAGCGGCGGCAGCACCAGCAGCAGCAGCGCGGTGGCGGCCAGCAGCCAGGGGTTCAGCCGGCGGCGGAAGCGGCGCCGCAGGAAGAGCTGGGTGTCGACCAGCACCCAGCCCAGCGCCAGGAAGGCGGCCGCCGTGGCCGACCAGCAGAGTGTTGCGAGCGAGCCGAAGGACACCTGGCGGGCGAGCACCTGCCGCTGCTGCGCCTGGAGCACCTCCAGCCGGGCGATGATGCCGCTGTCCGGCCGGTTGAGCGTGCTGTCGGCGTAGGCCAGGCAGGCTAAGCGCAGGCGCTGGTCGCCCTGGGCCTGGTCGGCGCTCTCGATCCAGGTGGTGTAGGTGGAGACCAGGCCGTTCACCGTGTGGAGGGTCTGCAGACCGGGCTCCCCGGCGACATTGCCCTCGGCGGCGCGTGCCAGGTTCTCGCCGGCTGCCGAGATCTGGGTGCGGTACTCCTCGCCGGTGCCGACCAGTGAGGCGGTGTCCGCGTCGCGCAGGCTCGTGGCGGCGGCGCTGTTGGCCAGGTACAGGGAGGTCTCGGCGGCGGCGACGTCGAGGATCACCGGAGCGGTGCCGTTGCGCAGCGGCCCCGAGTCGCCGTGCACCTGGGCGTAGGCGGCGAGCAGCAGCAGCACGGCTGCGGCGGTGAGGCCCAGCAGCGCCGAGCGTCTGCGGACCAGGGAGCGCCGGGTGGTGCTCATCACTCCCCCAGGGCGGTGCCGCAGTGCCAGCAGAAAGCGGATCCGGGCGGTGAGATGGTCCCGCAGCCGGGCCTGGGGCAGTTCAGGTCGGGGCCGGCCGGCTGGGAGCCGGCGTCCGCGGCGGTCAGGTCGTCCGGTACGGGGGCGCTGTGGCGGCTGCCCAGCAGCAGCCGGTCGAAGTGCCGGCGGTCGAAGCGTTCGCGCAGGCGGGCCGGCCCTTCGTCGGGTTCGTGGACACCAGGAGGTCGGCGAGTACGTCCAGCGTCGACCGGTCGCCCAGCTGGTGGGCGAGGCGCAGCACCCGGTCCAGCAGGGCCTCGGCCCGGTCCCGGTCGCCCGCCTGGTGCGCGTGGTACGCGTCGGCGACGGCCTCGCCGAGCCTGCCGTGGGTGGAGAAGTGCACGCTGACCGGGTTGGGCGCGGAGCGCTGCGCCCCGTCGGTCCAGCGGACCAGGACGGGTGCCGCCGGGGGCAGTACTGGTGCCCCGGCGTCCGCGGCCAGCTGCACCTCGGCGAGCATCAGCCGCTCGTCCCGGGGCCGGTCCGCCGGGTCGGCGGTGAGGCACAGCTGGTAGTGGCGGGTCTCGCTGCCCCAGGGGTCGGTGGGGAACTCGACCGCCCGTCCGCCGGCCGGGCGGCCGGTGGCGGTGAGGTCCACGTCCGTGGGGTGGACCTGTCTGAGGTAGCGGACGGCGACCCCGGGTACGGGGGTGAGGCGCAGCCGCAGATCCGGCAGGGCCCGGCTCATGGAGGCGCGCATCATGGCGGTGAACTCCGCCTCCAGGTCCGTGTCCTGGAGCACCACCGCGGCGGTGCCGTGCAGCCGGGTGGCGATGCCGCCCAGCTCCCGTGCGTCCCAGCCGTCCCCGATGCCCCGGGCGTCGCAGGTGAAGCGGCCCTCGCAGGAGGCGAGCACCTGCTGCAGCCGGCCGGGCTGCTCGGTCTCGTTTCTGCCGTCGGTGAGCAGCAGCACGTGGCGGATCTCGCCGGGGGTCTCGCCGAGCAGGCCGCGGGCGAGAGCGAGCCAGCTGCCCATGGCGGTGCCGCCGCCGGGGCGCAGTTTCCGGACGGCGGCGACGGCCTCGGCGCGGGTGCCGGGTCCGGCCACCGCGAGGGAGCGCGAGCCGGGGTAGACCACCCGGGCGCCGTCGGTGCCCTCGACGACGGCGAAGCGGGTCCCGTCGGGCAGCAGGCCGACCGCGGCGGCGGTGGCCCGGCGGGCGGCCTCGATCTTGGACTGCGGCCAGCTCATCGACTCCGAGCAGTCGATGACCACCACCTCGGCGGCGGAGGCGGGGGCCGGCCGCACTCCGGTGACGACGACCGAGACCACGGCCTGGATGTCGCGGAGGCCGGGTCCGGCCTGGTGGTACTCGTCCTGATGGACCGCCAGTGCGATGTCCGGGTGGTCGGGCCGCTGGTCGGCCGGTGTACTCATCTGTCGCTCCCCGTCGGCTGTCCGTCAGGTCAGGGTCATCGGCCGTACCGCGTTGGCCCGGTCCACCAGCGCGCCGTGCTCGGCCTCGGTGGCGGCCTGGGCTGCCAGTTCCCGGTAGGAGCGCTCGGTGAGCCGCCGCAGCCCGTCCCCGGTGAGCGGCGCGCTGCCGAACAGCGCCTCGCTGCCGGGCCCCGGGTCCGGTGGCGGCCGGTCGCCGATCCACTCCAGGACCGTCTCGCGGATCTCGGCGGTGAGGCGCTCTCTGGCGTGGCCGGTCGGGGAGCCGCCGTCCAGGTAGAGGACGCGCAGCCGACGGGCCGCCTCGCCGAGGTCGGGCCCGCTCTCCGGGCCGCCCGCGCCGCCTCCGGCGATGATCCGCAGCGCGGCGATCCGGGCGGCGTCATGGTGCAGGGAGGAGCGTGGGACGGCGTCCAGCACGTCCAGGGCGCTGCCGCGGTCCCCGCCGCCGAGGTGGACTCGGGCCAGGCCGAAGGCGGGGCTGCCCTGCGAGCGGTCGCGCTGCCACACGGCGTCGTAGTGGCGGGCGGCGCTGCCCGCGTCGCCGCGCCGCTCGGCGCAGTAGCCGAGGGCGAGCTTGGGTGCGGTCTCACCGGGGAGGGCGGTGTAGACGGAGTCGAAGTGCCGTTCGGCGGCTTCCAGGTTGGCTTCGGCCTCGTCGGCGGACCGCCCGGGGGACGGGTCGGCGCCGGCCAGCGCGAGCAGGGCCCGGTGCCAGGCGATCCGCCAGTCGTACGCGGAGGCGGCCTGCCGGTCGGCGGTGTCCTCGCCCTGCGGGTCCTGGGCGTCGACCAGGGAGGCCGCGGTGCCGAGCCAGCGCTCCGCCTCCGGGAGGTCGTCCAGTTCCAGGTGGACCCGGCAGAGCTGGAGGGCGCTCTCCGGGGTGTGCCGCTCGGCGGCGAGCTGCTCGGCCAGCCGCCGCGGGTCGTCGGCCTGGGCGAGTGCGGTGACCTGGGCGGCCGCCGGGTCGTCGGGGTCCGGGTGGGGTACCGGCAGTCCCGCCGCGAACTGCGCCGCGGTGGGCCGCCCGGTGTCCGCGGGCGGGGGGCTCGGCGGGTGGCCGGTCCAGCGGCTGAGCGGGGGGACGGCGCCGAGGCCTGCGTCCAGCAGGGTGGCGCCGGGGGCGAAGAGGGCGGAGGGCTCCGGGTGGTCCTGGCCCGCGCCCGGGGGGCGCAGTTCACGCAGGACGCCGCGCAGCTGCAACGCCATCTGGGCGGCGGAGCCGAAGCGGGCCCGTGGATCGGCCTGGGTGGCTCGCTGGATGACACGGCGGAAGGAGATGGCGCCGGCCTCCTGCCCGCGCGGCTCGGCAGCACGCGACAGGTCGCGCAGGGTGACTCCGACGGTGTGCAGGTCGGAGGCCGCGGTCCAGCCCCGGGCGGTGCCCTCCGGCGGCTCGGGGGCGTAGCCGGCGGTGGTGACCAGTGCGGAGTCCTGGTCGTCGGCCCTGCGCACCGCCCCGAGGTCGATCACCTTCACCCGGTCGCCGTGGTGGATCACATTGTCGGGCTTCATGTCGCAGTAGAGGAGCCCGCGGCGGTGCAGGTGCTCCAGGGCGTCGAGGATGCGGCAGCCGTAGCCGACGACATGCTCCAGCCGGAGCCGGCCGCCGAGCGCCGAGCGCTGCTCCGCGGGGTCGGTGAGCTGGCGCAGTGTCCGGCCGCCGACGAACTCCATGACGATGTAGTCGGTGGGCACCTCCCCGGGCGGGCGGTGGGTGACAAAGCTGTGGATCCGGACGATGTCGGGGTGGTCCAGCGCGACCAGATGGCGGCGTTCCTCCTCGGCCGCCCGCCGCGCGGCGGCGTCATTGATGTTGATCACGCCCTTGAGCGCCACCAGGCGGTCGTCCAGCACGGTGTCGCGGGCCAGGTAGATCCAGCCAAGTCCGCCGTGCGCCAGCGGGCCCATCACCTGGTACTTGTCGTCCAGTACGTCGCCGGGCCGCAGCCGCGGGGAGAAGTCGTAGGGGTGGCCGCAGCGGCCGCAGAAGCCCCGCTCCGCGGCGCGCCGTCCCTTGTAGCCGACTCCGACCAGCCGGGTGCAGCCGCCCTTGCCGCACCGGCGGCCGCCGGTCGGCGGGCCGGGGTCGCTGATCACCAGGACGGAGGGGTCGGGCAGTTCCACCACCGGCAGCGGGGGCAGGCCCGTTCCCTCGGAGGAGGACGAGGCCGGGGTGGAGAGCCGCGACGGGCGCGGCGGGGGCTGCGGTGCGGGCTGCCGGGGGGCGGCGGGCGGGTCCGGTGCCGCGGCGCGTCCGCAGCCGTCGCAGTAGCCGCTGCCGGTGATGACCCCGTCGCAGCCGTCCCGGCCGCAGGGCCTGCTCATGGCGCCTCCTCCCCCGGGGTGCCGCCGATCCAGCGCCGTACCGCCTCGGTGTAGCGGTCCACCGCCTCCTCGGCCTGCACGGGGTCGCAGGGCGGGTGCCAGAGCAGGTCGCGGGCGCGGCGGTAGAGGGCTTCGACGGCGGGCTGCTCCGCGGCGCCGCGCTCGGCGAGCATCGCCTGGTACGGGCGGAGCCGGCCGCGCAGCACCTCGCAGCGGGCGATGTGCCGGTCGAGCCTGCCGATGGCCTCCTCCACCCCGGCCAGGGCCTGTTCGGCGGTGCCCTCCATGGCGTCCAGTTCGGGCGGGGACGGCGGTGGGAGCGGTGTGCTGCCGGGGCGGGTGGCGCCCAGCCGGTCGAGGTGGCTGCGGAGGGTGTGCGCGCGGGTGAGCGCCCGGGTGGCCCGTCCGACGTCGGTGTCGATCCAGGCGCAGCGGTCCGCCAGTTGCTGCTGGGCGCGGCCGGTGATGTCGTCCAGGAGCGCGGAGAGGCGGGCCAGCCGCGGCCTGGCGGCGATCTCCAGCACGGCGCGGTTCAGCTCGGCGGATCCGGTGCCGTGCAGGATCAGCAGCAGCCGGCAGGAGCGTTCGGCGAGGGTGGCGAGCAGGTCGAGCAGGGCCGGGGGGTCGGGGGCGTCGTCCACTCCGTCCACGACCACGGTGAGCGGCACCTGGGCGCCGCGGATGCGGTCCAGGGCGTCGGTGAGGGCCGCCCCCGGGTCGGCGGGCCCACCTGCGGCGGCCGTCAGGCCGAGCCGCTCCGCGAGCTGTGCGGCGATGGAGTGGGCGCTGCGCCGGGCCGCGTCCACCGCGAGGTCGAGGCTGCCGACGGCGGGCACCGCGGCGGATCCGGCAGCCGGGCGGCGGACACTGCCGCGGCCCGACAGCTCCCGGTCGGCCAGCATGATCGCGCGGTGCAGCGCCCGGGTGCGGTCCTCGTCGCCGGGCCGCACCGTGCTGATCCGCACCGCCGGGCCGCCACCGTCCAGCCAGCGGGCCAGCCGCTCGGCGAAGGAGGAGTCGCCGGTCTCCTGGTCGCCGGAGCGGACCAGCGCCGCGTCCACCGCCGAGGGGCCGTGCGCCCAGGTGCGCACCTGGGGCAGGTGCCGCAGCACGGTCTCGGTGGGGATCATGTACGACAGGCAGAGGCCGTCGCTGTCGCGGTAGCGGTTGACCACGATGCCGATCACCCGGCCGGTCTCGTTGTCGGTGACCGCCGCGCCGCTGAAGCCGGGCCGGACGACCTCCTGCGGGGTGCGGGGGAACATCTGCACCCGGCCGTCGCGGCCGGCCCGGCCGGCGATCTCGGCCCGGAACCAGACGCCGCCGTCGAACCGCCGCGGATAGCCGCACATGCTGACGGCTCGGCCGCTGGTGGGCACCACCCGGTGCAGGGTGGCTCCGCACTCCTGCGGCTGGGGGGTGTCCAGGGCGAGCAGGGCCACGTCCCCGCCGGGGTCGTCGAAGCGGTCGGTCTCCTCGGGGATCCAGCAGCCTTCGATGACCTGGGCGCGCACCGGCCGTCCGGCGGCGTCGACCCGGTCGACCAGCACATGGCCGTCTGGGGGCACGACATGGGCGCAGGTCAGGACGGTGCCGCGGCCCAGCAGCACCCCGGCGCCCAGCACGGCCTCGCGCTCGTCGAGGATGCGCACTCGCCAACTCCCGTCCTCACTGCGGGAAGTGACGGTGCGTCTGTTTCCGTCCGCCATGACAGGACAGCATACGCACGACTCGGTACGCTCCGTAGGGTTGTGCACGATCGGATTGTCGACCGGGGGTGGCTACGACTGTGGCGGACAAGGACTTCGTGGGGCTGGCGGAGGTGATCCGGCAGGTGCGCGGCGAGCTGGAGGAGGCGCGTCTGGACGGCGACGGGCATGAGCTGCTGTTCGCCGTGGAGAAGGTGAGCCTGGAGTTCGCGGTGCAGGTGCATCTGACCGGCAATGGACGGGCCGGGCTGCGGATCGGCGTGGTGACCGCGGAGCTGGGCGGATCGGCGGGCCGGGACACCACGCACCGCATCCAGGTGGAGCTCAAGCCCGAGCGGCGGGACGGAGGCAGGTCGGTGGTCGGCCGCTGACCGGCCGCCCGCCTGCCCCGGACGCCGCCGCCCGGGCCCGCGGGCTCAGGGACGCGGGACGGCGGCGAGCTGCCGGGACTGGGCGACCAGCCGGCCGGCGGAGTCCCAGACCTCGGCGTCCTCCTCCAGATAGCCGCCTGCCACATTGCGGGTGCTGTGGGAGACCAGCAGCCAGCCGGGCGCGGGCTTGGCGCGGACGTGCACGGTGAGCTCCAGGGTGGGCGTCCAGCCGAGCATGCCCAGATCGAAGGTGACCGGGGGCAGTGCGTCCACGGCGAGCAGCAGCGCCAGCGGGTCGGGCCGGCGGCCGTCGGCCAGCCGCAGCCAGCCGCGGATCGTCCCGTTGCCGGACGGGGCGCCGAGCGCCCAGCCCACGCAGGCGGGGTCCAGGCGCAGGTCGAGACGGTGGAGCAGATCGGCCTGGGCGAGGAACTCCGGGGGCGCCTGGTCGGCGCCGACGCAGCGGTCCGGCGGGGGCATCTCCGGCGGGGCGGCCGAGGTGCGGACGTCCTGCGTGAGGCGGTCCAGGTCGCCGTAGGTGGCCAGGGCGCGCAGCCGTTCGGTCACGGTGCCGTCCTGGGCGGCCTGGGTGAGGGAGACCTGGCCGTTGGAGACGGTGCGACCGCGGCGGACCACCTCGGTGCGCAGGGTGGCGGGGCCGGGACGGGCCGCCGAGAGGTAGTAGCCGCTGATGGAGTACGGGTCGCTGTGCCCGGAGCCGGCGCCCAGTTCATGGGAGAGGGCGCGGGCGGCGGTGGCGAGCAGCAGGCCGCCGTTGATGCCGCCGCCGATGCGCCAGCCGCCGTCCAGGTCTGCGTGGTAGCGGCCCGGCTCCCCGGGGTCCCCGGTGACGGCGGTGCCCCGGTCGAACTCGGTGTCCCCGGGGAGTGCTGCGGTGTCGATGGCGCTCATGCGGCTCATGTTACCTGCGAGTAGGGGTCGGGGTTCAGGGGCGTTCCGCGACCCCGTTGCGCACCGCCCACAGGGCGGCCTGGGTGCGGTCCGCCAGGTCCAGCTTCATCAGGATGTTGGAGACGTGGGTCTTCACCGTCTTCTCCGACAGATGCAGCGACCGGGCGATCTCCCGGTTGGACCGCCCGTCGGCGATATGGCCCAGCACCTCCTGCTCCCGCTCCGTCAGCGTGCCGCCCCGGCCCTGGGGCGGCCGCGGCCCGTCCTCGGCGAGCAGCGCCCCCGCCAGCTCCGGCTGGAGCAGCACATGCCCGGCGTGCACCGCGCGGATGGCCCCGGCCAGCGCCTCCGGGTCCACGTCCTTGTACACATAGCCGGCGGCACCCGCCCGCAGCGCCGGCACCACGGTGCGGTGCTCGGTGAAGCTGGTGACGATCAGCACCCGCACCGCACTCCCCCGCTCCCGCAGCTGCTGCAGCGCCTGGATGCCGTCGGTGCCGGGCATCTTGACGTCCATCAGCACCACATCGGGGCACAGCTCCTCGGCGCGGGCGACGCCCTCCGCGCCGTCCGCGGCCTCCCCCACCACCTCGATGTCGTCCTGCACCTCCAGAAAGGTCCGCAGACCCCGGCGCACCACCTGGTGGTCGTCCACCAGCAGCACCCGGATCCGCGCGCGGGCCGCCCCGGTCTCAGCCACCGGGCACCTCCATCTCCACCACGGCCCCCTTGCCGGGTGCCGACTCCACCGTCAGTGAGCCGCCCACCGCGGCGGCGCGCTCGCGCATCGAGACCAGGCCCAGATGGCGGCCCGCCCGGCGGACCGACGCCGGGTCGAAGCCCCGGCCGTCGTCCACCACCCGCAGCACCGCGCCCCGCGCGGCCGTACCGCGCAGCTCCACCGTGACGGTGGCCGCATGGGCATGGCGCAGCGCATTGTGCAGCGCCTCCTGGGCGACCCGCAGCACCGCCTCCTCCTGGGCCGCGGGCAGCGCCCGTACGCCGTCCGCGGTGAAGGCGACACGGGCGGAGTGGGCCCGGTTCAGCACCTCCACCTGGGAGGCGAGGGTGGCGGGCAGCCCGTCCTCGTCCAGCGCGGCCGGCCGCAGCTCCACCACCACGGCACGCAGCTCGTCGGCGGCCTCCGCCGCCAGCCGGGACACCTCGGCCAGCTCGGCCCGGGCGCGGGCCGGATCGCGGTCGACCAGCGCGGCGGCGGCCTGGGCGGTGAGCCGCAGCGAGAACAGCTTCTGCGACACGGCGTCATGCAGCTCGTGCGCGATCCGGGTGCGCTCGCCGGCCAGGGTGAGTTCGCGGCTGCGCTCGTACAGCCGGGCGTTGGTCAGCGCGAGGGCGGCGTGCGCGGCCAGGATCCGGACCAGCTCCTCGTCGTGGTCGGTGAAGCCGCCCGGACCGCGCTTGTTGGCCAGGAAGATCGCGCCGAGGATCTCCTCGCCGTCGACGATCGGCAGCCCGAGGAAGTCGGTCAGCTCGGGGTGGGCCTCAGGCCAGCCGCCGAAGCGGGGATCGCGGCGGACGTCCGTCAGCCGCTGCGGCACGGCCTCGTGCAGCATCGCCGCCAGCACCCCGTGCTGGCGCGGCAGCGGCCCGATGGCCCGCCACTGCTCGTCGCTCACCCCGTCCACCACGAACTGGGCGAAACCGCCGTGGTCGTCGGGCACCCCCAGGGCGGCGTACTCGGCGTCCAGCAGCGTGCGGGCCGAGACGGTGATGCGCCGCAGCACCTCGCGGACCTCCAGATGGCGGCTCATCGCGAGGACCGCACCGCTGATCGCCTCGATACCGGCCAGGCAGGGGTCCGCCGTCCGGCAGCCGCAGCCGTGCGCGGGTTCCGGCTGCACACCGGCCGGTGGTGGTGTCGGCATGCCGCCACCGTACCGCCGGGCCGCCGGACGGGCATCGGGCTCCCGGACGGCAGTCCTGGGCCTGTGGTCCTAGGGCCAACGGCAGGCCCGGACCGCTGCCCCCGACCGAGGCAGCCCGGCCCGACCCCCGCCTAGCGTCAGGACCGTCGCAGTGCCCCGCCCACGGGGCACGCAGGACGGGGAGCGGACATGTCTGTTGCAGTCATCACCGGTGCCTCACGCGGGCTGGGCCTGGCACTCGCCCGGGCGCTGGCCCGCCGCGGCTGGTCGCTGGTGCTCGACGCCCGGGGCGGGGAGGCGCTGGCCGAGGTGGCCAAGGAGCTGGCGGAGTGGACAGCCGTGGCGGCACTGCCCGGGGACGTCGCCGACGCGCGGCATCGCGCCGCGCTGCTGGAGGCCGCCACCGCGCTGGGCGGGGTGGACCTGCTGGTGAACAACGCCTCCGTCCTGGGCGCGGAGCCCCTGGTACCCCTCGCCGACCAGCCGCTGGAGGGTTTCCGGCAGGCGCTGGAGGTCAATGTCACCGCCCCGCTGGCGCTGGTGCAGCAGGCGCTGCCGCTGCTGCGCCGCTCGGAGGCGGGCGCGGTGGTCTGCGTCAGTTCGGACGCCGCCGTGGAGGCCTATCCCACCTGGGGCGGCTACGGGGCCGCCAAGGCCGCCCTGGACCAGCTCTCCGCGGTACTGGCGGCGGAGGAGCCCGGACTGCGGGTCTGGGCCGTGGACCCGGGCGACATGCTGACGGAGCTGTACACGGCCGCCGTCCCGCAGGACACCGACCTGGGCGGCCGGGCGCTGCCGGAAGCGGTGGCACCGGCGTTCCTGGCGCTGCTGGACCGGCGGCCGGCCAGCGGCCGCTACACCGCGGCGGCGCTGCTCGCCCCGGCCGGGGCCCGGCGATGAGGCACGCCGGGGCCGCGGTCGCCCCGCGGCCGGAGGGAACCGCACGGCCGGAGGGAGCCGCACAGCGGCCGCGCCGACCCAGGCCGCCGCGGTCCGGCGGCGCGGAGCACGACTTCCTGCTGCCTCCGGAGCTGGAGGCACCGTCGCCACCCGAGGAACGCGGCACGGGCCGCGACGATGTACGGCTGCTGGTGGGCCGGCGGGCCACGGGCGCGGTCTCGCACCACGGCTTCCGTGAGCTGCCGGGGCTGCTGCGGCCCGGGGACGTCCTGCTGGTCAATGTCTCGGCGACGGCACCGGCCTCGCTGGACGGCACCCTGGACGGCCGGCCGGTGGTGGTGCACTTCTCCACCGCGCAGGACGACGGCCGCTGGACGGTGGAGCTGCGCACCCCCGACGGCGCGGGCAGCACCCTGCCCCGGCCGGGCGGTCCTGCGGGGGCCGTGGTGGCCGTGACGGGCGGGGCGCGGCTGGTGCTGGAGCAGCCGGTGGCCGCGGGGGCGGACCGGTTGTGGCTGGCGCGCTTCTCCGAGCGGGACGCGCTGGCCCATCTGCGCCGCCACGGCCGTCCCGTCCGCTACCGCTACACCGACCGGGACCGTCCGCTGGCCGCCTACCAGACGGTCTTCGCGCAGGGCGCCGAGTCGGCCGGGGGAATTCCCGCCGCGGCCTCCGCCGAGATGCCGAGCGCGGCCCGGCCGTTCACCGACCGGATGGTGACGGCGCTGGTGAGCCGGGGCGTCCAGGTCGCACCGATCACCCTGCACACCGGGGTCGCCTCGGGCGAGTCGCACGAGCCGCCGTACCCGGAGCGGTTCTCCGTGCCCGAAGCCACCGCCCGGCTGGTGAACTCGGCGCGGCGGCACGGCGGCCGGGTGGTGGCGGTGGGCACCACCGCCGTACGGGCGCTGGAGTCGGCGGTGGACGGGACCGGCCTGGTGCGGGCGGCGGAGGGCTGGACCGATCTGGTGGTCACCCCGGAGCGCGGGGTGCGGGCGGTGGACGGGCTGCTCACCGGCCTCCATGAGCCCCGCGCCTCCCATCTGCTGATGCTGGAGGCCGTGGCCGGGCGCGGACTGGTGGACTCCTGCTACGCGGAGGCGCTGCGGGGCCGGTATCTGTGGCACGAGTTCGGCGACCTCAATCTGATGCTGCCCGACTGAGGGACCGACCCGCCCGGGGCGCCGCCCGCGCTGCCCCGGGGTGTGCGGCGGTGACGCACCCGTACTGAGCATCGGGCCGGAGGCCAGGCCGCAGGCCGGGGTGGACGCGGAGCGTACGGGGACGGCCACGGGTGGCGACCCCATCCCGGTTGGGCTGTGACGCCTCCCACAGGGCCCGGCGAGGGTACGACGGCGGGTAGTAGCCGCGCGGGGGCGCGGGCGGGGGCCGGGAGCCGCGGGGGTGCTCCCGGCCTCTGCCAGGCGGGACGGCGGGGGTCGGCCGTCTGCGGCGGGCGGTCTGCGGGCCCGGGTGGGGCCGGGTCCGGCACGGGCGGGCTACTACCGGGCCTCGTAGCGGGGCTGTTTGCCCGGAATTCCACGGCCTGCCAAGAATGACCGGGTCGCACGGCGCCGCGGCCTCCGCCCGGCGTCCCCGCTCGCACCCATGGATCCCCTCCTGGTGCGCCGGCCACCCCTGTGGATGCCAGGGCACACCCGTGCCCGGCTCCGGTGGCCGGACCCCGAACGAAGAGGACCCACCGCATGCCCCGCACCCTGTCCCGACGCAACATACTGATCACCGGCGCCTCCACCACCGCCGTCGCGGCCGCCGCGACCCTGGCGCTGGTGGTGCCGCAGAGCGGTCCGGGCACCACCGCAGCAGCCGCTGCGGGCAGTGCCTCCGCCGCCTCGGCGA